>NZ_JADDRN010000011.1:0-186058 GCF_017355445.1 Delftia sp. SD018
TATCGGGCTGCGTACACCAGCCCTGGACGGGCGCCGTCTGCGTCATCCAGGGCTGGATCGATGACGGGATCGGGGCGAAAGGTGTGCCCCAGCGCGATGAACTGGTAGTTGCCGCGCCGGTCGGTGAAAACAGCCAGGCCGCCAGGCGTCAAGGCCACGTTGAACCAGTCGTTATCGGTGCGGGGTTGGTCCAGGTCCAGCTTGCCGGACCGTCTCAGTGCCAGCACGCTGCCTGCCAGGCTTTCCAGGTTCAGCACGCTGAGCTGGCGACCGTCCGCGCCATACAGCCGTAGCTCTCCGGTGGCTTCGACCTTGCTGAGGCCCTCGCCCAGGGGGACGGATCGCTTCATGGTGGCCAGCACGAACTGGCCGCCCGGCGCCAAACGCAGGTCCGGGGGGATGTCACCTAAGCCATGGCGGAATTCGGCCAGGCGCACGATGCGCGCACCCGTGCGCAGCGCCAGCGCTGCGCCCGTGCCGCGCTGATCGGGCAAGGCATAGGTCAACAGCACATTGCCTGCTGACCATTCGATGGCATTGGCCCAGGTCATCGCATCGGCTCCCGCCCAGGACTGAACCTGCGCGGCCATGGCTGCAGCCGGGTCCTCGTCCCGGGGCTGCACGGTCAGGCTTGCGTTGGCGGAGATGGCCAGACGGGGCGGTGCATCCAGGCTGCCTAGGTTGCGGGTCTGCTGCAGTGTCCATTGCGGCAGCTCGAATGTCAGCAACTGATACGGCTTGCGGCCATCGGCATCGGGATCCACATGGCTGCTGGCAACGATGTGGACCATTGCGGCAGTGCGATCCTGCGCATCGTCCGTGGCCACGGAGCGGGCCAGGCAACCGCCGGGGCGTACTCCCGGCTGTGCAAGCGCCGCAACGGCAGGGGGGCTGCCGCTGCGCTCGGACAGCTGGAAACTGCCCACTTTGGATCGCTGGACGAGGTCCAGGCGATCAACGGTGCCGTTGCAGTAAACGGTATAGAGATAGCGGTACGGGTCCTGGTCGTTCGACGAGGCGAAGCTGGCCGGCTTCGCCTCCCCGGACGAGGCCGCAGGACTGTCATTCGCATTGCGTGTGCATGCGGCGGACAGCAAAGCGCTGGCCAGCAGTACGCCAACGGTCGCGAAGCGGCGGGGAGTGGCATTCCAGGGCATGGCTAGAAGTCCTCGCGGGCAAGCACGTTGTCGACATAGTTGCGATCGCCCACGGCGCCGCGCTCGGCGGCGGGAATCCTTTCCCATTCGGCGCGGGCCGTATTGCCGTCGGCGCTGACCGTCACCCACAGTTGATCGCCCTGCATGCGTATGCGGTACTCATGCAGATTGTTGGCATAGCCGTTGAAGCCGCGCAGGGTGTCGAGTTCGAGCTGCTCGGCCGTGTAGTCCGGCAGTTCCACGGGAATGGCTGGCAATCCTTGTGCGGTTCGGGCCTGGTTCCAGGCTCTGACCAGACCTTTGAACCGCTCGCCCTTGCGCTGCTTGCCAGGATATGCCCTTGCGAAGGCCTCCTTTTCCAGGAAGAGCTTCCAGCCGCCGCGCACGTTGTCCTTCCAGTTCCAGGTCTGATTGGCAGTCGGTGCCGGTCGGGTGAGTTGGCACAGGCCCACGCCACCCAGGCCATCGCTGCTGTATTTCGGCCAATTGCCGGGTGTGCGGAATTGTTGCAGCGAGCTTTCCTGCCGCATTTTTTTTCGAAACACGATCCTGTCGGCGCCAATGCTGTTGGCAAAGGCACGGATGGCGGTGCTCGTGGGATTGGTGCCGACGATGGTCCAGGTGGCCCGCGCCCGGCGCTCCACACCGGCCGCCCGCATCGTGACCTGCACGGTCAGCAGGCCTCCACGGACTTCGGTGAACGGGATGCGCCAGCTCGGGCTGGCGCTGGTCTGCGGTGGCAGAGGGCTGTGTGCAGTGCTTCGGCCACTTCCATACGCTGTGTTGGTAGGCGGTGTGCCGCCTTCGAACGTCAGCGTGGCCGACCATTCGAAGATGGGCGTGCTCCCTGCAGGCAGCGCTTCGTTCTGCAGGACGGCAGTCACCGTGATGGTGGGCATTTGGGCATCGGCCGTGATGGCGAACTGCGGTCCTGCGGGCTGGCTGGTAATGGCAAGTGGCATGTTCAGGGGTCTCCGTAAGGCGATGGATGGCTGGGCCTAGCGCGATGCCTGCACAGCGCGGGCGCGTTCCAGATGGAGCACGGCGGCATCCAGCAGCGGGTCGCCGCCGGCCTGGACGGAGGCGGTGAAGGCCGCGTCCACGGGCACGCGCAGGCGCGGGGTCACGCCTTGGGCTTGTGCGGCGGGGTTGTTGCCGCCAGCGGGGCCGGTTTCTGCGAGCAGGGGGACTTGCACGATGAAGCCGGCCGGCAGGTGCACGCGCGTGGCGGGGCCGGTGGCGCCGGCCGTGGCGCTGGTGGCGACGATGTCGGCACGCTGGCTGTGCTGCAGCCAGGCGGCGAACAGTTCGCAGGGGCCTGCGCAGCCGGGGCCGGTGAGCACGGCAACGGGGGCCGTGAAGGGCGTGCCCGAGGCGGCCAGGGGCAGCTGGGCCGGCAGGCCCAGGCCGCCACGGCTGCGCCAGACGCGGGCGGCGGGGTCGAACAGGCGCTGGGCGGCGTCCTGCATGCGCAGCGGCTTGTCGCGCGTGTAGAGCGAGGCCAGCATGTGGGGCACCAACTGGTAGGCGTCGTCCCCCCGGTGGGCGCGCAGGTCGATGACCAGGCCCGTGACTCTGGCCTGGGTGGCGGCGGCCAGGGCGCCCTCCCAGCGGTTGAGCTGGCCGGTGGCGCCGTCGGCAAAGCTGTCGAGTGCGATGTAGGCCAGGTTGCCGCCCTGGGCACTGCGCAGCAGGAAGGACGCCAGGGCGGGCTCGGCCGCAGGCAGGGCCGTGGTGGCGGCGGGGGCGGCGTCCAGGCGCAGGGTCTGTTCCTGGTTGCTGGATGTGCCGCTGGATGTGCTGTTGGATGTGCCGGCTGCGGTGCGCAGGCTCAGCGTGGCGGGCGTGCCCAGGTCCAGCGCCAGCAGGTCGGCGCGGCGGGCTTCGGCACCGGCGCGCAGCGAGGCGGGGGCAATGCGGTCCAGGTAGCGGGCCGGGCTTTCGCCTTCGATGGCGAGGATGTCGCTGCCGGGCTGCAGGCCCGCCTTGGCGGCGGCTGAGCCTGGCGCCACGCTGGTGATGGCGATGCGGCCGTCCTCGCGCAGCCAGGTGCGCGGCATGGGCAGGTTGACGCTGCCGCGTGCCAGCAGCTGCGGGGACAGGCCCCGGTCTGTGCGGGCAGGCCAGGCCTGCCCGCCGGGCAGCAGAACGCGGTATTGGCCATCGCCCAGGCGCTGGCCCATTTCTGCCAGGGCCTGGGCCTGTGCGGCGCTGTCGCCGCGCTCGGCGGCGGTCTGCAGGCGCTGGCCGTAGTCGGCACGCAGCTTGCCGGCATCAAAGCCGCTGGCAGCGGCCAGCGGGTGGCGCTCGGCAATGAGGCCGATGAGGGCCTGGGCCGCATCGCCTGCGCCCAGGCGGGACAGATCGATGTCCTGCGCGGGCTGGACGGCGTGGAAGGCCAGGGCGATTTCCCGGGCGCGGTCGAAGCGCAGGCCCTGAGGCTCCAGCGTGACCACGGTGTAGCCGCGCGGCAGGGTGACCATGGGGTCGTCGGCGGTGAACAGGCGTCCGTCGGCGCCAAAGCCGGAAGGGAAGCGCTGCGTGGCATCGCTGGCCCAGACCAGCAGCTTGCCGCCCGTGGGCTCCAGGATGTCGCCGCTTTGGCGCGGCCATTCGGTGCGCACCGAGCTGGCGCGCAGCATGGCGTGCTGCTCTATGGCGTCCAGGCTGCGCCGGCCCGCGCGCTGGGGCACGTCGGCGTGGACGGACAGGGCGAAGATGCGCACGCCCCGGCCACCGGGGCGCGCGCGGCCGGTGGACAGGTCATAGGTCGTGCCGTCGGGGTCGCTGGGCAGTTCGATGGCCACGCCGGTGCTGTCGCCGCGCGGCAGGGCCAGCCATTGCGACTTGGCCGGCGCCACATGGGCGGCCTGGCGCTGCACGAGGTACGGCCCCTGGTCCATGAGCGCGACCACGGCCTGGCCGCGCCGGGCGCTGTCCGTCCAGGCGTCGCCCAGCACGGCCATGACGCGGCGTGGGCCGCCCTGGTCGTCCTGCACGGGGGCGGCGCCGGAGGGCGGCGACTGTGCCGCCTCTGGCTGGGCCTGGTTGCGATCCCACCAGGCACGGGCCTCGCTGGCGGCACCGGTGGCCGCGTTGGTGGCCGTGCTGGCCGCGCTGCGGCCGGCCTCCAGCGCCTGCTGCCCGGCCGTGGCGGCGCCCGAGGCCCGCTGCACGGTGTCGGCAGCCTGTCCGATGGCGCTCAGGTCCAGCGCATGTGCGGCCGGGGCGGCCAGCAGCGCGGCTGCAATCGCTGCCGTGGTGGCGCGTGGAAGACGGCGCCCGCTCATGCGGGCTCCGCAGCGCGGGTGCGCACGTCCAGCGTGAAGTCGTCGCCGCTGGCGCCGGCGTGCAGGCTTTGCAGTTCCTGGCCTTCCACGGTGGCCTGCAGGAAGTGGGTGGCCATGCGCGGCAGCAGGTTCTGGGTGAGGATGCCGTCCACCATGCGCGCGCCGGACTCGACCTCGCTGCAGCGGCGGCGCACCAGGTCCACGGCGGCTTCGTCGAAGCTGAACTGCGCGCCGTGGCGCTCTTCGATGCGCCGCTGTATGCGCAGCATCTGCAGCCGGATGATCTGCTCCAGCATGGCGTCGGAGATGGGGTAGTAGGGCACCACCGTCAGGCGGCCCAGCAGCGCGGCGGGGAAGGTCTGCAGCAGCGGCTGGCGCACGGCCTGGGCCAGGCCTTCCGGCGTGGGCGCCAGGTCCGGGTCGCGGCACATGTTGGCAATCAGGTCCGAGCCCACGTTGGAGGTCAGGATGATGACGGTGTTCTTGAAGTCGATGTAGCGGCCTTCGCCGTCTTCCATCCAGCCCTTGTCGAAGACCTGGAAGAACATTTCATGCACGTCGGAGTGGGCCTTTTCGATTTCGTCGAGCAGGACCACGCTGTAGGGGCGGCGGCGCACGGCCTCGGTGAGCACGCCGCCTTCGCCGTAGCCCACGTAGCCCGGTGGCGCGCCCTTGAGGGTGGAGACGGTGTGCGCCTCCTGGAACTCGCTCATGTTGATGGTGATGAGGTTTTGCTCGCCGCCGTACAGGGCTTCGGCCAGGGACAGCGCCGTCTCGGTCTTGCCCACGCCCGAGGGGCCGGCCAGCAGGAACACGCCGATGGGCTTGCCCGGGTCGTCCAGCCGCGCGCGCGAGGTCTGGATGCGGCGCGTGATGGCCTCCAGGCCATGGCGCTGCCCAATGACGCGCTTCTCCAGCGTGTCTGCCAGCGAGAGCACGGACTGCACCTCGTCACGCACCATGCGGCCCACGGGAATGCCGGTCCACTCGGCCACGACGGCGGCGACCACGCCGGCATCGACCACGGGCTGCAGCAGCGGGGCATCGCCCTGCAGCTCGGCGAGCTGGCGGCGCAGCGCTTCCAGCGCGGCCACGCTGGGGGGCTCGGCAGGTTCGGTTGCGGTGGCTTCGGCGGCCGTTTCCGGTGCCGCAGCGGACGGGGCTGCGGCGGCACCGGTGGAGAAGACGGGCGGCTTCAGGCCCATGAGGGCGGCCTCGGTTTCCAGGATGCGGCGGGCCAGCGCGCTTTCCTGGCCGAAGCGCTCGGCCAGCGTGGCCTGGCGGTCGCGCAGGCTGGCCAGGTCGGTTTCCAGCGCCTGCAGGCGCTCGGCCGTGGGCAGGCCGAGGGCGGCCTCGCGCAGCAGCACTTCCTGCTCCACGCCCAGGGCCTCGATGCGGCGCTGCACGGCTTCCAGCTGGGCGGGCGTGGCATGCAGGGCCATGGCCACGCGCGAGCAGGCCGTGTCCAGCAGGCTGACGGCCTTGTCGGGCAGCTGGCGCGAGGGAATGTAGCGGTGCGACAGGCTGACGGCCGCGGCCACCGCGTCGGCCGCAATGCGCACCTGGTGGTGGTTTTCCAGCTTGGCGGCCACGCCGCGCAGCATGTCCACGGCGCGGGGCTCGTCGGGCTCGTGCACCTGAACGAGCTGGAAGCGGCGGGTAAGGGCCGGGTCTTTTTCGATGTATTTCTTGTACTCGGCCCAGGTGGTGGCGCCGATGGTGCGCAGCGTGCCGCGCGCCAGGGCGGGCTTGAGCAGGTTGGCGGCATCGCCCGTGCCGGCCTGGCCGCCCGCGCCCACCAGGGTGTGGACTTCGTCGATGAAGAGCACGATGGGCGTGGTGCTGGACTGCACGGCGTCCAGCAGGCCGCGCAGGCGGTTCTCGAACTCGCCCTTCATGCTGGCGCCGGCCTGCAGCAGGCCCACGTCCAGCACGCGCAGCTCCACGCCCTGCAGCGGCGGCGGCACGTCGCCCTGGGCGATGCGCAGGGCCAGGCCTTCGACCACGGCGGTCTTGCCCACGCCGGCCTCGCCCACCAGGATGGGGTTGTTCTGGCGGCGGCGCAGCAGGATGTCCACCATCTGGCGCACTTCGTCGTCGCGGCCCGTGACCGGGTCCAGTTCGCCCGCCTTGGCGCGGGCCGTCAGGTCCACCGTGTATTGCTGCAGCGCGCCGCCCTGGCCGGGCGCGGTGCCCGTGGCCTGGCTGGCTTCGCCCGGCGTGCCTTCCAGCCCGCTGCCGTCGGCCGCGCGCATGCGTGCCTCGGGCGAGTCGGGCAGCAGGCGGGCGAAGGCATCGCTGAGCGCGGGCTCGGAAATCTTGTCGAATTCGCGCGAGATGGAGCGCAGCTCATTGGCCAGCGAGCGCGTGCGCACCATGCCCGACAGTAGATAGGCGCTGCGGATCTGGCTGTCGTTGAACATCAGCGTGGTATAGACCCAGCCGCGCTCGATGGCGGTCTCTATGTGCTCGGAGAAGTCGCTGATCGAGGTGGCGCCGCGCGGCAGCTGGTCCAGGCGGCGCAGCACATCGGCGGCCAGGCGGTCGGAGGCGATGTCGAAGTGGCGCAGGATGCGGATCAGGTCGCAGTCGTTTTCCTGCAGCAGCTGGTGCAGCCAGTGCACCAGCTCCACATAGGGATTGCCGCGCAGCTTGCAGAACACGGTGGCGCCTTCCAGCGACTTGAACAGCAGCGGGTTGAGCTTGCCGAAGAGGGATTGGCGGCTGATTTCTGTCATGGGTCTTGGGTGCGGAAAAAAGTGGATGAATGGGGGCCGGGCATGCCGGCTAGCGGAGGGGGCGGACTTCGACCTTGCGGCCCTTGGCCTGGCACTGCGCCAGCAGCCGGTCGACCCAGGCGCGTTCGACGAGGAAGCTGCTGCCGGTGATTTCCTCTGCCGTTTCACGGACGCCAGTGGCCAGGCGGATGGATTTGTTGCGCGCCATGCCTTCGCCGTGCTCCTCGGCCTCCTGCGGCGTGGCATGTGCCGGGGCCAACAGCGAGCCCAGGCTGAGAATCTCGCCGCCGTCTTGCCAGATCATCCAGACGAAGGGGCTTGGATCTTCGGGCGGCGCGGAGCGCTGCTGGACAAAGCAAAAGTGCTGACGCCTTCCCGCCAAGGAGGTGTCTGCGTACTGCAGCTTGAGTCGAAGGTAGGCGCGAAGTACGGCAGGCGAAGGGATGCTGGCCTTGACGGGACGTGAGAAGTCGTCAGGAGGGAGACCCTGGGAGGTTGCTGGCGCAGGGCTGCCGTTGTCTGCCGCAGCATTGGCCTGAGCCAGGACTGTTGCGGGCAGGGCCAGCGCGGCCACCAGACAGGCCATCCGGCACATCCGGCTGGGCGGCAACCAGGATTGGTGGAGATGCGGCATTCGGCTATCGGGCAGGAGCCACTTTGATGGTGCGGCCCTTGGCCTTGCACTGCGCCAGCAGCAGGTCCACCCAGGCACGCTCGACTAGGATGCTGCTGCCGGTCGTTTCCTGCGCCGTTTCACGAACGTCGGTCGCGAGGTGGATGGCCTTGGCTTCGGCCAAGGCATCGCCGTCCCATTGCGCTTCATCCAGCGATGGTTTGGCGGTGAAGCGGCGCTGCCCCAGATTGGCGATCTGGCCGCCTTCCAGCCAGACCATCCAGACCGATGAGCGCGCAGGGGTTACGGTGCGGTTGTGCTGTTGCACGAAGCAAAAGTGCTGCCTGCTCTGGGCTTTCTGGGTGTTGTTGGCTTCGTCCTTGGCTTGCAGATAGTTGCGAAGGGCCGCAACCGATGCCACGTAGTGAGAGGTCGGGCGCGAGAAGTCGGCGGCCGCGGCGGGCTTTGGTACGGCATCGGCTGTGTCTGCCGGTGCCGCAGCGCCAGCGTGCCAACTTGCGACTGCGAGGAGGGTCAGGCACGCTGCCCGTGCGAGACCGACCGAGACGCTGGCCGGCTTCGCAAGGGCAGGCATTGCGCAATGGCCGTGGTGGCTGGGGGAGCCCAATCGCTGGATGGCTTGTTGAAGTTCAGGCATGGGCTTCAGTCCTTCTTGCGCAAGCGGGTATGGGTGTAGAACGTGTTGCCAGACAGGGTCTTGTGTTCGCGGAATTCGGGGCCTGGCTGGGGAGCTTCGTTGGTTTTCCAACCGAAGAGCCCTGTGGACGTGGGGTCCGGGGGCACTGGCGCCTGGGCGATGTCGATGGCGGCCTGCACAAAATCCAGATAGGCCTTGCGCTGCGGGTGAAGGCCGTTGTTGGCGTTCTGGAGATACTTTTGAAGGTTTCCTGCCATTTCGGATGGCAGCGTGGGATACAGGTTGAACCCGTGGAACTGGACCGATCCACGGTCGTTTGCCATGACGATGTCTTTTTCGCTGGTGGCGCCACGTGCCATGAAATCCCCGGGATTCGGGCTCTTGAGGCGGTTTTCGATCACGCGCCGCATCCATTGCATGGAAGTCCGAATGTCTTCAATTCGCCAGCTTGAGCCACCGAGTGCGGGCGAGGTGTTCTCCGCCAGGAACAGCCTTGCCAGCATCCCCTCCGTCGTGCTCTCCGCAGGCAGCGAAATGCTTTTCTCCACCTGCACGGTGATGGCTGCGGGCATGACGCTGAGCCCGGTTCCCTGCACCGCCACGATGCTGAGCTTGGTGAGCCCGGGCTGCTGCGCCACGAAGTCGAATTGCCAGCTGTCGGCGCGGGCGTTGTGTACGGGGGGCTGGGCCGCAAGAATGCTGGGCGCATCGATCCTGGCGCCCAGCTTGTAGGTCTTGGCGACGGCCTCGATCTTGACGCGCAGGCGGTTGCCTTCGACCAGCGTCAGCGTGGAAGGGACCGGGGCGTTGTGCGGGAACTTGATCTGTACGGTGGGCATGTGTGCGAGCAGGGAAGTGGTGATTCAGTGGTTCGGGGATTCAGTGGTTCGAGGGCTGGGGCCGGGGCGCCGGCCCCGCACGGGCTGGCGGCGCTGGCGCAGCCAGGCTTCGGGGTCCAGGCGGAAGTCGCGCGCGTCCTGGGCGGGCTCGGCGTGGGTGAGCCAGGTGGTCCAGCCCAGCTGGGTGCTGCTGCCCAGTCGGGCGGCAGGCACTTCCTGGCGGCGCAGCACCAGCACGTAGTCCCAGGCGAATTCGATGCCCAGGTAGTTGCGCACCCAGTCCACCAGGGTCTGGAACAGTGCGGCCTGGGGCAGCAGCTGCCGGTATTGCTCCAGGCCCAGCGGGCCGAGCACCAGGCGGAACTTGCTTTGCGCATCGGGCACGCGCGAGCCCACGACGGCGTCCACGCCCAGGCGCGAGTTGCAGGGGCGGCCCTGCAGCCGGGTCTGTTGCTCGGGCTCCAGTTCCAGGTGGTGCAGGCAGTTTTCTTCCAGCTTCACGGGAATCTGGAAGTAGTGCGACAGGGCCTGGCACAGGCCTTCGGGGTTGCGCGTCCAGCGGGTCAGATGGCCGGCCATGAAGCGCTTGGCGTGGTCGGGCACGTCGTCGCGCGCGCGCTGGCTGGGCAGGCCGGCGCCTATGAAACTGTCTATGTAGCGGCCAAAGGGGTCTTCGCCCGGCCGGTCCAGCGATGCGGTGGGCTGTGCGTCCGACCAGGCGCGGAACAGCAGCAGCAGCATGCGGTGGTGAAAGATGTCGGAAAAGCGTGCCAGCGTGGCGTCGTCATGCTGGCGCAGGCGCTCGCGCACGTATTCGGTGATGTGCGTGGGCAGCGGGCCGTTGGGGCCGTAGAGGCCGAAGTTCCAGACCGTCATGCGCTCGGGCTCGCCGGCGCGCGAGGGCAGGATTTCGGCAATGGTGGCGGGGGCGAAGGCCAGCGACGGGTCCTGGCCCAGGCGCAGCGGCTCGTCCTTGGGGCGCGTGGCCTGGCCCAGGCGCGGCAGCGCGGGATGGCGTGCCTGCAGGTAGCGCAGGCTGTGCATCAGGTCGAACTGGTAGGGCTTGGCGCTCAGGCGCTGCCAGAACAGGCGCGCCCGGGCGTCGTCGGGCCCGGCGGCCTGCACGGGCGCCGGCACTGGAGCCGGAGCCGCAGGCTGGAGGTGTTCCGGTTCGGGCAGGGGGGCGTGGGCGGCGTTGCTCATATGCCGGGCCTTTGTCCGGGGCGCGGAGTCCAGCGCGCGACGGGGCCGCGCTGGCGCGAGTGCAGCTGCAGCTCGGTGAAGCTGTTGACGCCCACATGGCGGGCGAAGAATCGCTCCAGCACATTGGACAGGGGCCAGGGGCTGACACCGGCCATGGCCGGCTCGTCCACGCTCAGGTGTACGCCCACGCCGCGGCCGTAGACCAGCTGGCGGTGCTGGGGCAGGCGGCGCGTGATGGGTTCGATGCGCATGCCCTGGATGGCGGCGATCTGCCCGGCCAGCTGGTGGTTGCCCAGGTCCAGGTACAGGCGCAGCAGCTCCTGCAGCGTGGCCGCGCCTTCCTCGTCGGACAGATCGGTCATGGCCAGGTAGTTCAGGCTCAGGTGGGAGATCAATCGCCAGGTCAGGCCTCCGTCGGCCACGGCGGGGATGGGCGCGCTGGGGCCGGCGATGGCGCGGGCCCATTCCACGGGTGCCGATTCCTGCAGCGCAAAGTCGCCGCCCGGCTGGTTGACGCGCATGAGCAGGGGCAGGTCGCGGTTGGTGCACAGGGTGTGCATGGACAGCTGCTTGAGGTCGTCGGAGAACGGGGCCTCGCGCTGGTCCACCAGGGAGATGAAGACTTCCGAGCCCAGGTACTGCGTGCGCGGGCCGCTGCGCAGGCTGCGCTCGGAAAACAGCCGGGGCTCGCGCCGCGTGGTGAAGTAGGCCTGCTCGGTGGAGTGCAGGCCGTGCGTGGATGCGTACAGCGGCGCGAATTCGCGGTCCTGGGTCTTGCCTTCGTGGTGGCCGGTGACGGCCTGCACGCCGTAGACCTCGAAGTCCAGCGGCCGCGTGCGGTCGGGAATGACGTGGTACTCGTGCACGTTGGAGGCCACATGCAGGCGGTCCGCCGTGTACTCGAACAGGTTGATGGCCGGAATGCAGTGCATCAGCAGCTTGGCCGCGTCGATCTGCGGCTCCAGCGTGGGCGCGGCGCGGCGCAGCAGCACGGTGATGCCCACGCCGTCATGGGCAATGCGGCGCATGCTGCGCGACAGGCCGTTGATCGAGAAGAACCGCTGCCGCGCGGGAAACGCAAAGTACTCGTGCAGCAGACGGTGGCCCTGGAAGGCGCGGTGCGAATAGGGAATCAGCGCCTGCTCGCTGTCATGGCCTTCGGCGCGCAGTGCATCGGGCTGGAGCACGTCCCAGACCTGGCGCGGGTCCTGCGGGTGGTGGACCACGATGGCCAGCGTCTGCGTATGGATGAGCTCCTGCAGGTGGGAGGCGACGACATCGCCCGCATGGATGTAGACCCACAGCTGGTCCATCGCCAGCTGCATGCACTGCGAGGCGTCCAGCGTGGCCAGCTGCAGGCGCAGGTGGCCGCCGGCCTCGCCCAGCTGGGGCACGAGGGCATGGGGCAGGTCCAGCGCCGGGCCGCCCAGGCGCGCCTGGCGTATCTCCAGCGGCCACAGCGTCAGCGGCCCGCCGGTGCGGAATTCGCAGATGGTCTGCTCTTCCTGTGACTTGTGGGTGCGCAGCACGCTGCCAGAGGGCAGGGTGAAGCCGTCCACGAGGTTGCCTTCCTTGGCGCTGGGCTTGAGCTGGACTACCACCATGGATGGCGTGGGCGCCAGGTAGTGGGGGCAGACCATCTCCATCATGCGCTGGGACAGGCGCGGAAACTCCGCATCCATCTTCAGCTGGATGCGCGCGCTCAGAAAGCTGAAGCCTTCCAGCAGGCGCTCCACATAGGGGTCGGCCACATCGGTGTCGTGCAGGGAAAGGCGGCCCGCCACCTTGGGGAAGGCGGCGGCGAACTCGGCGCCCAGCTCGCGCAGATAGGCCAGTTCGCGGTTGTAGTACTCGACGAGGCGGGGATTCATGGTGTGTGTGGCGGCGTCCGGGCTCAGGCCCTGAGGTTTTGCAGCGAGACCTGGCCGGTCTCCAGGTCCAGGCTGGTCTTGAGCAGCAGCTCCAGCGGATAGGGCATGGACCAGAACTGGCAGCGGATCTCGAACTGCAGCGTGTTGTGGTGGTTGAGCTGCTCGGTGGAGGCCAGCAGCGTCACGGCCAGCGTCTTGGGCAGGATGCGCGGCTCGAAGGCCAGGATGCTTTCGCGGATGCTGCGCTCCACATGGCTCCAGTCCAGCTCGGACAGCAGCTGGCCGGCCAGCGGCGGCATGCCGTAGTTGATGACCGAACGCTGCACATGCTCCAGCCCCTCCATCTCCACGTGGTCCCAGGCATCGCGCGCATTGAGCAGCCAGCCCAGGTCGCGCAGCAGGGCCTCGCGCAGGCGGGATTCGTTCACGAAGACCGCATCGGGCCGCTCGGTGCGCAGATGGGGCTCATGGTCGGTCAGCCGGTCCAGCAGGGCGGGCTGCAGCCGGTCCTTGGCTGCGGTCGCCTGGTTCTGGCGCGTGCGCAGCGTGGGCATGGGGTTCAGGGGACTGGGGCGCATGGCTTGTTTCTTCAGGAACCGGCCGGCCGGGCAGCCGCCAGGGGGTTCACGGGCTCCTTCGCCTTCAAAGCCGGGTCTTGGCGGCAGGCGGAAAGAGGGCGCGAACGGGCAGAGAAGATCTGAACGATCTGCTCCTTGTCATCGGTGAACACCTTCATGCAGGCGCAGCCATAGCCGTGGCTGCCATGGCCGGTATGCACCCAGTCACGGTTTGCAAAGCGGGGCCAGTCGCCCTGGGCCTGGTGGCCGCCCTGCACGCCAACGGTCCAGTCGGTATCGCGATCGGTCAGCGATGCATTGGCGGGCGTGGGGTTGTCGAACCAGCCGCAGCGCAGGGTGCCGGGCGTGGCGGCAACGGCAGCCCAGGGGCTCAGACATGCCATCGCAAGGACGAATGCCGCGATCAGGCGTGGCTGCTGGAACTGCGGCATTTCAATGCGCATCGCGGCCCCCTTCGGAAGCGGTTGCCGCCGGGGTGGTTGCGGCGCCGGCCAGCAGCGCCTGCTCATTCACCCATTCCCGGCTTTTGCCGCGCACGCACCATGCGGGGTTGCTGACCCAGTCGGTGAAGTACATGCTGGGATGGCCTTGAAGGATGTTGCAGCGCTCGTATCCCATCCGGGGCATGGCGTAGTGCTGCAGTGGCGCAACCACCAGAAAGGACACGGCAATGGAGAGCACATTGATGGCGAGGACGCCCATCAGTGCGTACTCCACCTTCTTGAGCACGGTCTTGCTGCAGGGAATGGCATTGGCGATGACCGCTGCAACCATCACCAGCGGGAAGGCCAGCGCTGTGATGGCCAGTGGCGACAGCGGCGTGATCCTGACGGCGGGCGCGCGATCGAGCAGGCCCCGGATGTCGGGCGCAATCTCCGCCAGCACCAGGTACGCATTGGCCGCGAGCAGGGCCATGCCAAGGGGGATGGCCCAGATGGCGTTCCTGCGGTTCTGGCGGACGCGGTCTTGCATGGAGTATTCGGTCCCTGTCACTTCTGACGGTTGATGCTGCACAAGAGGCCGGTACTGCCGGGGCCGGGCGCGCAGGCGATGTCACCGTCGGGCTGCTGGCCGTTGTCCTGGTTCAGCTTCTTCCATTCGGGCGACTGGGTGTTGACGCGGTACAGGCCTTGGGGCGTGTCATCGGTCAGGGATTTCAGGGCGGAAATCACCTTTTGCTTGATCTGCCATTTCTGGTCGGCTGCATTCAGCGCCATGCCTGTGACCAGCACGGCCACGGCCATGGCGGCCAGCGGGAGCACGGCCACGGCGGTGGCGCCAGCCACGGCAGCGCCTATGCCAAGGCCCACCATGGTGGCCAGGCCGGCCTTGACGGCCTCCACGCCAATGCCGCCGACCAGGTCGTGCATGGTCTTTTCGTCGTTGAACATGAAGTCCAGCGACTCGATGAGGCTGGAGACCACCACGCCCAGGATGAAGCCGCCCCTGGCCACGTTCTGCAGCCCGCGCATGCCCAGGCCCATCTGCACCATGCGCGGGTTGGAGGCCAGGTAGCGCGTGCCGCGCAGCAGGTGGCCGCGCAGGCCCGCATGGCCCCTGATGATGATGTAGGTGCCGCTGGACGTGGTCTTGACGTAGGAGCCCACGCCGGCCATGCCCAGGGCCTGCAGGGTTCTGGCGATCATGTAGGCATCCATGGAGCCCAGGGCCGCAGGCGCGACCCAGGGCTCGCCCACGTTGGGGCTCATCACCTTGGTCCAGTACTCGCCCAGCGGCGTCTGCGCCAGGATGGCGTGCAGCCGGGAGGCGAGCCGCGGGTCGATGCGTGCCTTGTCCGCGAGGATGCCCAGGTACTCCAGGGGCGTGAGCACCAGGACATCCAGCTGGCGCCGTTCCATCTCATCAGCGATGGACTTGGCGTAGTTGACTTGGAAGAGGGTGAAGGCAATCGATGCGGACATTGTGGGCAGGTGTCTGGTCTTGCGGGTGATGAAAAAGGGGCGGGGTATCAGGCAGCGGTGCTCAGCGTGAGCTGGCGCACCTGCAGCATGGGAAAGTCCTCGGAGTCGGTGACCCAGGTGCGCTGGCCGTGGCCGGCGACGTGGCCCGAGGATTCGTCAGGATCGGAGGCATCTGTGTCCAGCGGGCTCCACTGCGTGCGGCGCGACATGCGGACGGCGTCGTCATCGCCGGGCACCAGCGGATAGCGCGCAGGCATGAAGCCCTGCAGCGCGCCGCCCTCGCGCAGCGTGACCTCGCAGGGCAGCCAGATCAGGTCGCGCAGGTCCTGCACGGGCTCGAAGCCGATCTGTGCAATGGCGTCGAAGGGCAGCCAGTAGTAGCTGCCGTGGGCCAGCAGCTCGCAGACGGGGCCCAGGCGGGTATCGCTGTCGGCCAGCCATTCGAAGCGGTGCTCGCCCATGTGGCCGGCCGTGGCGGGCGCCTCGTCCAGGGCGCGGGCGCGCAGGTCCTGGGCAGCTGCTCCTTCATGGGCCAGGGCGTCGATCAGGCAGGCCAGCCATTGCGCGGGCTCGCCCATGAGAAAGGGCTTTTTCTTGCCGGCGAAGACCTCGGCGCGCAGCACTTCGCAGCGGATGGCCTCGCGGTAGGCGCGCGCCATGGGCTCGCACGACGGGTCGAGCTGGGCGCACAGCTGCAGCTGCTCCAGCGCCTTTTGCCATTCGCCCAGCACGCACAGCAGCTGGAAGTAGTAGACGCGCAGGGGCGCCGAGGCCGGGGCTTGGCGGATCTGGTCCTTCAGGGCCTTGAGTTGCTCGTCCAGGGAAAGCTGTGAGGTGAAGCTGGGCAGGGGCATGGTGAAAACGCAGGAAAAAGAGAGGGGCGGGGTGCGGCTGCGCCCCGGTCAGTCGTCGTAGGAGCGGCAGCCCCAGCGCACGGCGTCGGGCGCCTCGCCGGCCACATGGCCGATGACGATGCGCGGTGGCGTCTCGTCCAGGCCCTTTCTGAGCGGCATGGCGCGTGCGTACTGGGCGGGCAGCTCGCCGAAACCTTCCAGGTTCCAGCTGCTGCGCGCCTGTGGCCGGGCCTTGGTGCGCTGGACCAGGGCCTGCAGGCTGCCCGTGGCGCGCGCCGCGACAATGCTGCCGCTGCCGCCGCGCACGGTGATGGAGGACACCTGCGTGCCATCGATCTCCAACGGCGTGGCAAACAGATAAAGCAGGTCCAGGCTTTCGCCGGGCGCGCGGTCCACCACGGTCACGCCCTGGGCGCGCAGGCGCTGGGCCAGCGCTTCGTCGCGGCCATCGGGAAACTCGATGCGGCAATGCAGGGCGTCGGTGAACAGGGTGGTGATGTCCGCTGCCGCGGCAGGGGCGGCCTGCACCGTGGCGCAGGCCGTGCCGGCCAGCAGCAGGGTGAAGAAAGCTTTGGAACAGGCGTTCATGGCGTGGCTCAATGGGCGCATCAGGGATGGCGGTAGATCTTGAAAGCGGGCTTGTGGGTGCGGTAGCCGGGGCCTGCCCAGAAACCGTTCTGCTTGAAGTCCGAGATCCAGACGCTTCCGTCGAACATCTGCATGTGGCCGGCGGGCGATGAGGTGAAGCCCTGCATCACCGCCACATCGCCTTTCTTGTAGCCACCTTCGGGCATGGCGTCGTAGCGTGTGAAGCCGGCGGCCACCAGGCTGGTGCCGTAGTCCTTGGCATCGCGCGTGCGCTGCAGTGCGATGCCGCCAGCGCCGATCGCATCGCGCACATAGCGCGCGCAGTAGCCGGCGGAGCTGGCGCGGGCATTGGTCTGCAGGGTGGCGACGGCGTTGTCTACATTCCAGGGCATGAAAAGCCTCTCTGAGTTGGGTCCTGGAGGGGAAAGCTTCTCCAGGCCTGTTTCTTGTTATGGGGCCTGGCCCTGGTGCGAGCGTGTCGGCACCAGGAGCCAGGTGGGCGGGCAGTCTTACTTCGCGCCCTGCTTCACGGAAGGCAGCTTGGACACCAGGCGCAGCGACACGGTCAGGCCTTCCAGCTGGTAGTGGGGGCGCAGGAAGAACTTGGAGGTGTAGTAGCCGGGGTTGCCCTCGACTTCCTGCACCTGCACCTCGGCGGCGGCCAGGGGCTTGCGGGCCTTGGTCTCCTGCGAGGAGTTGGCCGGGTCGCCGTCCACGTAGTTCATGATCCAGTCGTTGAGCCAGCGCTCCATGTCGGTGCGCTCGCGGAAGGAGCCGATCTTGTCGCGCACGATGCACTTGAGGTAGTGCGCGAAGCGGCAGCAGGCGAACATGTAGGGCAGGCGCGCCGACAGGTTGGCATTGGCCGTGGCGTCGGAGTCGTAGTACTCGGCGGGCTTGGCCAGCGACTGGGCGCCGATGAAGGCGGCCACGTCCGAGTTCTTGCGGTGCACCAGGGGCATGAAGCCGTTCTTGGCGAGCTCGGCCTCGCGGCGGTCGCTGATGGCGATTTCCGTGGGGCACTTCATGTCCACGCCACCATCGTCGGTGGGGAAGGTGTGGGCCGGCAGGTTGTCCACCGCGCCGCCCGATTCCACGCCGCGGATGGAGGTGCACCAGCCGTAGTACTTGAACGAGCGGTTGATGTTGACCGCCATGGCGTAGGCCGAGTTGGCCCAGCAGTACTTGCCGTGGTCGCCGCTGTCGGTTTCTTCCTCGAAGTCGAATTCATCGACCGGGTTGGTGCGCGCGCCGTAGGGCAGGCGTGCCAGGAAGCGGGGCATGGCCAGGCCGATGTACTTGGCGTCGTCGGACTCGCGCAGGCTGCGCCAGGCGGCGTACTCGGTGTTGGTGAAGATCTTGGTCAGGTCGCGCGGGTTGGCCAGCTCCTGCCAGGATTCCATCTGCATGATGGCAGGCGCCGCGCCCGAGATGAAGGGGCAGTGGGCCGCTGCGGCCACCTTGGCCATTTCACCGAGCAGCTCCACGTCCGGCGGGCTGTGGTCGAAGTGGTAGTCGCCCACCAGGCAGCCGAAGGGCTCGCCGCCGAACTGGCCGTACTCCTCTTCGTACACCTTCTTGAAGACGGGGCTCTGGTCCCAGCCCACGCCCTTGAAGCGGCGCATGTTGCGGTGCAGCTCCTTCTTGGAGATGTTCATGACGCGGATCTTGAGCATCTCGTCCACCTCGGTGTTGGTCACCAGGTGGTGCAGGCCGCGCCAGGCGCCTTCGAGCTTCTGGTAGTCATCGTGGTGGATGATGCGGTTGATCTGCTCGGACAGCTTGCGGTCGATCTCGGCAATGATGGCCTGCACCGTCTGGTAGGCATCGTTGGACAGCGTGATCGCCGAGCCCAGGGCCTGCTGGGCCAGCGTCTGCACGGCCGCTTCCACGGCTTCGCGGGCCTGGTCGGTCTTGGGCTTGAATTCCTTTTGCAGCAGGCTGCCGAATTCGCTGCCGGCCAGCGCCTGGGTCGATTGTTCGAGTTGGGTTGCGGTATTCATGACGTGCTTGCCTTCCTGATGTGCTGCCTCAAGCCTCGGATGCAGGGCCCGAGGCCTGCGGGGCAGTGATGTTGGGCGCGGCGGCCAGCGACTTGAGCAGCGCAGGGTCCTTGAGCACCTTGCCGATCAGCTCCTCGGCGCCCTGCTTGCCGTCCATGTAGGACAGCAGGTTGTGCAGCTGGGTGCGTGCCTCCAGCAGCGAGTTGAGCGCGCCCACGCGCCGCGCGATGGCGGCGGGGGAGAAGTCCTCCATGCTCTCGAAGCTCAGGTCGATGTTGAGCTTGCCCTCGCCCGTCAGCGTGTTGTCCACCTGGAAGGCGACGCGGGGCTTGATGGACTTCATGCGCGCATCGAAGTTGTCGATGTCGATTTCCAGGAACTTGCGGTCGGCGATTTCGGGCAGCGGATCGACGGGCTTGCCCGACAGATCGGCCAGCACGCCCATCACGAAGGGGATCTGCACCTTCTTTTCCGAGCCGTAGATCTCGACGTCGTACTCGATCTGCACGCGCGGCGCACGGTTGCGCGCGATGAATTTCTGACCACTCTTGCCGGTTTTGGTGAGCGACATGCGGGTGTTCCTTTCAAGAAAAAAATAGGTCGCAGAAGTAAAAAGCCTGGAGTCCCGCCTTGCGGCGGACCGAAGGGCTGAGGGCGCAAGAGGCCGTGTGGAAACAGGTGGTTGGGGTGGGTGTCATGGGGCAGCCAGCTCCTTGAAAGCGAAGTCCGGGTCCAGCAGGTCCGTGCATTCCTCGCAGTAGAGGTAGGCGATGGAGCGCTTGTTCTCCGCCGTCCCCCAGCCCGTGCCGCTGTCGATGGTCAGGTTGACTTGGCGGCCGCCCTTGAAGCGCACGACGGCACGGGCACTGCAGCTACCGGTTTCATAGGCATGCGCGTAATTGAACTGGCTGCTGGGCCTGGCGTGGCGCAGGAAGTAGCGCGCGCGCTTTTCGTCAATGCGCAGTGAATCGCAATGGATGCTGGGGTCTTCGCTTTTGGCGGTGCCGTCGCGGATCGTGATGCGCTCGATGGCGTTTGCAGGCCGTGCACCGGCATCTGCGAAGGCTGGCGTCGAGAGACCCACGCCCAGGGCCATGAAACAGCATTTGGCCTTCATGTCTGCTGCTCCTGCAGGTGGGCGCCCGTGATCACTTCCACCTGGGCCAGGCTGTCGGGCGACAGTTCGCGCAGGATGTCCATGAAGCCCATGCGCATGAAGCGGGCGGCGCGGCGGATGAGCAGGGGGGCGGGGTTGGAGGGCTCGGTGCGCTCCACGAAGGCGGCGATTTCCAGCAACTGGGCAATCGCCTGTTCGCGGTTGCGCGCCGGGGCGGGTGCCGAGCCTGGCGCGGGGTGGGCCACCGTGCCGCCCTCTGTACCGGTTTGTGCGGCCGGATCGGTTTCGGCGGCCGTGTCGGCATCGCCTGTGGACTGGGGCTGCCATTGCTTGAGGGCCAGCAGCAGCTGGCGCAGGCCGTCGAGCTCGGGCTGCTGGTGGCTGGGCAGGTGCTGTTCGCAGCAGGCGCGGATCCGGTCGAGTTCCTGCAGCGCAGGGGTGACGGCCAGCAGGGTTTCGTGGCCCTCGGCATGCGCGCGGGCCGAGGCCATGCGCAATTCGTCGGCGGTCAGGTGCGGCAGGTCCTCGGGCACGTTGCCCTTGGCCATCAGTTCGGCGTCGCGCACGCTGATCTGGCCCAGGGCGCCGCGCAGGAAGTCGGCGTTGCGCAGGTCACGCACAAAGCCTGTCACGTCCGACAGGGTGCCCAGGGCGTTCATGCGCATGAAGTAGTCGTCGCCATCCTCGGGCAGGGGGTGGACATGCTCCCAGTGGCGCTCCAGCAGGGCGCCGCACAGCTGCAGGCCCTGCAGCGTGCCGGGCAGGCCGTGCAGGATGGTCCAGGCACGGCACAGCAGCACGGCCACGCGCAGGTCCTTGGTGCGCTGCATCAGGGCCGAGGCCTGGCGCTCCACGTCGCGCCAGTCCGGTGGCTCGGCGGGGATGACGGTGTCGCCGAACTGCTGTTCTACCTTGCCCTGCGCAGCGCTTTCCATGGCCTGGAAATCGTTGTCATAGGTAAGGTCCGGGCCGCAGGGCGGCTCGGCGGCGGTCTCGGTCAGCAGGTCCTGGATATTGGCCATGGGCGGGTCGGTGTTGCTTGGGTATGGTGTGGAGTGGGCGGTGCGATCTGGACGAACTCAGGCGCCCTTGAACAGCCGGGTGAACAGGCGGCGGTGCAGCACTTCGTGCTGGACCACTTCGTCAGGGGCGTGGCGCGGCGTGGCCGAGATCCACCAGACGGAGGTGGTGGAGCCCGGGCGCATGCAGGCGCGCCAGTCCATGCGCGGCAGGCGCGCGGCGTTGCCTTGCGAGGTGCCCATGTCGAGGTCGGCCAGCAGGCTGTGGATGGAGGCGCTGCCCGGCGTGCGGCCGTCCTGCTGGAACGGCCATTGCAGGGTGGCCAGCCGCTCGTCGAGCTGCTGGGCTGACAGCGGCAGGCGCCGGGCGTCGATGAGTGCATCACGGGCGCCGCTCAGAAAGCGTTCGATGTCCTGGTCGGACGCCGGCATGCCGGAGCTGCCGTCCACCGTGGCCATGATGGCCAGTGGAAAGAGCCGGCCGATGCGGTCGGAGCTGGGCCCGATCACGCCCACCATGGGCTGGCCCAGGATGGAGGCGGGGCACAGGAAGAACCACAGCGGCGAGTGCACGAAGCGCGTGGACCAGTTGTCGGCCGCATCGCTGCGCAGCTGGTCCATGCCGTTGCGCAACCACTCGTCCCAGCGCATGGTCAGTGCGTGGGGCATGCGCCGGCCGACGAAATCGCCCTGGCTTGGCAGCTTGCCCCACCAGGCGGCGCAGGGTCGCTGGAGGGTCATGGCGTTCACAGCCGGTCCGGACATTCGAATTCCTCCATGGCCTTGAGCCGGAATGGGTTGAGGACGCTGCTGGTGGTGACTTCCATGCGCAGCTTGCGTCCGTCGATGGTGAAGATGGCCGTGAAACGCTCGGGCGAGTTGCCCGGCAGGATCTGGGCACGGTCGAACAGGCGGTGCAGCGCCCAGGGGCCTTCGGTCACGATGCCGGTGTTCTGGGCGCCGGCGGCCGTGATCTGCAGCCGGGCCTGGCCGGTGCCGCGCGTGCCCGGCCAGGAGACGGCCTTGGGGATTTGCGGGCCGTGCTGGTAGCGCACGATTTCGCCGTCCACGTCCAGCACCATCTGGGAGATGGAGGCGTCCATGTCCAGCGGCTTGATCTCCAGCCGGATGCCGGGCGTGTTGCCGCCTGCGCGGAAGAACACGTCGCGGATGGAGGCCGCGCGCTGGAAGGCGGCCAGCGAGGCAGAGCCCCCCACCGGCGTGCCGTCCACACCCTGCTTGAAGGTCCAGGGCACGGTGGAGATGTCCACCATGGTCTGCAGCTGGGTGCGGAAGAACTCGTCCATCGTGCCGCCGGTGGCGAACAGGCGGGCGAAGTCGTCCGTGGTCACGTCGCGCGTGGCGCTGCGCGTGAAGGGGTAGCGGCCCAGGATGGCGCGGCGGCAGAAGTCGCCGATGGTGGCGTTGAGGTTGCCGCCCAGCGTGCTGCGCACGCTGCTTCCCACGAAGGACGAGGTGGACGTGGCCAGGGCCTCGTACATGCTGTTGAGCGGAGGCGGCACGCGCTTGGCTTCCGAGCGCACCTTCTCCAGCGTGCCGCTCAGCGAGGGAGGCACGCCGCCGCCCTGGATCACCTGCTGGCGCGCCGAGGCGATGACGGCCGCCGCCTCGTTGAGCACCTGCAGGCTGGCGGTGATGGGCGCGGGGCCCGAGCCGTTGCTGGTG
Source organism: Delftia sp. SD018 (assembly GCF_017355445.1). Lineage (NCBI taxonomy): Bacteria > Pseudomonadati > Pseudomonadota > Betaproteobacteria > Burkholderiales > Comamonadaceae > Delftia > Delftia sp. SD018. The sequence goes on from NZ_JADDRN010000011.1 coordinate 22,137, forward strand.
GCAAGGCGCCGGTATTCGCGGAAACGGAAGTCCACGATGTCGGCCTCCAGCGTGCCCGTGGCCAGCATGCCGCCCACGTTCAGCGGCTTGCCGGTCAGGCGGCTGAGCTGGTGCTGTTCCTCGCGGATGCGCTGCAGTTTCTCGCCCAGCCAGCTGCTGGTGCTGCCCGAGCTGCCGCCTTCCTGCTGGTCCGGGCGGCGGGCCAGCGTGGTCTCGCGGGCCACGGCGCGGATGAACTGCTCCAGGCTGGAGTTGGCGGACGAGTACAGGCGGGCCTGCTCGCCGGCCTGCTCCAGCGAGGCCGTGCGTATGGGGCGGATGTCGGCCAGGAAGGTTTCCCACAGACGCGCGTACTCCATCAGGTACAGGCGCTTGACCTCGTTGGCCAGCTGGCCCGTCAGCACTTCCTGGGCCACGCTGCGACGGCCTTCGGCCTGGCCCAGCACCCAGGTTTCCTCCTTGGCCAGCAAGGTGGTGACCTTGGGCAGCTCGTGCAGGAAGAGGCCGTGGTAGCCGTCATAGGTGAACAGGCCACTGATGCCCTGGGTGAGCGGCTTGCCGCTGGCACGCGCAAAGACCTGGGGCGCCTCGGGCCCGCTGGCACGCACCACGCTGAAGTCGGGCGGCAGCTTGTCGCCGGTGTTCAGCAGCTGCTTGAGGCGGCTGTAGGCGCGCTGGGCGGGCGACATCTGGGCCAGGCGCTGGCGTACCTCGGCGACCAGGTTGGCGTCGATGGGCTGGGCGGAAACCACCACGCGGCCGTCGATGAGGCGGTCCAGGTGCTCGGACAGCTGGTCCACCAGGCCGGCCTGCACCAGATGCTGGGGCAGGGTGTTTTCCCAATCGCTGCGCAGCCAGGCCTTGACGAAGGTGGCGTCGAAGTGGTCGGGCTCATAGAGCATGAGATAGGCCTTGAGCGTTTCGTAGCTGGCCTCGGGGCTGCCGGTGCTGACCTGGCGCAGCGAGCGCGCGACATGGCTGCTCAGGCGCGGCAGCCAGGCGTCTTCCAGCAGGCGCAGGTAGGTGGCGTGGGCGGCCGTCTGTACCTTGGGCACCTGCAGCAGGCCCCAGCGCCAGCCCAGCGGGGCCGATTCCTCGAAGCGGCTGCTCTGCGCCACGCGCGCCGCGTGGTTGAGCATGGGCACCAGGGCGACCACGTTGTCGGGGTCGGTGGCCTTGGATTCCTCCACGGCCTGGCGCAGTGTGCCGGCGTTGTCGGCCACTTCGTTCAGGTAGCGCTGGTTGTTCTCGTAGCTCAGCGTCCAGGCCAGGGCCGCGCCGCCCAGGGCCAGCAGCAGCGCGCACAGGCCGGCGGCCTGCATCAGGCGCAGCTGGCGCTCTTTCTTGGCGTTGCGCCCGGTCAGGCCGGACTCGTTGAACATCACGTCCTTGAACAGCGACTCCAGGAAGTAGCTGCGGCCCTGCTGCGGCACGGCATCGGCCGGCAGGCGGCCACGCAGCGCAAAGCGGCGCGACAGGGCTGACATCACGCGGTCGAAGGGCATGCCCTCCTGCGTGCCGCTGGTGAAGTAGACGCCGCGCAGCAGCGGCTTTTCCTTGAAGCGCGAGGCGGAGAACGCCGCATCCAGCGTGTCGCGCACCACGTCCTTGAGGCCGGCAAACTGCTGGGGCAGTGCGTAGAGCAGGCTGCGGCGCGCAAGGTCGGGCTCGGTCATCAGCCGCTGGGGCAGCAGGCGGTTGATCTGGGCGACCAGTGCGTCGAACTCCTCCATGTACAGGGCGCTGGCGGCCTGCGGGTCGCTCGCGGGCGAGCGCTGGGTCTTTTCATCATAGGGATAGGTGAAGCCCCAGACCTGGGCGCGCTCCTCGCGGCTCATGGCGCCGAAGAACTCGTTGAAGCCCGCCAGCAGGTCGCTCTTGGTGACCAGCACGTAGACGGGGAAGCGGATGGTCAGCTCCTCGCACAGCTCGCTCAGGCGCAGGCCGATCAGCTGGGCCAGCTGGGCGCGCTCGGCGTCGCTGGCACTGAGCAGTTCCTGCACGCTGAGCGTGACGATCACGCCGTTGACGGGCTGGCGTCCGCGAAAGCGCTTGAGCAGCTGCATGAAGCCCTTCCAGGCTGCCTTGTCCTGCTCCGCATCGCTTTCCTGGGTGGTGTAGCGGCCGGCCGTGTCCAGCAGCACGGCCTGGTCGGTGAACCACCAGTCGCAGTTGCGCGTGCCGCCTATGCCGGGGATGGCGCGCTTGCCGAACTGGGCCGCCAGCGGGAAGTCCAGCCCCGAGTTGATCAGGGCCGTGGTCTTGCCCGAACCCGGCGAGCCGATGATCAGGTACCAGGGCAGCTGGTAGATGTAGCGCTTGTTCCAGCGGCCGAACAGGCCGCCTTCGGTCTGGCCGAAGCGGGTCTTGCTCAGCGTGTCCAGGGCTTCCTTGAAGCGCGACTCCAGCTCGGCCACTTCCTCGGAGCCTGCTGCGGGCGTGCCGTCCGCCTCGCGCGGCGAGGTCAGGCGGGCCAGGCCGGTCATGAGGTGCTCGTTCATGCGCTGTGCGCGCCACCAGCGCAGCAGCAGGCGCAGGAACCAGAGGATGAACAGGCCGGCGATGATCCACCAGCGCACGGTGGGGCTGCCCAGCGGCTGGTAGGGCTGGATGAAGACGAGCGGGCCGACGAACCAGATGAGCAGGCTCAGGGCCACCAGGCCCAGAAGCTCGAGCATGTAGCGGTTGAACAGCCATGAGGCGATGCGACGGATCATGGGATCAGTTCCTGGTCTCGGGTGCGGCAGGCAGGGCCTGCAGTTGCTGGTCACGTTGCTGGGGCGCGACCAGCAGGACGATTTCCACCCGCCGGTTCAGCGCCCGGCCTTCTGCCGTGTTGTTGGGGGCGACGGGGTCGCTGTCGGCACGGCCCTCGGCATGCAGGCGCTGGCGGTCGCGCAGCGAGCCGCCCAGCATCTGGGACACGGCCTGGGCACGTTCCTGCGACAGGTTCCAGTTGGACGGGAAGCGCGCCGTGCGGATGGGCAGGTTGTCGGTGTAGCCATTGACGACGACCTTGCCCGGCACTTCGTCCAGCGCCGCTGCCACGCGGTGGATGACCTGCACGTAGCGGGGCTTGACGACGGTGGCGGCCGGGTCGAACAGGCCGTCGCCGCGCAGGATGACGGTGCTGCGGTCGGCCTCGTCGCGCACGCTGACCAGGCCTTCGCGGATCTCGGGCTCCAGGAACTGGCGCAGCCGCGGCTTGAGCGTGGCGACGGTGGCGGCCGCCGAGGTGCGCGGGAAGCGGATCTCGTTGATGGCGGCGAACAGGTCGTCCGAACTGTTGGACAGCCGGTAGCTGAACCACAGGTAGATGAAGAACGCCAGCAGCAAGGTGATGGCCGCCGCCACCCACAGCGGCACCATGGCCCAGGGCGGCGAGGCCAGGCGTTGCACGCCACGCCAGTGCACGGACAGCAGGCTGCTGCGGTCGCCGCGCGTGGATTCGATGAGCTGCAGCAGGCGCGCCTTCAGCGTTTCAAGCTGGGCGCGGCCGTTGTCGATCACGCGGTAGCGGCCTTCAAAGCCCAGCATCACGCAGTAGTACAGCAGCTCGATCAGGTCGATGTGCTGGTGCGGCGTCTGCACCAGGCGGGCCAGCAGCTGAAAGAACTTCTCGCCGCCCCAGGTTTCGTTGTGCAGGGCGACCAGCAGGCTGTGCTTGGGCCAGACGCCGGCACTGCCCCAGGGCGTCTGGGCGGCGGTTTCGTCCAGCACCGTGCAGATGCAGTAGCGTGCACCGATGATGGTTTCCATGGGCACGCCGCTGGCGCCTGCGCGCTGCTCGAATTCGCGGATGTGCTCGAGCAGCAGTTGTTGCAGCGCGCGCGGGTCCTCGTTGGTGACCATGGCGCGGATCTGGGGGATGAGGTTCAGCAGCCGGTTGGCGGCGGCCACCAGCGGGTTGCCGCCGCTGACCACGTCGGGCAGGTTCGAGCGCAGCGGCTCCTGGCCGGCAGGCGCGGGCGCGGCGCTGGCCGCGCCTTCGGCACGGCCCGTGTCGGCGTCGCCGCCCCAGGGCATTTGGTGGCTGATGTTGGAACTGTTCATGTCGGAAGATGCGTCGCGCCGTCAGCGGCGGATGGCCCAGAACTCCAGTTGCAGGTCAGGGAATTCGCCGGAGACGTGCATGGCAAGGCCGCCGGAGCTTTGCAGCTGGTTCCACAGATCGTGCGTGGTGTCCACCTCGAAATAGTTGTAGCCCGCGTGGTAGGGAATCTCGCGCGGGGCAATGGGCAGCGGCCGCAGCGTGACGCCGGGCAGGTGCAGGTTCACCAGGTCGCGTATGCGCTCCACGGGGCCCAGCTTGGTCTGGGTGGGGAAGTGGGTGCGCAGGAATTCCGGCGTGGTCTGGGCATGGGCGGCCAGCACGAAGTCGCAGGTGGTGAGCAGTTCGGTGGACGGGATCAGCGCCACGCGCACGCCGTACTGGCGGTCGTGCAGCGGGATCTGGATGGCGTTTTGCTCCAGCACCGAGGACAGGCTGCGCCGCAGCTCCAGCATCAGCGGCGGGAAGCTGCGCCGCAGGTCGTCATGGTCGTAGGCGGGCAGCACCTCGGGGCGGCGGCGCTCGTGGTCGAAGGTGGTCAGCTCGGCGGCCAGGCGCAGCAGTTCCTCGAACAGGCGCTCGGGGTGGATGCTGGCGGTGCGCACCCAGTGCTGGGCCGCGCCCGTCCAATGGTTGATGAGCTGCAGCAGCAGGAAGTCGCCGACCTCGCCGATGCCGCCGCGCTCGGGCTGGATCATGCGCTGGGCCAGCACTTCGCCGCGCTGGCGCAGCAGGCCGTGGATTTCCTTGCAGAAGGTGTTGAGCACCGAGCTGGGCCCGTTGTTGACCACGGTGGGGATGAAGCCGGGCTCCAGCAGCACGCCGCCGCTGGCCTGGCGCTCCACCACATGGGCCACAGGCAGGCTGACCCAGCCTTCGGTCAGTTCGTGGGCGGGGCGCAGGCTCAGGCGCAGCCGGCCCAGCTGCACCTCGGCGGGCTGGGCACCCACGTCGTTGCTGTCCGCCACTTCGGTCACGTCGCTGAGATAGCGCGCAGGGCTCTGGGAGCCTTCGCCAAAGGTCACTTCGCTGCCAGAGAAGCGGCGCAGCGGCAGCGCCAGGTGGACCACCACGTCCTTGAAGTCCTTGCCGATGTCCAGCGGGGTGGGCGCCTCGTCGTCGCCCGGCAGCTGGAACGGCGTGCCGTCGGGCAGCACGCCGTGGGCCGAACGGATGCCCAGCTTGCCCATGCGCAGCAGATCGGTGTCCAGCTCCAGCTCCGAGAAGCCCCAGAAAAAGGGCTGCCCCGGCAGGCTGCGTGACTGCAGTTGCCGGAACAGGAAGCGCTCCTGCTGCTGGAAGTGCTGGGGCCGAAGGAACATGCCCTCGGCCCAGATGACTTTGCGTTGCCAGACCATGGTGGATAGATGTGCGTTTATTGGGATGCGGGTTGAATGCGGACGGTGACCTCTTCGCGGGTCAGGTGCACCTGGTAGCGCACGGGCTGCAGCTTTTCGGTGGAGCCCATGCCCCACCAGCGCCGGCGCAGCTCCACGGAGTTGGGCGCGACGGCCGAGGCGCGCCAGGTGCTGCGCTCCAGATCGCGGTAGGCGGCGAACAGGCCGAAGGCGCGCACATCGGGGTTGCCCTTGCGCTCAATCACCTGGCGCTGGCCGGGCGCGACCAGGAATTCCTCGCGCCGCACGAAGTCGCTGCCCAGCTGGCCGTCGTCCTTGTCCTGCAGGTCGAAGAAGCCGGCGCGGTCGAAGGCGGCGGAGGCGCGCAGCTCGTAGATGCGCAGCAGCACGGGCTTGGGAATGCCTTCACGGTCCGGGTTGATGTCCATGTCCGCCACCACTTCGAATATGGCGGTGGGCACGGCTGTGGGCGCCACTTCGGGCGCGCGGCTCAGGGGGTTGAGGGAGCCGCAGCCGGCCAGGCCGGTCACCACGGCCGTGCCCAGGCCCAAGGCGCCCAGCGTTTGCAGCGCCTGCCGGCGCCCCTGCGGTTCCTGTGATCTCCACATGGCTTCTCCTGTCTCGATGTCAGTCATTGGTTTCACGCGGGCAGATCCACACCGTCAGCGCGCTGAGGTTGTCCTGGTGCGGATTGCCGCTGGATACGACGCGGCCGACCATGCGCTGTATCCATTCGTCGGGGCGCTGGCTGGCGGCCAGCAACTGCTCCATTTCCGACTCGTGCATGCCTTCCCACAGGCCGTCCGAGCACAGCAGGAAGACATCGCCGGGCTCCAGGGCCACGGCGTCGGCGCGGATGCTGGGCGGCACCTGGCCCTCGGCGCCAATGGCGCCGGCCAGCACGTTGCGGTTGGGCAGGCGGCGCGGGTCGTTCTCCTCGTACAGGCCGGCGTGCAGCAACTGCTGGACCAGGCTGTGGTCTTCGGTGCGCAGGTGCATGCGGCCCGCGCGGAACCAGTACAGGCGCGAGTCGCCCCAGTGCGCCCACAGGGCACGGCCCTGCTCGGGATCGATGCACAGCACCACCACGGTGGCGCTCATGTGCATGCGCGAGACCGAGGTGGACTGCTGGCCGCTGACGCGGTGCTCCGCCTGGGAAATCAGGGAGGCCAGGCTGGCGGGGGCGAACAGCGGGTTCTGCCGGAAGCCATCCACCACGGCCTGCACGGTGAGCTGGGCGGCGAGTTCGCCATGCCCATGCCCGCCTGCGCCATCGGCCAGCGTGCAGCACAGGCCGCCGGCGCCCAGGTCCATCAGGCCCATGGCGTCTTCGTTACTGGAGCGCCTGCCGCTGTGGGATGCGCTGGCCACCTGGATGCTGTAGCGGTGGCCGTCTCCGTCGAGGTAGGCGATCACGGCTGGCCTTTCACGGACTGCTCGGCGTTTTCGTAGGCCTCGACGAAGGTGCGGCCCGAGAAGGCCATCAGGTCGTCCTCGGCATGGCGGCGCAGCACGTCGAAGTTGTGCTTGTAGTCGTCCCACAGCGCGGCCTTGCGGCCATTGGTCAGCAGCTTGTCCAGCAGGCCGGGGTTGGTTTCGGTGCGGCGTTCCAGCTCGGTCGGATCGAACCGGGTCAGGGCTTCGGCATAGGCGGCGCGGATGCCGGCCATCAGGGCCAGCTGGTGCACATGCAGGTCCTGGAAGGCGTCCTGCATGGCAGGCAGCGGCTTCATGAAGCCCGGGAAGGTCTGGTGGACCATCTGCATGAGCACGCCCTCGGAATTGGGCAGGAACTTGAGCGGGTTGTTGGCCCCCGTGGCAATGATGGTCACGCCGGCGCGGAACTCGCGCTTGATCTCGGAGCGCGCGGCCAGCAGGTCGATGGTTCCCTGCACCGCAATGCGCAGGGCTTCGCCGAAAGTGCGCATGAATTCCGGTGTGACCTCGAAATGGGTCTTGGCCGGGTTCAGGCCTGCGCCCTCTATGAAGGCTGCGGCCAGTGCCTGCAGATCGGCGTTGGCGGCCGGCTGGGGCTGCACGGGAATATCGACAGGCGCGGCGGTGGAGGGCAGGGCGCCGATGGGGATGGCGGCGTCGCCCTGGCCGAGGATGCTGGAGGCCGCGGGGATATTGACGTTGATGCCTGCGTCAAAGGGGGCCGAGGTAGGGGCAACGGCAGCCCTGGCGACGGGCGCAACATGGGCAAGACCGGACTTGAAGAGGTCCAGATCCAGTCCATTGGTGGGCAGCAGACCGTCCAGCGCGGCCGGCTCGGCGGGGATCTGGGGCACGGGCGCCGGGGCAGGCGCGGCAACCGGAATGTCCTGTGCCTGTACCTGTGCCCGCGCCTCTACCTGTACAGGAAGCTGCTCCTGCACTACAGGAATCACGGTATCGATCACGGGCAGGAGTGCGGACTGGGCCGGTGCTGCCGCCTCCTGCGGTGGCACCGGCTCTGCGGGCTGTGCATGCGACTGCATGCGCGGCAGATTGAAGGCCTGGCCCAGTTCGGAGCCTCGGCCCGAGGCCTGCTGCAGTGGCTGCGCATCGGGGGGCAGGCCGCCCTGGTCGAACAGCGCAAGCGGGTCGAGCTTTTGGGATTGCTCGAAGCACGAAGGCAGGCCGGTATGGGAGGCATCATGCAAGGCCTCGGTGCTCAGGCCCTTGAGCGGCAGCGTGTGGACCATGCCGTCATGGCGCTGCTGTATCAGATCGCCCGTGCCTTGCGATGGCAGGCCGGCCCAGCCTTCCTCCTGCTGCCGAGCCTGCTGGGGCGGCGGAGCAAAGGGGTCGAAATCATTGGGGATCAGCAGGGGGCGATGCTGCGGCTTGGCGGGCTGCGGCATGGCCAGTGCAGCCTGCTCGGGCGGGATGGCGCTCTCGATCGAAGGCACGGCAGGGGTCTGGATGGCATCCAGGCTCAGTGCCGTCAGGCCTTCCCAGGGATCGGCGATGCCGGGGGCGGCGGCAGGCAATACGTCTGCCAGCGGCGCTGCCTCTGCCAGCGGCGCTGCTTCCGGCAGCGGGGGCTGGGCGGCGACGGGAGGCGGGGCGTTCTGGGGCTGCGGGGCGGCTGTGGCGGCTGGGGCCGCTGTCTGCGTTGCTTGCGCGGCCTGCGCGTTTTGCATTGCAGCCGAAGGCGGTGCCTCGAAAGGCGTGCCCGGCGCCACGGCGGCCAGGGTGTAGGCGCCGATACGGATGCGCGCACCCAGGGGCAGGCCCACTTCCTGGCCCGAACGCACGGGCTGCTCTGCCACCCAGATGGGATCACGCTCGCTCAGGTTCGCAACAAAGGCTCCCTCGGAATCCAGCCTGACCATGGCGTGCACGCGCGCGACGGAAGCGTCCGGGTCCGAGATGATGAGCTTGTTCTGGCCACTGCGTCCGATCGTGCCACCGGCCATGCCGAATACGGCATGCCAGTGGCGATCGACCGGAACGCCATCGTGGACCACCACCCTGAGTTCGATTTTGTCCATGGAGTCTTAGGCTAGGCAGTTTTCAGGAAGCGTCGGGATGCCTCAGGAGGCTTTGCGCGCGGGCGCAGGGCGCTTGTTGCGCAGCGCGGCACGGGCGTTGTTGAACTCCCGACCCCAGATGGGATGGCCCTTTTCGGCCTCGGTCAGCTGGAAGGTGGGGTCCAGGGCCAGGGCCATGTCGAAGTGCTGGCGGCAGGGCTTGCGGCGGCCCTCCACGCAGTGGCTGAAGGCGATGTACTTCAGCGCCTTGACCTGGCTGCTCATGGGCAGTTCCTGCGCGGTGGACAGGGGCGTCAGCGCCGTGATGGCGTCCTCATAGCGGCCGTCCACATAGAGCTGGATGGCTTCGACCAGCTCCTGCTCCTTGATCACCACGGGGTCCACGGGCTTGACGGGCTCCGGAGGCTGGACCACGGTCGGGGCCGGCTCGGGCTCCACGGGCTTGGGCGCGGTTTCACACGCGGCCAGGCCGAAGGCAACGGCCAGGGCGAGGGTCAGGCGCTGGATGGAGTGAGGAATATTCAGGGTCATGGACATGGTCAGCGGGCATCAAAGTCATGGGAAAGGGTCACCGACTGGCCGTCGGTGATGCGGATCACCTGCCGATAGCTCTCGAAGCCGGGATTGCGCAGCTCCACCGTGTGGGAGCCTGGCGCCAGCTTGAGCAGCACGACGGGAGGGGTGACGCCGGACGGCTTGCCGTTGATCAGCACATTCGCCCAGGGGCTGACCCTCAGGCGCAGGTTGTGATCTGTCCGTGGCGTCTCAGACCGTGCGGCCAGCGCTGCGGAGCGCGCTGGAGCAAGGCCGGGTGTCAGGGCGGTGATCGAGGTGATCACGCGGCTGTTCAGTGCAAAGCCGCCGGCCGTGGGTGCCGCAGGCGCCGTGCGCAGCCGCTGCGCGGAAGGGCAGCGCTGGATCCAGCGGTCCTGGGCGCGGCTGTAGGCGTCCCGCCACGGCGTACCCGTGGTTTCGTAGGCTTGCAGTGCAAAGCCCGGGTGTGCGGAGAACGCGGAATCGAAGGCCGCCTCGCAGCGCGCCCATTCCTTGTGCGTGCAATAGGTGTAGGCCAGGTACCTGTAGGCGGAAGCCCGCTCCATGGGATCGGCCAGCCCGCCAAACAGCGCCGCCTGCAGCGCACGCTCGGCCTGGGCCAGGTCGCGCGCCTCGAACAGCGCAATGCCCTGCGCCAGCTGCGGGCGTCCTGCCGAGCCGGTTTGGGCGGGCGCGGCCTCTTCGCATGCCGCCTGGGAATGCGCCAGGCAGGGCAGGCCGAGCACTGCAGTGCACAGCATCCATCGCCAGCGGTGGTTCATCAGTCGAGCCATGGGCCGCGCTCATTCGAAAAGATGGTTCACGGTCACCGACTCGCCCTTGGTGACCGTGATGGTCTTGGTCACCGTGGAGGCCGCACCCGGGTTGCTGATGTCGATGCGGTACTCGCCCTCTGGAAGCTCCATCTGGGTCAGCGGCGGGCTGGTCCGTGCCGGGGCGCGGTTCACGGAGACATAGCCCCAGGGCACGACCCGGAACACCACCTTGCCCGTGGCCGCTGCGGGCTTGACGGGGCGGGCTTCGGTCTTGGACGGCTCGGTGGGCAACGGCTCGGACCCGGTGGCCACCGTAACGGGGACGACGGGCGTGCTCTGCTCGGGCTGGGAGGGGGCAATCTCGGGCAACACGGCCTGCTGCTCGGGCGCGGTCATCGGCTGCACCTGCTCCGTGGAGGCCAGCGAGGCCTCGTTGAGCAATTGCTTGAGCAGCGCCTGGGCCTCGGTGCGGTGCTGTCCTTCGGGGAAGCTGTCCAGGTAGTCCTGCAGGCGGGCCAGGCTGGACTGGCTTTGCGCCTGCTGCCAGGCCAGGCTGTCGCGTGCTGCCAGGGTCTTGGCGCGTGCCTGGTCCTGGGAATGGTCGTACCACAGCACGCCGCCACCCGCGATGGCAGCCAGCACCAGGGCGCCGATGGCCAACGGTACGGCCATGCTGCTGCGCCTGGCCTTGGGCGCAGCCTGGGCACCTGCAACTGGAGGCCGGGCAGCCGGAGGCTTGGCCTGGACGGCCGGCGCTGCGGCGGGCTGCTCGGGAACGGGTGCAGGTGGTGCAGCCGGAACCGGAGCCTGACCCGTAGCCTGAGGCGCCGGCATGCCCGGCAGTGCCTGGTCGATGTCGATGAACGGCCCGTTGCCCAGGCCCATCGGGTCGGCTGCAGAGGCCTGGGGCGCAGATGGGGGAGCCATCTGAGGCGTGGCCACGGCAGCAGGAGCGGGGACCGGCGATGCCGGGGCCACGGGTGGAACCGTTGCAACAGGCGGCACGGGCAGCGCAGGCGCCACAGGTGCCACAGGTGCAAACGGCATGACCGTCGCCACGGGCGCAACCTGTGGGGTGGGTGCGGGAACGTAGGTTTCCGTGATCGGCAGGAACCGGGGTGCCTGCGCGGATGCCGACTCGCTGGCCATGGCGGCCTGAACGGCCGCAGGCGTCGTGATCGGGATGTAGATGGGGCTGGGCTCCACAGGCGCAGGCGCCGCCCGGCTTTCGGCAGACAGGCCCAGCAGGCTGCGCAGTTCGGCAATCGACTGGGGCCGGTCCTGCGGGCGCACGGCCAGGGCTTTTTGCATGCCCTGCAGGAAGGCGTCGGAGTAGCCGGGAACCTGCTCGGAAGTCAGCGGCTGCATGGGGTCCGTGACCATGCGCGCCACCGAGGTGGCAGGAGTGCGGCCCGTGGCGGCCTGGTGAATGAGGGCGCCGACCTGGTAGATGTCCGTCCACGCGCCCTGGGGCATGGCGCCGTCGTCCACGTACTGCTCGATGGGCGCAAAACCGGGCTTGAGCACCATGGTCAGCGCCTGGGTCATGTCGCCGATGATGCGGCGCGCGGCGCCGAAATCCAGCAGCACGGGGCTGCCATCGCGCTGCACGAAGATGTTGTCCGGCGCGATATCGCGGTGGAAGCAGTCCTGTGCATGCAGGACCTCGAGCACATCGAGCAGCGGGGCCAGCAGGGTGCTGAGCTGGGCCTGGTCGATGCGGCCCGACGATGCCTGCAGCACGCGGCCCAGCGTCTGGCCCTCGTAGTGGCGCATCACCATGTAGGCCGTGCCGCCGGCTTCGAAGAATCGGTAGACATGCACCAGGGTGGGGTGCGAGAAGCGCGCCAGCAGGCGGGCCTCGTTGATGAAGCTGCGCAGCCCGGCGTCGAACGCGCCACGGTGCTGCGAGCGCACATGCACCTGATGGGAGCTTTGCCGCCCGGCCAGGGCCGAAGGCATGTACTCCTTGATCGCGACCTCGCGGTCCAGCGAGAGGTCACGGGCCTTGTAGACGATGCCGAAACCGCCTTCGCCGATGACATCGAGCACGCGGTATTCGCCAATCTGGACACCTGCCGGAAGGCAGTTGGTCGAACATGCTGCTTCGCTATCCATGCAATCCCACCCAAGATGTTGTTTCACACCCTGGCGGGCGATGTCTGTCGCGCAGCCAGGGTGCCGAACCTGTTCGAGGCCATTGGACAAGGAGAAAGCCGGCATCACACCGGCAATCTGTCTCTGTAAACCGTTGGTTTTCCTCAATCAGCCTATTGTCTGAAGCCAGGGGCCAAAGACGAGCGTCATGGATTCGTCATGAATACAAGATCGTATTTCAATCGGACTCCGAATGCGGCGTGAGTGTAGCTTGAGTTCCGCAAAAAGCCATGACACGAATCGAATGGATATGAGGTGGATACATTTTTTTTCAGATGTATCCGCCGTAACAATTCAGTCTGCTCAATTGTTTGTATTTTGCCGGCCTTATCCACTATCATCGCGGCTCCAACAAAGGAGGGCGGTTCACGACAGTGAGGATTGCAGGCGATTGTCAATACATTCCTTGACCATCCAGGGTATGCGCCGCACTGATCTGAATCACGTGTTAAGTGAATCGGTTTCGTGCGCTCTACCCGAGAGTGGTTTCCCCTTTGTTCGCGTGTGAACTATCCGATGCAATCAGGCTATTGGGTTGCATGCGAACGTTTAATCCATTAGTTCGAGAGGTGTGCAATGTCCGTTGATATGTTCATGAAGGTCGAAGGCGCCAGTGGCGAGTCCCAGGATTCCAACCACAAGGGCTGGACCGACATCGACTCCTTCACCTGGGGTGCTACCCAGCCCAACACCATGTCCAGCGGCGGTGGTGCCGGCGCCGGCAAGGTGAGCTTCCATGACCTGAACGTCATCGCCAAGGTGGACAAGTGCTACCCCGCCGTGCTCAAGCACTGCGCCACGGGCAAGCACCTGGGCCAGGTCGACATCTCGCTGTGCAAGGCCGGCGGCTCGCAGATCGAGTTCACCAAGATCACCCTGACCGACGTCATGGTGACGAACGTGACCGTCAGTGGCGCCAACTCCTCTGACACCGTGACCGTGAACTACTCGTTCCAGGCTGCCAAGGTCAAGACCCAGTACTGGGAACAGACCAACCAGGGCGGCAAGGGCGCCGAGAGCCAGATGGGCTTCAACATCAAGGAAAACCGCGAAGCCTGAGCTTCCTCCCGCAGCTGTGCTGCTGCGGCAACCCGCGTCGGACTCGTCTGGCGCGGGTGTTGCCGTGGACGTGCGGGAATATGGCCTCCATCTATCGATGGAGGCTTTTCAGTATGGAAAGACGAAATCAGGCTGTTGAGGGAATATCGGAGAGACGTGCCTTGAGGCCGCGTGGGTAACCGCGTGCCTGGCTGGTTTTTGTGTCATTTTTTTGACGTGGGCCAGCTTTCCATTCCTGTCAAAAGCTGAATGTCGTTGGGCTTGTCAATCTTTGACAAACACAAAAACCCATGGCCGCGGGCATGGGGAATCGACTTGCTCGCTGCACTATCAATGTGCAGAAAATTTCTGATAAAAATGGATTGCCGTGGATATGCGCAGGATTACCGCGCGTGGGCTCCTGTGTCTATTGATCAGGCACATTGAATGCCTGGTGCCGGGGCCTGCGAACCGTTGTGGTGCGTTTGGCCTGTACTGCGGCGAGTGGCGGAGCATACACGAACATCGAACGTTGTCGAGAATATTTTTGCCGGTCCAATTATTAAAACGCAATTCGTTTCTTTAATAAATTCCACTGCCAACTTGTGTACAAGAAAGAGTACTAAATGCGTGAATGGACCATTGCCCATTGCCGGCGTGCAAACCCGTCAGAGAGATTGCAGCAGCAATCGGCGTATACCCTGTCACCGTCCGCAAATCTGCCCGGTGCCGCAGGCATGGCTTCGCTCTTTTCCTCCGCCTTGAGCTGGGTCCTGGCTGGCCTTGGCTGTCGCCAACGGCAGGGGCGGTGTTCTCCAACCGGCATGGCAGTCGCATGAGCATCGCGGTTGCCTCCCCGCCCGTGTGCGAGACGCGCCAGGGGCCTGCAAGCAGCGCGCACTCGCTGGCCGCGCAGATCTACGCTTGCCTGAAGAACGACATCTTCGACTTCCGCCTGCTGCCCGGCGACCGCTTCAGCGAGGGCGAAATCGCCACGCGCATGCAGGTCAGCCGCACGCCCGTGCGCCAGGCGCTGTTCTGGTTGCAGCGCGATGGCTATGTCGATGTGCATTTCAAGAGCGGGTGGCAGATCAAGGCCTTCGACTTCAAGTACTTCGAGGATCTCTACGAGGTGCGAACCCTGATGGAGACCAGCGCCGTGGCCAGCCTGGTGGGCGAATCGCTGAAGTCATTGCAGCCGTTGCGCGAGGTCTGGTGCGTGCCCGAGGAGCAGCGCGAGACCGACCCCGCCGTGGTGGCCTCGCTGGACGAGGCCTTCCATACCGGCCTGGTGGCCGCGACCGGCAACCAGGAGATGGCGCGCATCCACCTGGACATCACCGAGCGCATCCGCATCATCCGGCGCCTGGATGTCATCAAGCTGCCGCGGGTCTCGGCTACCTATGACGACCATGCCGCCATCCTCGCGGCCATCGAGGCTGGCGATGCGGCGCGGGCCCAGTCCTGCCTGAGGGAGCACATCGCCGACAGCCGGGCCGAGGTCAAGCGCATCACGTTCTACATGCTGCAAACGGCGCGCGAGCGCTATGGCGCCCTGACGCAGATGGCCTGAGGGCTGCAATGTGTTGCTGGAGGGCCTCTTCGGAGGCCCTTTTTCATGGCCGGGCCGCTGCGGGAAGGCGGCGGACATCCGTTCCGGCGCAGCAAAGCCTGCAAGTCGTGGGCAAGGGGCCTGCTTTTCCCCGCATCGCTGCGGCGGCGTCCCGGTAGTCTTCCTGCCAAACCGTGGACGGGCCTCGCGCCCGCGCCATCTGCCAACTCACAGGGAAGAGAACATGAGCATCAGAACCGACAACCTGAACGTGCAAAGCCTGCTGGCCCGCGCCCAATCCAAGCTCAACAGCACGACGCAGGCGGCTTCGGATTCGGCCGGCAAGAAGAGCGCTGCGGAGACCAGCGCCACCAAGACGGACAGCAACAGCACCAAGACCGAGACCACCGAAGCGGAGAAGGTCCGCAAGCTGGCACCGTCGCTGACCAAGGCGCACGAGCGCATTGCGGCCCAGGCCCAGGCGGGATCGACCTCGCTGTCGGCGTTGGGGCAGTTCAAGTCATCCCTGGTGGACCTGGCCTCGGCGGGCAAGGATGTGGCCGCGCTCTCGGCCACCAGCACCACCCAGTCGGTGCAAGGCGCGCTGGAAAAGCTGGTGGCGCGCTACAACTCCAGCGTTGCCAAGGGCAGCGTGAGCGCGGCGGCCGGTTCTTCCACCGATGTGGGTGCCACCCGCGCCCTGCGCGAGCTGCGCTCGGCCATCATGAGTGTCACGGGCAGCGCGACCGCGCCCAGCCTGGGCAAGCTCGGCATCGTCCAGCGCCAGGACGGCACGCTGGCGGTGGATGCCAAGGCCCTGGAAAAGTCCATGGCCGCCGATGCCGCCGGCGTGACCTCTGCCCTGGCCGGCATTGGCAAGGCGGTGGAGAGCAGCGCCAACTCTGCGCTGTCCACGGGCAGCCGCCTCAGCTCGTCCATGGCCAGTCTGGGTGACCGGGTCAAGACGCTGCAGCAGCAGCAAAGTGCGGTGGTTGCCACGGCCGAGAAGCTGGGCGACTCCCTGGTCGGTTCGGCCAACTGGAACCGCATGGTGCTGGACGCCTACCTCAAGAACTGATTTCAGCACCATCCCCGCCCTGCATCCTGCTCCCGGAAAACATGAAAAACCTGCGCATCGGCCTCCGTCTCGGAGGCGGCTTCACCATTCTTTTGCTGATCATGCTGTTGATCAGTGTCACCAGCATCGTCAGCATGGGGCACATGGCCCGCTCGACCACGGAAATCACCGAGGTGGCCCTGGCCAAGGAGCGGATGATCAGCGACTGGTTCCGCAACATCCACTCGGGCTCGCGCCGGACCACGGCCATCGCCAAGAGCAGCGATCCTTCGCTGGCCACCTTCTTTGCCGAAGACGCGGCCGAGTCCTCGCGCCAGTCGGGCAAGCTGCAGGACCGCATCGAGCCGCTGCTGCAGACGCAGGAAGAAAAGGACATCTGGGTCGAGATCAAGAAGGCGCGCGCCGGCTACCTGGCGGGCCGCGACGTGGTGACCAAGGCCAAGGCCGAAGGCCGTGCAGAAGATGCCGAGCGCCTGTTCACCCAGGAGTACCAGCCCGCCACGCAGCGCTATATAGAGATCGTGCAGCGCCTGCTGGACATGCAGCGCGCCGCCATAGACAGCTCCGCCGGTGAAGTGCAGGTGCGCTTTTCTGCCAGCCGCGCCACCATCATCGCCGTGGTGTCCCTGGCCGTGGTGCTGGGCGCGCTGGCCGCGTGGTGGATCACGCGCGGCATCACCGTGCCGCTGGCCGAAGCCCTGCGCGTGGCGCGCACCGTGGCCAACAACGACCTGACCAGCCGCATCACCGTTGATTCGCGCGACGAAACCGGCCAGTTGCTGCAGGCGCTGCGCCAGATGAACGACAACCTGGCCCAGGTCGTGGGGCAGGTGCGCTCGGGTGCCGACAGCATCGCCACGGCTTCGGGCGAGATCGATGCGGGCAACCAGGACCTGTCCTCGCGCACCGAGCAGCAGGCCAGCTCGCTGGAGCAGACGGCTGCCGCCATGGAGGAGCTGACCAGCACGGTCAAGCAGAACGCCGAGAACGCGCGCCAGGCCAATCAGCTGGCCGCTTCGGCATCGCAGACTGCGGTGCAGGGCGGCAAGGTGGTGGCGGGCGTGGTGGACACCATGGGCGGCATCAGCGAGTCCAGCCGCAAGATTGCCGACATCATCGGCGTCATCGACTCCATTGCCTTCCAGACCAACATCCTGGCGCTGAACGCTGCCGTGGAAGCGGCACGTGCCGGTGAGCAGGGCCGTGGCTTTGCCGTGGTGGCGGGCGAGGTGCGTGCGCTGGCCCAGCGCAGCGCCTCGGCAGCCAAGGACATCAAGGACCTGATTGCAGACTCCGTGTCCAAGGTGGACGCGGGCACGCGCCAGGTGGCAGAGGCCGGTCGCACCATGGACGGCATCGTGCAAAGCGTGCAGCAGGTCAGCGACCTGGTGGCCGAGATCACGGCCGCCAGCCAGGAGCAAAGCAGCGGCATCAACCAGGTGCACCAGGCGATTTCGCAGATGGACACGGTGACCCAGCAGAATGCCGCGCTGGTCGAGGAAGCAGCAGCTGCGACCGGCTCGCTCAAATCCCAGGTGAATCAGCTGGCGGCCGCCGTGAGCGTGTTCCGCATCGACGGCGTGGCGCCGGCCCGCGCAGGGACAGGAGCAGCTTCGTCTTCAGTACCTGCCGCGCGCGCGCCTTCTGCGGCAGCGCCCATGCGTCCTGCGGCCCGACCGCTGGCCGCGTCCGCCCCAACTGCTGGCACTGCACCCGCTGCTGCCCCACGCAGCGCCTCTGCCGCCCCAGCGCCCGCCGCAAAGCTGCCTGCCGCCCGGCAGACCGTGGCGGCCAAGGGCAATGACGACGGGGACTGGACTTCGTTCTGAGTCCGTCCGGCTCCGGTTGAGTTCTGCCGGGTTTGGCCGAGTTCAGCTACTTGGGGGCGCCCAGTTGGTACTTGGAGCCCTCGCCCTGGCCATCGGTGATGGCGGCGGCCTGGCCGGCGGCCGGGTTCACGCCGCCGGCATCTTCCTTGTTCGTGGCTCCTGCGCCGCTTGCGGGCTCCGCTGCCTTGGCGGGCAGGGGCGCGGCTGGCGGCAAGGGCTCGTGCGGATCCCCCTTGGCATGTGGCATGACCTGCTCGGCCATGATCACGGGCTGGCCCAGCAGGGGCTTGTCCGGCGGGGGCTGGTTGAAGCGCGGCACTTCGGCCATGGGAAATCCCGCGCGCGTTGACGAGGTCTCGCCCGAGCAGGCGGCCAGCGTCAGCAAAGAGGTTGCGGCGACGCCAAGGGCCAGCCGTCTGGCGAGTGTCGTGGCCTGCACAAATTCATGGGGCATGGTTGTTCTCCGATGTCGATCTTCCGGCCGACATGCTCCCATGTGTCCAGGACTGGTGGCGTAGGTCCATGCCGGATTCCCGGTGACAGGCCATCGCAATCCTTGCTCAGGGCTGGCTGCCGCTGGCCTTCCACGATCCATCGGACTGCTTGCAGAACCAGAAACGCCAGTTTTCCGAGGTCTTTTTCAGGCGCACGTCGGCCGACAGCAGGCGGCAGCTTCCGGCCGAGCCGGTCTGCACGGTCTGCTGCGGCTGCAAGGCCATCGTCACGCGCTGGTTGGTACGGTTCGGGCGGCTGGTCCATTCGGTCACGGAGCCGTCGGCAGCCTCGTTGAGCACCTTGGCCACGGCGGCCTTTGCGTCGGGCAGATCCCTGGCGGGAATGCGTGCGGCGATGGTGTCGTTGAGGAAGATCAACGCTGCGGCATTGGCGCTGGTGGACACCAGCGAGGCGGCGGCGGCCAGCGATGCGACGGTGAGGGCAAAGGTTTTCATGCAATGGTTCCTGGAGTGTGGGCCGACGACCGCAGCGGGATGTCGGAAGGAAGGTATCGGGCCATGTTAACGGCTGCCGTGGTGGCGCCGTGCGTCGCGCACCGCTGAAACCAGCGCGGACTGCGGCCGAGTGTGGTCGAGTGCTGCCGAGGGCCGCGCAAAACCGTTACAGTCCCTGGCGGATTCCTTCGTCCATTTCCGCCAGAAATTCCACTGCATGCCACGATCTTCCAGCCACCAGACCACCCAGCGCTTTGCCATTCCATGGACGCTTGTTGCAGGCTTTGGTGCAGCGGCCCTGGCAACCCTGGTCATCGCCTTCGTCAATTTCCGGGCGTCTGAGGCGCGGGGCCAGGCCGTGAATGCCATGGACCGCACCACGCTGGCCATGCGCCAGCTCAGCCAGCTCAACGCCTCGCTCAAGGATGCCGAAACCGGGCAGCGGGGCTTTCTGCTGACGGGTGACCAGGCCTATCTGCAGCCCTACCAGCAGGCGCGCGATGTGCTGCAAAAGCAGCTGGAGGCGCTCAAGGCGCGCACGTCCAGCGACTCCGTGCAGCACCGGCTGCTGGACCAGATCGAGGACATCTCGAGCCAGAAGCTGCGCGAGCTGCAGGAAACCATAGACTTGCGCAAGGCCGGCGACCTGGACGCCGCCATGGCCCTGGTGCGCCTGGACGTGGGCAAGAACGCCATGGACCGGCTGCGCGAGCTGATCGATGATCTCTACACCCGCCAGACCCGTGAGCTGGAGCAGCGCCGCCAGCTGTGGGTGGAGGCCTCCACCACCTCGACGTACTACTCCTGGGGCGGCTCCCTCATCTTGCTGGGCCTGATCCTGGCATCGGCCGCGCTGACGGTGCGCGAGTACCGCGTCAAGGCGCGCCAGTCGTGGGTGACGTCCGGTCTGTCCGGCCTGGGCCAGCAGTTGCAGGGCGACCGCCGGCTGGAAGACCTGGGGCAGAAGGCACTGGAGTACCTGGCCACCTACCTGCGCGCCGAGGTGGGCGCCGGCTATGTGGTGGACTGCGCCGACGGCGGTCTGCGCCTGTTCGGCGGCTATGCCTTGCCGCGCGAGCGCCTGCAGCACAAGCTGCTGCCCGGCGAGGGCCTGGCGGGCCAGGCGGTCACCTCGCGCAAGCTGCTGCATGTCAGGGACGTGCCCGCGCAGCACCTGCCGATTTCCTCGGGCACCGGCCAGTCCAGCCCGTTGCAGCTGATGGTGGCGCCCGCCATGGAGAACGGCGAAGTGTTCGCCGTCATCGAACTGGGCTTTCTGCGCGGGGTGAGCGAGGCAGAGCGCAGCCTGCTGGAGCGGGCGTCCGAAATGCTGGCCGTGGCCATCCGCTCGGGCCTGGACCGTTCGCGCCTTGAGACCTTGCTGGAAGAAACGCGCCGCCAGTCGGAAGAGCTGCAGGCCCAGCAGGAAGAACTGCGCGTGAGCAACGAGGAGCTGGAGCAGCAAAGCCGCATTCTGCAGGAGTCGCAGACGCAGATGGAGCACCAGCAAAGCGAACTGGAGCAGACCAATGCCCATCTGGAGGAGCAGACCCAGCAGCTGGAGTACCAGCGCGAGCAACTGCTGCGCGCCCAGGGTGCGCTGACCGACAAGGCGCACGAGCTGGAGCTGGCCAGCCAGTACAAGAGCGAGTTCCTGGCCAACATGAGCCACGAGCTGCGCACGCCGCTGAACTCCACGCTGATCCTCGCCAAGCTGCTGGCCGACAACAAGCCCGGCAACCTGCAGGCCGATCAGGTCAAGTACGCACAGACCATTCATGCGGCGGGCAGCGACCTGCTGGCGCTGATCAACGACATCCTGGACCTGTCCAAGATCGAGGCCGGCCAGGTCAGCGTCCTGGTGGAGCCCATGACCATCGCCACCGCCTTGCAGGCGCTGATGGAGCCGCTGCGCCCCATCGCCCGCGAAAAAGGCCTGGAGCTGGCATGGACGGTGGACCCCGGCGTGCCGGCCTCCATGCAGACCGACCCCATGCGGCTGGCCCAGGTGCTCAAGAACCTGCTGTCCAACGCGCTCAAGTTCACGGCCAAGGGCTCGGTCGACCTGCAGGTGTCCCGCGTGCCCGGGGGCATGCTGGCGTTCGCCGTGCGCGATACCGGCATCGGCATTGCCGAGCAGCAGCAGCAATTCATCTTCGATGCCTTCCGCCAGGCGGACGGCAGCACGCATCGCAAGTTCGGCGGAACGGGCCTGGGCCTGTCGATCTCACGTGACCTTGCCGGGCTGCTGGGCGGCACGCTGACCGTCTCCAGCACGCCGGGGCAGGGCAGCGTGTTCACGCTGACCGTGCCTGTGATCCTGGAGCTGGTGGAGCCTGGCCGGGCCTTGGCTGCCGCGCCGCTGCCCCGCCCGGCGCGGGAATCGCTGGCGAATGCGCAGACACAGACACAGACGCAGGTGCCGGTGTCATCGCCCGCGTCCGTGCCCGCCGTCGCCTCGGCCCATGTCGCGCCGGCTGCGCCCGCGTTCGCGCCGGCCATGTCGCCAGCCATGTCTGCTCCGATGCTGTCGCCTACCTCGTCCGCGGCGAATGCCCTGCGAAAGAGCGGGCAGAGCGGGCGCCGCATCCTCGTCATCGAGGACGATCTGCGCTTTGCCGACATTCTTTCCGAGCTCGCGCGCGAGATGGATTTCGAATGCGATGTGGCCAACACCGCATCCGACGGCCTGGCCATGGCGGCAAGCAACCAGCCCAACGCCATCGTGCTGGACATCAACCTGCCCGATTTCTCGGGCCTGGGCGTGCTGGATCAGCTCAAGCGCAACCCCGTCACGCGCCACATTCCCGTGCACGTGGTTTCGGTGGCCGACTATTCGCAGGAGGCCATGGGACGCGGCGCCGTGGGCTACGCGCTCAAGCCCGTCAAGCGCGAGGAACTGGTCCATGCCCTGAAGCGGCTGGAGGCCAAGTTCACCCAGGACCTGCGCCGCGTGCTGGTGGTGGAGGACGACGAGCGCCAGCGCGAGAGCGTGCGCCACCTGCTCAGCCGCAGCGACGTGGACATCGTCTGCGCGGGCACGGCGGCGGCGGCGCTGGAGCATCTGCGCGGCGCCACCTTCGACTGCATGGTGATGGACCTGAACCTGCCCGACATCAGCGGCTACGAGCTGCTGCAGCGCATGACGGACCAGGACGATGTTTCCTTCCCGCCTGTCATCGTCTACACGGGCCGCGCGCTCTCGCGCGATGAAGAGCAGCAGCTGCGGCGCTTTTCCAAGTCCATCATCATCAAGGACGCGCGCTCGCCCGAGCGCCTGCTCGACGAGGTCACGCTGTTCCTGCACCAGGTGGAGTCCGAGCTGTCGGCCGAGCACCGCCAGATGCTGCAGGTGGCGCGCAGCCGCGAGTCGGCGCTGGAAGGGCGCACGGTGCTGGTGGTGGAGGACGATGTGCGCAATGTGTTCGCGCTGTCCAGCATCCTGGAGCCCACGGGCATCCGCGTGGAGATCGCGCGCAACGGGCGCGAGGCGCTGGAAACCCTGGAAGCGCGGGGCACGGCGCAGGCCGGCATCGACCTGGTCCTGATGGACATCATGATGCCCGAGATGGACGGCTATACCGCCATGCGCGAGATCCGCAACCGCCCGCAATGGCGCCGCCTGCCCATCATCGCCCTGACCGCCAAGGCCATGAAGGACGACCAGGAGAAATGCCTGGCCGCCGGTGCCAACGACTACATCGCCAAGCCGCTGGACGTGGAGAAGCTGCTGTCGCTGGTGCGGGTGTGGATGCCCAAGTAGCAAGGAGGACGCGATGCCGCAGCTGAAAAATAGCCCCCACGCTCCCCTTGCTGCGCAAGGTACGCTGCCCCCCAAGGGGGCCGCTTTTCATCTTGGGGCGGCCCGGCGATGAAAAAAGCCCGCACCGCCGACATCGAGCAGCGCCTGCTGATCGATGCCATCTACCACCGCTACCACTACGACTTCCGGGGCTACGCCCAGGCCTCGCTCAAGCGGCGCCTGCAGTCGGCCCTGGTGCAGTTCGACTGCAAGACGCTGTCGCAGCTGCAGGACCGTGTGCTGCACGATACAAGCGTGTTCCCGGCCCTGCTCGAGTACCTCACGGTCCAGGTCAGCGACATGTTCCGCGACCCGACCTACTTCCGCTCGCTGCGCACCGAGGTCGTGCCGCTGCTGCGCACCTATCCCTCGCTCAAGGTCTGGGTGGCCGGCTGCAGCGCGGGCGAAGAGGTGTATTCGCTGGCCATCCTGCTGCATGAAGAGGGCCTGCTGGACCGCACCCTGATCTACGCCACCGACATCAATCCCCATGCGCTGAAGGCGGCAGAGCAGGGCGTGTTCGACATGGCGCGCGTGGCGGCCTTCACCGACAACCATGCGCGCTCGGGCGGGCACAGCTCGCTGTCGCACTACTACACGGCGCGCTATGGCCGTGTGGTCTTCGACAAGGGGCTGCGCGAGCACATGGTGTTCTCCGACCACAGCCTGGCCACCGACAGCGTGTTCGCCGAGATGCATCTGGTGTCCTGCCGCAATGTGCTGATCTATTTCGAGCGCGAGCTGCAGGACCGGGCGCTGGGCCTGTTCCGCGATGCGCTGTGCCATCGCGGGTTCCTGGGCCTGGGCTCCAAGGAGTCGCTGCGGTTTTCAGGGCATTCGGAGGCCTTCGAGGACTTCGTGCTCGAAGACCGCATCTACCGCAAGAGGGCCGGGCTGTGATGCCCGCGACCACGAACACACCCGCCTCGGACGCCGCCACAGCCTACGAGGCCATCGTGATCGGCGGCTCGGCCGGCGCGCTTGATGCGCTGTCCGTGGTGCTGCCCACGCTGCCCGCCAGCCTGCGCGCTTCGGTGCTGGTGGTACTGCACCTGCCGCGCGACCGGCGCAGCCTGCTGGGCCAGCTTTTCGGGCCGCGCTGCGCCCTGCCGGTGCGCGAGGTGCAGGACCAGCAATGGCTGGAGCCGGGCTGCCTGTACTTTGCGCCGGCCGACTACCACCTGCTGGTGGACAGCGGCCCCAGGCTGGCGCTGTCGCTGGATGCGCCCTGGCATTTTTCGCGGCCCTCGATCGATGTGCTGTTCGAGTCGGCTTCCGACTGCTATGGCGAGCGCCTGCTGGCCGTGCTGCTGTCGGGCGCCAACGAGGATGGCGCCCAGGGCATGGCCAGCGTGCACGCGGCCGGCGGCCTGGCCGTGGTGCAGTCGCCAGACAGTGCCGCAATGCAGACCATGCCGCGGGCGGCCCTGGCCCGCGTGCCACAGGCCCAGGTGCTGGCGCCGCAGGGCATTGCCGCGCTCATCGCATCGCTGCACGGCCAGGGGAGGCTTTGAATGTCCATTCAGCGCGCTCCCACCAGACAAAATACCGAGAGAGAATCCATGTCCCAAACAGATCGCGTCAAATGCCTGATCGTCGATGACATTGCCGAGAATCTGATCGCCATCGAAGCGCTGCTGCAGCGCGACGGCATCGAGTTCCTCAAGGCGCATTCCGGCCCCGAGGCGCTGGAGCTTTTGCTCGACCATGGCGATGTGGCGCTGGCCCTGCTGGACGTGCAGATGCCCGAGATGAACGGCTTCGAGCTGGCCGAGCTGATACGCGGCAGCGAGCGCACGCGCCACATCCCGCTCATCTTCATGACGGCCGGCTCGCGCGAGCACAACTGGCAATTCCGCGGCTATGAAAGCGGCGCCGTGGACTTTCTGTACAAGCCCATCGACCCGCACATGCTGACCACCAAGGCCAACGTGTTCTTCGAGCTGCACCAGCGCAAGCAGGCGCTGGCCCAGCAGCTGCAGGAGCGCACGGAGGCGCTGCGCATCAACGAGATGTTCATGGCCGTGCTCAGCCACGACCTGCGCACGCCGCTGCAGTCCATCAAGGCGGCGGCCACCGTGCTCACGCGCCAGCCCGATCCCGGCAAGGTGGCCAACATGGCCGAGCGCATGCTCAGCAGCAGCCAGCGCATGTCGCGCATGATCGAGGATCTGCTGGACGTGACTCGCATCCGCCAGGCAGACGGCCTGCCGCTGTCGCCCCAGCCGGCCAGCCTGCAGACGCTGCTGCAGCGCACGCTGCAGGAGGTGGAGACGGGCTTCCCGGAGCGGCGCCTGGAAAGCGAGATGCTGGGCAATCTGGAAGGCATCTGGGATGGCGAGCGCCTGTGCCAGGTGCTGACCAACCTGCTGGGCAATGCCATGCACCACGGAGATCCCGCGCAGCCGGTGCAGGTGACGGCCGATGGCCGCCAGGACGATCGCGTGTCCATAACGGTGCGCAACGGCGGCACCATTCCCGCGGAACTGCTGCCCACGCTGTTCAACCCGTTTCGCGGTGGTGAACGCCGGCCCGGCCAGCACCAGGGACTGGGCCTGGGGCTGTTCATTGCGCACCAGATCGTGCGTTCGCACGGCGGGCGCATCGATGTGCGCTCCGCCGACGGAGTGACCAGCTTCAGGGTGGAATTGCCGCGCGAGGTGGCGGTGGGAGGCTCCAAGGCCGTGCTGTGACGGCGGGCGCCGGGGGGCGCCGGGGGGCGCGAAAGCGCGAACGCTTCAGTGGGCGGGGTTGCCGAGCGCTTCCTGGATGGAGTCCAGCAGCGTCTCCAGGTCCTCGATCTCGAAGGGCTTGAGCAGTGTCCGCACATGGGGGCCCCAGGCCGTGGGGTAGGGGCCCAGGTCGTAGCCGGAGCACAGGATGATCCAGCGCTGGGCATCGGCCTCCAGCAGCTGCCGCGCCAGGTCGGTGCCTGACAGGCCAGGCAGGCTGACATCGGAAACCACCACGTCGAAAGGCTGGGCCGCATCCAGTTCCAGGGCCTGCTCGGCGGTGGCGCAACTGGTCACGAAGCGTGATTCGCTCTCCATCAGCAGGCCAATGGTTTCGCGCAGGTCGGCATTGTCTTCAACGTACAGGATTCGCATATCTCTTTGTTGCAGTGCATCATGCTGCTATCAAAAAGGCAGCATTGACGAGGGCTGATCATCCACACCCTCGGGCGGCCATCGCGTAGGACAGCATGCAAACTTTTCTGCCGCCGCCTGCATGGAGGCCGAGGCTATGGATTGTGCAATACAACGAAGAACGCCAGAGCAAGGCTTGCGCGCGTTCAGCGGGTGGAGGCCTGCGGCGGGTCCAGAACATGCTTTTGCACGGGCAGGAATTCATCCGCCTGCCGTGAATAGTCCCAGCGCGTGAGCTCGCGGCGCCAGGCCGGGCCCTGTCCAGCCGAGTCCTCCTGCTGCTCCAGCGTGAACAGGCTGTTGGGCGCATGCGCGCGCAGCCGCAGCGATACCGCAGTGCCCGCCTGCGCCGCCCACAGCCCCGGCAGCGGCTGGACCAGGCCGGGGTCATGTCCATGGCCTGACAGCACCAACTGCGCTCCGGCGTCGCGCCAGGCCGCCAGGGCCGTTGCCGCGCGGTGCGGGCGGTGGCTGCGGTCCTGCGCATGGGCGGCGGCCAGCGGGTGGTGGCCGACCACAATGCGCCAGTCGCCGGGGCTGGCCTGCGCCAGCCTTTGGGCCACCTGCCGTATCTGGCTGGCCGACAGGCTGCCGCGCTGGTGGCGCCACCAGCGCGTGGTGTCCACGCCAATCACGCAAAAGCCCTGCTCTGCGCACCAGGGCTGCAGGTCGGCACTGATCCAGCGGGCGTAGCGATCATGGGCATGGCCGCCCAGCCGCTCCCACCAGGCCAGCAACGGCAGATCGTGGTTGCCCGGCACGACCAGGCGGCGCGGTACGGGAAGCGCATCGAGAAACTCGCGCGCCTGGGCAAACTGCGCGGCCGTGGCACGCTGGGTCAGGTCGCCGGAGACCACCAGCAGTGCCACGGGCAAACGTGCGGCCAGTCTTGCCGCGGCGGCGCACACGGCCGGATCGTGGGCGCCGAAATGCAGGTCCGACATATGCATGAGCAAAGCCATGGGCGTTCCTTGTCCCTTGATGATCAGGAGGAGGGCCCGACCTCGCCCGGCACGACCAGCCACAGCGGCTTCTCGCCCAGGCGAAAACGAATGGGCGGCGCCATCCATTCGCGCTCGCCATCAAAGGCCACCTTCAGGCGCCGCGGTCGCCGGCCTGCGGGCTCCGCCACCAACTCGGTGCAGGCCAGGCTGGCCACCGCATCGTCCTGCGCCAGCCGCCCCAACACGGCATTCCAGACCACGCGCGCCGGGGCCTCGCTGGCCTGCGGCAGCAGCAGCACGGCGGCCAGGTGCTGGCCGTCGGCCACGGCGCGGGCTTCGGCAATGCCCACGCGCTCCAACTGCATCGGGTTGTTGCCCACGAACAGTGTGCTGGCCAGGTGTTCCTGCTGCTGCAGCGGCGCCTGGCGGTCGGAGCGCAGGGCGATGCGCCAGCGGCGCGCGCTGCCACCGCGAAGAATGCTCCAGATGGAGGCCGCAATGGCCACCAGCCGCGTGCGACCAAAGCGTGTGGACGCGCGCTCGCGTTCGTCCAGCAGGCGCGGGTACAGGCCCAGGCTGGCGTTCACCAGAAACAGCCGTTCATTGACCAGGCCCACGTTCACGGGCCGCATCTGGCCGGCCTGCAATGCCTGAAGAATGTCCTGCACGGCCTGGGCAGGCTCCAGCGACAGCGCCTGCTCGCGGGCGAAGTAGTTGAAGGTGCCCAGCGGAACCACGCCCATGGGCACGCCCCGCGCCCAGGCTGCGGCGGCCACCGCGTTGATGGTGCCGTCACCGCCGGCGGCCACGACCAGGCCGCCATCCTGGCTGGCCCTGTCCACGGCGCGGGCGGCCAGGTGCACGATGTCGGCGCGTGCGCCAGGCACATGCCACTGCACGCTGCGCTGCTGCAGCGCGGGCACGCTGGTGAGGCGGGCGCGCAGCTGTTCCAGGTCGGCGCCTGGGCGCAGCGGCACGATCAGGTGGATGGGGCCGGCGGGGTCCAGACGGGGCGGGGGCGGCTGGCTCTCGGAATAGGTGGGCGTCATGGAAGGCGGGAGGCTGGAACAGGGGCTGATTGTTTCGTGGATTGCACCCGCATGTGCACCGGATCATGCAAGCGGCACACGTCAGCCAAAGCCGACAGGCAGGGCACCACAAGGCAGCAGCGGCGCACCAGCGGCTCGTCAGCGGCCCACTGGAGGCTCACTCGTGCCAGGGAGAGCGGTACTCCAGCATCTGCGCCAGCGGCACCGGCCGCTCGAACAGATAGCCCTGTGCATGCTCGCAGCCCAGGGCATGCAGCAGCCTGGCCTGGGCCTGCTCCTCCACGCCTTCGGCCACGACCTTGACGCCAAAGCCCTGGGCGATGCGCAGCACGGCGGTCACGATGGACTTGTCGGATTCGGACTCCGGCAACTGGCCGACGAAGCTCTGGTCGATCTTGATGCAGTCAAAGCGCAGGCGGCTGAGATAGGCCAGGGAGGAGTAGCCGGTGCCGAAGTCGTCAATGGCGATCTTCACGCCCAGCGCGCGGATGGCGGCAATGCGCTGCAGCGTGGCGTCGCTGTCGTCCAGCAGCATGGACTCCGTCAGCTCCAGGGTCAGCAACCGGGCGGGCAGGCCGCTGGTGGCCAGTGCCTGCTCCAGCGTGGAGGCGAAGTCGGACTGGATGAGCTCGCGTGCCGACATGTTGACGTGCAGCTCGAAGTCGGCGGGCAGCTGGGGCAGGTGGGAGGCGATGTCGTGCGCCGCCGTGCGCAGCACCCATTCGCCCACGCTCAGGATGAGGTCCGACTCCTCGGCCACCGGAATGAAGACGCCGGGCGGCACCATGCCGCGCGTCGGGCTGTTCCAGCGCACCAGGGCCTCGGCGCCGACCATGCTGCCCGTGGCCAGGTCCACCACGGGCTGGTAGAACACGCGCAGCTCGTTGCGCTCCACCGCCTGGCGCAGCTCCATGGCCAGCTGCGTGCGGCCCAGCATTTTCTGCGCCAGGCTGGGCTCGAACAGCAGGAAGGGGTGCGAGCCGCGCTGCGCCTCTCCCAGCGCAATGCTGGCGTTGCGCAGCCACTCGGGCAGCGCGCCCGGCAGCAGCTCGCCGCTGACGGCGCCCGCGCAGGCGCGCAGCACGATGTCGTCCTTGCCCACGGAAAATGGCTGGTCGAAGATTTCCAGCAGATGGCGGCATTTGTCCTGCATCTGCTGCGGTGTGCAGTCATGCAGCCACAGCATGGCGAACTCGTTGCTGGCCGTGCGCGCCAGCAGGGCAGGAAACTGCAGATGGTGGTTGCGCAGCCGCTCGGCCACGGCCCGCAGCAACTGCTCGCCCGTGCCGTGGCCCACATCGTCGCGGACGCTGCGGAAATTCTGCAGCTCCAGCAGGCACAGCGCGGCAGGGCAGGGCGTGTTGGCGGCTGCAGCCGCATCGGCCTGCTCAATCAGGCCGGCGCGCGTGAGCAGCTGCGTCAGGCTGTCGTACTGCAGCAGGGTGCGCATGTGCTCGAACGATTCCTGCAGCCGCTGCGCCATGTTGTGGAAGGCCGAAACCAGGGACGATGTCTCGACCAGGGACGTATCCGGCAGCGCCCCTACCGCGCTCCAGTCGCCCTTGGCCAGACGGTTGGCCGCATCGGCCGTCACCGCCAGGGGGCGCAGCGCACGGCGCAGGCACCACACGCCCAGCCCCAGTCCCAGCAAGGCCAGGCCGAAAGCGAGGACCAGCGCATGGCGGCTGTCCGCCCGCATGCTGCTGACCAGATCGGATTCGGGCTGCAGCACCAGGATCCGCCAGTCGATGCCGCGTCCATCGTGGAATGCGGTGACCTGGCCGTGGTAGATCTGCCCCTGTTCCTTGAAGCTCAGGTTGATGGTGTTCTCGGGACCCGCTGGCGCCGATGAATCCGCGCTCAGATGCGCAGGCAGCAGGGCGGCCAGGCTGCGCAGCGCAAGATCGGGGCTTTCAGACAGCCGCAGGCGCACGGGTGGGTCATAGGGGCCTTCGCGCCGCTTCAGCACCGACAGCTCGGACGAGTGCGCCACCATGTAGCCCTGTGCGTCGACCACGGCGATATGGCCGTTGCCACGCAAGGGCTCGTCGCGCAGAAAGCGGTTCATGCTGCTCAGCCGCACATCGGCGGCCACCACGCCGGCCAGCTGGCCGGACACCCGCACGGAAGTGGATGCGGAAATCGTGGTATCGCCCCGGTCGCCAGTCACCGTGTAGATGGGCGACCAATGCGGGCCGTCTTTGTGGATGGCAGGCTGGTACCAGGGGCGCACGCGGGGGTCGTAGCCGGCAAGGCTGGACATGGGCGGGCCGGGCTCCAGCCCCTCGAAGATCTGCAGGGCGCCCTGGGTGCTGCGGTCCTGGAGAATCAGGCGGTAGCGGCCATCGGGCTCCAGCCGCACACCCGTGTATTCACCTTGTACGCCGCCAAAGCTCAACAGGCTGATCTGGTGGTGCTGGGCATACAGCTCGGTGAATGAGCGTGTCAGATAGCCATAGATGGGGCGCAGGTCGCCGGGTGTGTAGAGCGCCTGCCGGGCCACGGTCTCGGCCAGGGCCTGCTGCACGCGCAGCGGGGTCTCCAGGTAATCGGCCAATTGGTGGCGCGTGGTGGTGGACAGGGAGTCGAGCAGCCGCAGGCTTTCGCGGTTGATGAGTTGGTCCACCTGGCGCTGCTGCCATGCCGCCAATAGCCCGGCCGTGACCACGAACACCGCTATGAAGGGGGCTGTGACTGCCGTGCGAAGTGAGAGCCTGAAGGCGGGCATGCAGAGGTTTCCGTAGCGTGCGCCGGGCAGCCAAGGGCCGGATCTGCCTGCGACAGCGGCCATTGTGCAGTGCCTTCGCAGCCCTGCGCGGCCGCCGCAGCAGTCCGCGCCAGGGCGCTCCTGTGGTTGATAGGAAAATTTGTTGATAAATGGTTTTCGGTAGAAAAAATGAATTCTTGATGGCGATTTGCCAGAACGCAAAGGCGGGCCGTGGCCTGCGCAAAGCCGGCCATTGCGCCACTCGGTTTACATATCCGTTTACAAATTGATCGTTATTACATGTAGACATCACATGTAATGACCGCTATGGTATCCGCATGGAACAAAAGACATCAGCCCATTACCAGCGCCTGCACCGGCAACGGCTGCGCGAACAGGGGCTGGTGAAAAAGGAGGTCTGGATTCTTCCAGAGTACGGCGCGGCATTGCAGCAATTGGAAAAGCAAATGCGCGTGCCGGGATTGCAACCGGAATCAATGGTTCTCATCCACAAGGAGGGCGGCATGGACAACAGCAGACAGGCATATCGGGATATTCACGCCTTGGCGGGCGATCTGCAGCAATCGGCACTGGTGCAGGGCGGCCGGCTCCATATCGAGGTGCTGGAAGGCGCAGACGCAAGTTTGCTGGTCAGCCTGCCCGAATTCGGCGATCTGCCGGTGCATGTGGCGCTCTCGGGCGACCAATTGGTGGTGGAGGCCTTTCTGTGGCCCGCCGACCAGGTGCACGACCGCGCCGGTCTCAACGAGCAGATGCTGCGCCTGCAAAAACTGTTTCCCTTCACCACGATGGCGCTGGAACCCCAGGCCCACGGCGGCGAGGGCTACGTGATGTTCGCCGCCATGCACGCCAGCAGCAGCGAGGGCGACATCATCGCCGAGATCCTGACCCTGGCCGACAGCGTCATCCAGGCCACCGAGGCACTGGCCCACTACCTGACGCCGGTGCCCGCATCCGCATCCGCATCCGCATCCGCACACGCGCAGGCCTGACTCCCCGCCCGTTGAAGACACTGAGCCCCTAGGAGATCATCATGACCATCTGGAACAAGCTGGTGACAGCGTTGCGCGGCGCCGCCCACGAGGCCGGCGAGGCGGTGACCGACAGCCAGGCCCTGCGCATCCTGGACCAGGAAATCCGCGATGCCGACAGCGACCTGAACAAGTCCAAGGAAGCGCTGGCCGACATCATGGCCAAGCAAAAGCTGGCCGCCGGCAAGCTCAAGCAGACCCAGGAACGCATTGCCGAATACGAGGGCTATGCCGTCAAGGCGCTGGACACCAGCGACGAGGCGCTGGCGCTGGAAGTGGCCGGCAAGGTCTCCGTGCTGGAGACCCAGCGCGACGAGGAGCAATCCCAGCTGGACGCCTACACGCAAAGCGTGGAGCAGCTGCGCGTGGCCATACAGACGGCGCAAACGCATATCAAGCGCCTCAAGCAGCAGGCCGACACGGTCAAGGCCACGGAAAGCGTGCAGCGCGCCCAGGCCACGGTGGCCGGCCGCTACGCAGGCTCGCAGACGCGCGTGCAAAGCGCGCTGGATTCTCTGGAGCGCATCAAGCAAAAGCAGGCCGAGCGCGGTGCGCGCATGGAAAGCGCGGCCGAGCTGGCGCGCGACAGCAGCGAAGATGCGCTGGATGCCAAGCTGCGCGCTGCCGGCATCACGCCCCAGGCGGGCAATGCGCAGTCGGTGCTGGAACGCCTGAAGGCGCAGCGCGCCGCAACTGGCGGAAAAAACGCTTGATGCGCGGCCGTCGTCCAGGCAGGCACTGCCAGGCCTGCCGCCTCGGCTGCCGGATTTGAGGGGAGGGGAGAAACATGTCTGCGTTCCTGCAATACGCGTTTGGCTTTCCGACTTTCATCTTTGGCGCCTTGCTGCTGTTCATGCTGCTGTACTGGCTGATCGCCATGCTGGGCCTGCTGGAGGTGGACTCGCTGGACCACTGGGTGCTGTTCGACGGCAGCGACCATGCGCACGGCGTGGAGCATTCGGTCAGCGCGCTGGCCGGGCTGCTGCTCAAAGTGGGCCTGGGCGGCATTCCGCTCACGGTCATCCTCACCGCGCTGTTCCTGATGTCCTGGCTGGCCTCGTATGTGCTGTGCCATTTCGTGCCCATGCCCCAGGGCTGGACCCTGGTGAACCTGCTGACGGGCTCCCTGGTGGCAGCGGCAGCCATGGTGCTGGGCTTTGCCGCCACCGTGCTGCTGCTGCGCCCGCTGCGGGGCATCGTCAACAAGGTGGCGCCTGCAGAGGAGCCCAAGGTGCTGCTGGGCCGCACCGGCCTGGTGCGCAGCGCCGTGGTGGACGGCACGCAGGGCTACGGCAGTGTCGAGGACGGCGGCGCAGGCCTGAACGTGCAGATGCGCTCGCCCGAGCGCGCACTGGGCCGGGGCACCGAGATCGTGCTCATCGAGCACCTGCCCGAGCACAACGCCTGGCGCGTGGTCAGCAAGGCCGAGTTCGACGGCACCGAGCTGCCGCGCTAGTTCCGGGATTCTCACAAGGCCCGAGCGTCCGTTCGGCGGGCGCGGCCTTTCCGTTTTTTCAGCGTTTTCACAGATAGCAATTCACAGGGGAGATTCGCATGAACATGAGCAACATGGAGTGGTACATCGTCGCCGGGGTGGTGATCGGTTCCGTCTTCGTCGTCATCCTCGGGCTGTTCGCCCTGGTCAAGGCCTTCTACATCAAGGTTCCGCAGGGCACGGCGCTGATCATCAACGACACCACGTCGCAGCCCAAGGTCAAGTTCACGGGCGGCCTGGTGCTGCCGGTGATCCACAAGAAGGAGTTCATGCAGATCTCGCTGCTGACGCTGGAGATCGACCGGCGCGGCAAGGAAGGCCTGATCTGCCGCGACAACATGCGCGCCGACATCACCGTGGCCTTCTACCTGCGCGTCAATGAAACGGCCGAGGACGTGCTCAAGGTGGCCAAGGCCATCGGCGTGGACCGGGCCTCGGACAAGACGGCCGTCAACGAGCTGTTCAACGCCAAGTTCTCCGAGGCGCTCAAGACCGTGGGCAAGCAGATCGAGTTCGTCAAGCTGTTCGAGAACCGCCAGGATTTCCGTGACCAGATCATCCATGTCATCGGCAACGACCTCAACGGCTATGTGCTGGAAGACGTGGCCATCGACTATCTGGAGCAGACGCCCAAGTCCTCGCTGGACCCCAACAACATTCTGGACGCCGAGGGCATCCGCAAGATCACCGAGCTGACGGCCAACCAGAACATCGTCACCAACGAGCTCGAACGCAACTCCGACCTGGCCATCACCAAGAAGAACGTGGAGACCAAGGAAGCCATGCTGGCGCTGGAGCGCCAGCAGGCCGATGCCGAGGCGCGCCAAAAGCGCGAGATCGCCACCATCCAGGCGCGCGAGCAGGCCGAAACCCAGAAGGTGCAGGAAGAAGAGCGCCTGAAGGCCGAGCAGGCCCGCATCCAGACCCAGGAGCAACTGGACATCCGCGAGGAAAACCGCCAGCGCGAAGTGGCCGTGGCCCAGCAAAACCGTGAGCGTGCCGTGGTGATCGAGGTCGAGAAGGTCAC
This sequence comes from Delftia sp. SD018, assembly GCF_017355445.1. NCBI lineage: Bacteria > Pseudomonadati > Pseudomonadota > Betaproteobacteria > Burkholderiales > Comamonadaceae > Delftia > Delftia sp. SD018. The sequence continues at coordinate 56,161 of NZ_JADDRN010000011.1, forward strand.
GCGCGCCAAGGAGCTGGAGATCGTGGCCCGACAGCGCGAGGTGGAGCTGCAGCGCATCGAGAAGGAAAAGGCCATCGAGGTCGAGAAGGCCAACATCGCCAACGTGGTGCGCGAGCGCGTGGTGGTGGAAAAGTCCGTGGCCCAGGAAGAGGAACGCATCAAGGAAGTGCGCGTCGTCTCCGAGGCCGAGCGCATGAAGCAGGTCACCGTGCTGACCGCCCAGGCCCAGGCCGAGGAAGACATGGTGCGCCAGGTCAAGAAGGCCGAGGCCGAAGAGGCTTCCTCGCGCCACAAGGCCGTGGAAGTCACGACCATGGCCCAGGCCGAGCTGGAAGCGGCCAGCAAGACAGCCGAAGCCAAGAAGAAGCTGGCCGAGGCCATCGAGGTCGAGCGCGCCGCGCCCGGCCTGGCCGATGCCAAGGTGCGCGAAGTCACCGCCGCCGCCCTGGAAAAGGAAGGCCTGGCCCAGGCCCGCGTGATTGCCGAGAAGCTGATGGCCGAAGCCAAGGGCCATCAGGAAAAGGGCCTGGCCGAGGCGCGCGTCATCGAGGCCACGGCCGACGCCAACGAAAAGCAGGGCCTGGCCGATGCCAAGGTGCTGGAAGAACGCCTGCTGGCCCAGGCGCGCGGCGAAGCCCAGGTGGGCGCCACCAAGGCCACGGTCACGCGCGACGTGGGCATGTCCGAGGCCGATGTGCTGCGCGACAAGCTCTTCGCCGAGGCCAAGGGCCTGACCGAGAAGTTCACCGCGCTGGCCTCGCTGTCCGACCAGGCGCGCTCGCATGAGGAGTTCCGCATGCAGCTGGAAAAGAACTTCGAGCAGGCGCTGGCCGCCATCGAAGCCAACAAGAGCGTGGCCAAGGACCAGTCCGAGGTGCTGTCGGCCGCGCTCAGCAAGGCCAACATCGACATCGTGGGCGGCGAGGGCGCCTTCTTCGACAACTTCGCCAAGGCGCTGTCCGTGGGCAAGGCCGTGGAAGGCGTGGCGGGCAAGAGCCCCATCGTGCAGGACCTGATCAGCAAGTTCCTCAGCGGCAAGGGCGGCGCATCGCTGCTGAACGCGCTGGGTGACGGCAAGGGCCTGCCGCCCACGCAGAGGGTCGACTGAACGGGGCGGCCGCCCGGCCGCTCCCTCCACCGGCTGCCCAGCCTCCCGCATCCGCCTTCGTCTTCGCCTGCCTGCCCGCCCGTCTGCCGGTCGGCCGGTCGGCCGGGAAAGGCGTGAATGGTCCCTGACACGCGAAAGCCCGTGACGCCCATGTCCCAACCGTCCCCATCGTCTTCACAGTCCCTGTCCCCCGACACCGCGGCCTCTGCCGTGGACCAGGCAGTCGCCAGCGGCGGCTCCTACGAAGTGCTGGCCAAGCGCCTTGACGGCCAGGGGCAGGCACTGGAGACGCTGGCACGCCAGCTCAACGAGGAGCGGCTGGAGGAATTCGGCCGCAGCCAGATGGAAGTCATCGGGCGCATGCGCGTGCGCACCGAAAACAACTGCCTGGGCCGCGACATCGCCCAGGTCGGCGGCTACCTGCTGTTTGGCTACAACGTCTTCATGGGCCTGAAGCAGTCCACGCGCGTGGAAGACGTGTTCGTGCTGTACCGCCTGCACGAGGGAGAGCAGGGCTACGAGGTCACGCCGGTCGATCTCAAGGACAGCTTTCTGGGCATACAGAGCTTCGTGCAGGACTTCCAGGAGCTGTACGCCTACTACAAGAACACCCGGCTGATGCAGCTGGCCGTGCGCGACGGCAAGCTGCTGGCGAGCTTTCAGATCGGCGAGCGCCTGTCCGATGTGCGCGTATTCCGCTGGTCCGTGCCCGTCGATGGCCAGCCCATCCGCTACATAGACAACCGGGGCGAGCGCGACATCGAGCTGCCCGCACCGCATGACTTCGAGTGGCAGCGCGCCGGGCGCGAGCAGCTGGTGCAGGGACGCCATCCGCACATCAACATCCTGGACAAGGTCTTCGTCGAGACGCTGGGCGGCGACCTGACCATCAAGGTCGAGAACAACACCAACGACGGCCTGGGCATCTACCGCGAGCCCGTGCAGGAGAAGAACCAGTCGCTGGACGACGCCGTGTTCGAGTACGCCGCCGTCGGCAGCCTGATCCTGCTGAAGATCCTGCCCTACCGCGAAGAGCAGTGGCGCTACCTGATCTTCAACACCCTGTCGCGCCAGGTGCTGCGCATGGACGCCATCGGCGCGGCCTGCATCCAGCTGCCGCAGGACCACGGCATCATCTTCCCCGGCGGCTACTACCTGCAAAGCGGCGAGAACCGCTCGTTCGAGCAGAACATGCAGGGCATGCGCTACCGGCGCAGCATCCGCTCGCCCAACGGCGAGGATGTGCTCTACGTGTTCTACGAGCCCGAGAGCGGGCGCATGGCGCTGTTCAAGTACAACCTGATCGAGCGCGCCCTGCAGCCGCCCATCATCGGCCACGGCTATGCGCGCATGGACGACGGGCGCGTCGTCATCTTCGCGGCCGAGAGCAACGAGGCCTCGCGCGTGCACCCCATGCAGGTTTGGCGCACGCCCTTCGCCTCGGACGACTATGCGGCACGCCAGCCGCAGCGCGACAGCTTCCTGGGCCGCATCGGCAATGCCGAGCTGGTCAGCGGCATCTCCGACCTGTACAGCGTGCGCAAGGAAATCGCGGCCACCGAGGTCTCGCTGCCGCGCTACGAGCGCCTGATCGACGCAGCACGCCGCCTGTTCGAGCGCTACCACTGGCTGGGCGCGCCGCAGCTCAAGGGCGTGCACGAGACCCTGCTGGGCATCGTCGCCACGGGTGATGCGGTCATCGACGAGTACGAAAAGGTCGAGAGCATCCGCAACGCCTCGGCCAAGGCCATGGGCGAGGTTTCCAGCCGCCACGGCCAATTGCTCAAGACACTGCGGCTGGCCGACTGGAAAAGCATTGGCGAGTACGTGGACGCGCTCACCCAGCTGGGCCAGTTGCGCGGCCAGCTCATGGCCACGCGCGACCTGCGCTATGTGGACCAGGCCTCCATCGACACCATGGTGCAGGGCGTCAACGAGGCCCAGGCCGAAGTCTCCCAGCGCACGGCCGCCTTCATTGCCACCGACGAGGCCATGCAGCCCTATGCCGACCAGCTGCAGGCACTGGACCAGGCCGCGCAGGCGGCAGCCACGGTGGCGCAGATCAACGAGCCGCTGGCGCGCATGGCCGACATGGCGGCCGCGCTGGACATGCTGTCCGAGCTCATGGGCAGCCTGTCCATCGACGACGCCACGCAGCGCACCCAGGTGGTGGATCGCATCTCCGCCGTCTACGCGCGCCTGAACCAGGTGCGTGCACGCGCCGAGCAGCGCCGGTCGGGCCTGGGCGGCGCCGAGAACGTGGCCCAGTTCGCAGCCCAGCTGGCGCTGTTCTCGCAAAGCATCGTCAGCGCCCTGGGCCTGGCGCAGACGCCCGAGAAATGCGACGAGCAGCTGGCGCGCCTGCTGGTGCAGCTGGAGGAAATTGAAAGCCGCTTCGGCGAGCACGAGCAGTTCCTCGGCGACATCATGGCCAAGCGCGAGGAGGTGCTGGAGAGCTTCGAGGCGCGCCGCCAGTCGCTGCAGGACGAGCGCCAGCGCAAGGCGCAAGGCGTGCTGGACGCGGCCCTGCGCATCGTGCAAAGCCTGCCCAAGCGCACCGAAAAGCTCGCCAGCGCCGATGCCCTGCATGCCTTTTTTGCAGGCGATCCGCTGATCGGCAAGCTCAAGGAGCTGGCCCAGCGCCTGCGCGAGCAACTGCATGACCCGGTCAAGGCCGACGACATCGACGGCCGCGTCAAGAACCTGCGCGACCAGGCGTTTCGCGCGCTGCAGGACCGCACCGAGCTGTACGAAGGCGACGGCGCCATCATCCGCCTGGGCCGCCACCGCTTCAGCGTGGGCAACCAGGAGCTGGACCTGACCCTGCTGCCGCGCAACGGCGAACTGTTCCTGCACCTGGTCGGCACCGAGTATTTCGAGCCCATGGACAACCCGGAGCTGGCCGCCCTGCAGGCCTACTGGGATGCCTCCACGCCGGCCGAATCGCCGCAGTTCTACCGGGGCGAATACCTGGCCCTGGAAGTGGTGCTGGCCGCGCGCCAGCGCCGTGACGGCTGGAGCGAGGCCCGGCTGGCCCAGTTGCTGCCCGACGAGGCGGCGCTGACCCAGGCCATCCGCGAATTCTCCGCGCCGCGCTACCGCGAAGGCTATGAGCGCGGCATCCACGACCATGATGCGGCCCGCATCCTGCAGGTGCTGCTGCCTCTGCGCGATGCCGCCGGCGTGCTGCGCTTTGCGCCCGACGCCCGTGCGCTGGCCCTGCTGTTCTGGAGCGCACAGGCCCAGGTGCAGCAGCCGCAGCTGGCTGCCGCCATGGCGCAGTGGCCGCTGCGCGCCCAGCAGGCCCAGGCCATGCAGCAGATGTTCGGCAGCGAGGCCGAACAGCTGAGCCTGCGCACCGACATCTCCGAGCGCCTGTGCGCCTATGCCGAAGAGCGGGGCCTGCTGCGCGACCTGCTGCCAGGACAGGCAGCGCCCGCAGACAGCGATATCGACAGCCTGATCCACGGCGCCGCCGACTACCTGCAGGCCGAGCTGGCGCAAAAGGCCGTGCGCTTTTCCTTCTCCAGCTACAGCCAGTCGGCCATTGCCGCGCTGCAGGCCGCCGTGCAGCAGCAGGCCCAGCCGCTGCAGCGCTGGGAAGAAATGCAGGCCTACTGGCAGGGCGAGGACCGGCGCGACAAGGCCGTGGCGCCGCTGGACCAGCGCTGGCGCAGCGCGCTGCACTGGCTGCAGACCGCCTGCCGCGCGCTGGACGACGGGCAAGGGCAGGCCTGGCTGGCCTATTGTGGCGAGGCCGCCGCCTGGCTGTGCTGTGCCGGCCAGTTGCCCTGCAAGGTCAGCAGCGTGGACCTGCGCCACGAAGTGCCGGGCCTGCTGGGCCAGCATCCGCGCATTGCGGACGGCCGCATGTGGCTGCAGATCGACGACCTGGGCCAGCGCGCCGCGCGCCATTTCCGCAGCTTTGTTCCCGAATTCGGCCGCTACCAGGCGCTGCGCCAGCAGCTGCTGCAGGACTGGCGCTCGCGCGTGCGGGTGGAGGAATTCAAGGCCCGGCCGCTGTCGTCCTTTGTGCGCAACCGGCTCATCAACGAGATCTACCTGCCCGTGATCGGCGACAACCTGGCCAAGCAGATCGGCGTGGCCGGCGAGAACAAGCGCACCGACCAGATGGGCCTGCTGATGATGATCTCGCCGCCCGGCTACGGCAAGACCACGCTGATGGAGTACGTGGCCAACCGGCTGGGCCTGATCTTCATGAAGATCAACGGCCCGGCGCTGGGCCACTCCGTGCGCTCGCTGGACCCGGCCCAGGCACCGGACGCCACGGCGGCCAAGGAGCTGGAAAAGCTCAACCTGGCGCTGGAGATGGCCAACAACGTGATGCTGTACATCGACGACATACAGCACACGCACCCCGAGTTCCTGCAGAAATTCATCTCGCTGTCGGACGGCACGCGCCGCATCGAGGGCGTATGGAAGGGCCAGACCCGCACCCACGACATGCGCGGCAAACGCTTTTGCGTGGTGATGTCGGGCAACCCGTACACCGAGTCGGGCGAGGTCTTCAAGATTCCCGACATGCTGGCCAACCGTGCCGACATCTACAACCTGGGCGATGTGCTGGGCGGAATGCAGGAGGTGTTCAAGCTCAGCTACATCGAAAACAGCATGACCTCGAACGCCGTGCTGGCGCCGATGGCCACGCGCAGCCTGCAGGACCTGTACCTGCTGCTGGACAAGGCGCAGGGCCGGGAGGTCTCGGGCAATGCGCTGTCGCACGACTATTCATCGGCCGAGCTGCGCGAGATCGAGGCCGTGCTGGCCCGCATGGTGCAGGTGCGCGAGCTGGTGTTCAAGGTCAACCAGCAGTACATCCAGAGCGCCGCGCAGGACGACGGCTACCGCACCGAGCCGGCCTTCCGGCTGCAGGGCAGCTACCGCAACATGAACAAGCTGGCCGAGAAGATCACGCCCGTGATGAACGACCAGGAAATGCAGCAGATGCTGGCCGACCACTACCAGGGCGAAGCGCAGATGCTGACCACGGGCGCCGAGGAGAACCTGCTCAAGCTCGCCGAGCTGCGCGGGCAGATGAGCGACGAGGACAGCGCCCGCTGGCAGCAGATACGCCAGCAGTTCCTGCGCCGCCAGGCCGCAGGCGGTGCCAATGCCGACGCCGCCACGCGCGTGACGGCGCAGTTGGTCGATCTGGTCGCCGCCACGCGCGAGGTGGCCCAGTCGGTGTCCCAGTCCCAGCAGCAGGCGGTGCAGGAAGACGCCGCCGGCCAGGCCCACGCATCGGCAGCGGCCGCGCAGGCCGCCGCCAGGGACGCTGACCAATCCCAGACGCTACAGGCGCTTCAGGCTCTGCTGGCGCGGCTGCTGCAAACCCAAAGCGCCGCAGGCGACTCGCTGCACGGCATACGCGAGCTGATGGCGCAAAGGGCGGCCAGCGAGCCCGTCGGCACCAAGGCCAGCACCCCTTCGGAGGTACAGGCCTCCCAGGACCGTCAGGCCCTGGTCCACATGCTGGGCCAACTGCTGACCCGGTCGCTGGCCCAGTCCCTGGAGCCCGTGGTCACGCACCTGGACCAGGCCCGCCGCCAGCAGCTGGGCCTGCACCGCGTGCTGATGCAGGTGGCCACGCGCATGCAGGAGCAGATCGACGCCCAGCGCGCGGGCCGTCCCGTGCCGGCTGCGGGCGCCATACGCTCCGAGGAAATCGACAAGGCCTTCGAGCGCATGCAGCGCGGCGACGTGCCGCCTGCGGCCTAGCTCAGAAACGCCCGCGCACCGTCAGCATCACATTGCGCGGCTCGCCGAAGTAGTTGGAACCGTAGGCGGCCCACACGCGCTGGTAGTACACCTTGTCGAACAGGTTGTTGATGGTGAGCGTGGCGTCCACATGGCGGTTGATGCGGTAGCCGAGCTGCAGCGTCGCCGTGGTGACCGGACCCTGCGAGAACTTCACATCGCCGTTGAGCCGGTACATGCGGCTGACGCTGCGCAGGCCGCCGCCCAGGCTGAAGCCCTCCAGCGCGCCGGTGCCGAACTGGTAGCGCGTCCACAGGTTGAAGCTGTGGCGCGGGGCGATGAAGGTGTACAGCTGGGCCTTCTGGTCGGGCGTGCCCTCCAGTGTCTTGGTCTGTGTGTAGGCGTAGCCGGCCGACACATTCCATCCGGGCGCAATGCGCCCGCCGATCTCGGCTTCCACGCCCTGGCTGCGCATCTTGCCGGATGCCACCGAGAACAGCGGATTGGCCGGATCGGTCATGGCGCGGTTGGTGTCCTCCATGCGGAAGATGGCGGTGCGCGCGTTGAGCTGGCCGTCCATCCACTCGCCCTTGAGTCCCGCCTCGTACTGCTGGCCCACGCGTGGGCGCAGGGTGTTGCCCGCGGCGTCGCTGGTGGTCTGCGGCGCAAAGATGCGCGTGTAGCTGGCATAGGCCGACACCTGGTCATTCAGGTCCAGCACCAGACCGGCATAGGGCGTGAACTTGCCGTTGATGCGGTTGTCGGTTTCCGAGAACTGGTTGAAGTAGGCATTGCGGTTGATGGCGTGGTTCTGCCACCAGGTCATGCGCCCGCCCACGCTGATGAGCAGGCGGTCCACGGGGCGCAGATTGGCGCGCCCATACAGGCCGAACTGCTCGGTGCGGTTGTCGTTGCCGTTGGAGAAGCTGTAATTGGTCGGCAACGGCACGTTGTTGTCGGGCTGGTAGATGTTGATGGGCGCGTTGTCGCCGCCGCCGTACTGGAAGTTCTTGCGGATCTTGCGGTAGTCGGCGCCCACGGCCAGCTCGTTGCGGGTGCTGCCGAAGGCGCTGAAGGGCAGGCTGGCGGAGGCGTCCAGGCCATGCGTCTTCCAGTGGCTGCGATAGGCCCAGCTGACCAGGCAGCTGTCGCCCGTGGCCGGGTCGGCGGCGCAGTCCGACCAGCCGAACATGCGCGAGGGCTCGTCCTGCTCGCGGTACATGGCGTTGAGCCTGATGCGCCCACCGTTGTCCAGTCGGTGCAGCAGCTCGGCAAAGTACTCCGTGTTCTTTTCCGTGATGTGGTTCCAGATGGGGTCCAGGTAGCTGGAGCGAGGAATGTCCAGCAACTGCCCATCGGGCAGGGCCGGCAGCCCGAAGGCCGGGCGGCCCTTGTACTGTTGGTAGCTGCCGCCGGCCGTGAGCGTGGTGGACAGGGCCAGGTCCACCTCGACCACGCCGTAGACCAGGGGCTTGCGCGAGTACACATGGTCCACGAAGGATTGCTGGTCCTGGTAGGCCGTGACCAGCCGGCCGCGTACGCGGCCGTCGCGGGACAGCGGGCCGGTCATGTCGGCTTCTGCGTAGTAGCGCTGCCACGAGCCTGCCGAGAACTGCGTGTTGAACTCGGCCTGCGCCTTGGGGCGCTTGCGCACCAGGTTGATAGAGCCGCCCGGATCGCCCGCGCCCTGGAACAGCCCGGCCGGGCCGCGCAGCAGCTCGATGCGGTCGTACATGGCCATGCCGAAGCCGGTGGACAGGTCATTGCCGGTGCTGGCCGGCATGTTCACGCCATCGGTCTGCACCGTATCCACGGCATAGCCGCGCAGATAGAAGTTGCCATGGTTGCCGCCCGTGCTGCCGGGCTCCACGGTGACGCCGGCCAGGGTGCGCATGGCATCGTCCAGGCTCTGGATGTTCTGGTCTTCCAGCATCTGGCGTGTGACCACGGACACGGATTGCGGAATCTCGCGCAGGCTTTGCACGCTCTTGCCCAGCGTTACCACCCTGGCCGTGTATGCGCCGGTGTCCTCGGTGGCGGTGGAGTGCTCGGCCCGGGCGTTCACCCGCACCTCGCCCAGGGTGAAAGACGCCGCGGCGGCCGCAGGCGGCGTGACCACGGGATGGGCCGCGCTCTTGCGCAGCACGTAGACGCCCTGGCCGGCCTGCACCGCCTCCAGCCCCGTGCCGCGCAGCAGCTGCGCAAGCCCGCCCGTCAGCTCGAAGCGTCCCTTGAGGCCGGCGGACTGCAGGCCCTGCGTCAGGCGCGGGTCGGCCGACAGCGTCACGCCCGACTCGCCGGCCAGACGCGACAGTGCCTGGCTCAGCGAACCAGCGGGAATGTCGTACTCGCGTGCTGTCTGCGCGGCCGGGGCGCTTGGGATGGCCTGTGCGGCTGCCGCACCGGCGGCGCCCAGCATCAGCCCGAGCAGGGCAGCCTGAACGGGCCGGCGCACAAGTCGGTGCGAAAGGCGCTGGTGGACCGAGGCGGCAAGCGCCGAAAGAGGGAAGGGGGCCGTGGCGGCCAGGGAAATACGCTGCGCCATGAAGAACTGTCCTTTGGAAGACGAGGGAAGCGGTGCCCAGCCAGCCTGGGACCTGTCTTCCTGTATGACCGCCGATCCCGCAAAAGGGGACATGCCGCAGGCTCAGGGCGCGGCCAAGCCCGAAATCTGCACCCAGTAGCGCGTGCGCTGGTGGATGCGCACCGGCAGCGAAGCGGCCAGCGCCAGCAGGGCCTGGTCCGTGTCGCGCAGCTGGAAGGCGCCGCTCACGGGCAGACGGGCCACGGCCGGGTCGCAGCGCAGAATGCCGGGCCGGTAGCGCGACAGTTCGGCCACGAATTCGCCCAGCGGCGTTTTCTCGGCATAGAGCACGCCCTGCGTCCAGCCGTCCGAGGCCAGGCCAGCGGGCTGCACAGGCTCTGCCGCGCCGCTGCCCATGCGCGCCTGCTGGCCCGCCGACACGCGCACGGGCTCGCCGCCCCGTGCCGGGCGCAGCTGCACCGCACCTTCGCGCACGACGACCAGGGTGCTCTCATCGTCCAGAATGCGCGCCGCATAGCGTGTGCCCAGGGCCAGCGCCGTGCCCTGCGGCGTCTGCACAAGAAACGGGCGGCCGGCCGCATCGGCAGCGGTCTGTATCCACACGGCGCCCGCGCGCAGTACCAGGCGGCGCTCCATGGCGGTGAAGGCAATGTCCACGGCGCTGCCGGTATCCAGCTGCATGCGGCTGTCGTCTGGCAGCTGCAGTTCGCGGCGCTCGCCCGTGGCCGTGCGCACGTCGGCAGACCAGGCCGACCACGGTCCGGCGCGCCAGGCCAGATAGCCTGCAGGCCCGGCCACGATCAGCGCGGCCAGCAGCTGCGTGGTGGCGCGGCGCCGGGCGCTCCCTGCATCCCTCAGGGCCGCCGCCCCCAGCGGGCCCAGGGCCGCGCCGTTGCCGGATGGCGCTGTGGCCGTGCCCACGCGTCCCATCACCAGCTCGGCGCGTTGCCAGGCGGCTTCGTGCTGCGGATCGGCTGCGCGCCAGCGGGCCAGCGCCTGTGCCTGGCCCGCATCTTGCGGCTCGCATTGAATGCGCACCAGCCATTCGGCTGCTTCGCGCGCGGCGCGCGCATCGATGGCGCTGGAGGTGGACGAAGCGCCCATCAGCAGACCAGCACGATGCACTGCGCAAAGGCCTGGGCCATGAAGCGCTTGATGGTGCGTTCGGTCACCCCTAGGCGCTCCGCCGCCTGGGCGTAGGTCAGTCCCTCCAGTTGCGACAGCAGGAAGGCCTCGCGCACCTTGGGCGGCAGGCCGTCGAGCATGGCGTCGATCTGGTGCAGCGTCTGCAGGATCAGCAGCCGCTCCTCGGGCGAGGGCGCCATGGGCTCGGGCATTTGCGCCAGGGTGTCCAGCCAGGCTCGCTCCAGCGATTGGCGCTGCACGTGGTTGATCAGCAGGTTGCGCGCCACCGTGGTGAGGTAGGCGCGCGGCTCGCGCATCTGCAGATCGCCGCGTGCTGTCTGGGTGGACAGCAGGCGAACGAAGGTGTCATGCGCCAGGTCGGACGCGTGGTCCGAGCCGCCCAGCTTGCGGCGCAGCCAGCCCAGAAGCCAGGGGTGATGCGCCCTGTAGATGGCTTCAACATCGCTGTGCGAGGTGGCGCAGTGTGGAGCAGACACGGTCTGGAAACTCTGGAAGACAGCCCCGAAGGCCTGTGGAGATGAAGGTCGGAAATAAGAATCGGTCGCAATTATAGGGATGCGGTGGCCGGATTTTTCCTTGTCGATGGCTTGGCCGTTGCGGTCCTTGGCTGAGCCGACATCGCAAACCTCGATGTCCCGGACATGGGTCCCTCACCTACAGCCTGACCCAGCTCAGGCGCCGATGCTGGGGCAGCGTGTCCGCCACGGCGTGCACGTCCCACGAACAAGCCAACACGATGGACGCCCCATGGAACACAACCCCCAGCTTTCCGTCTCCCGCAGGGACCTGCTGATCGCAGGTGCCTCCACGGCAGCGGCAACGGCCGTGCCTCGATCGGCCGGCGCGCAAGTGCAGCCTCCCTCCATCCCTGAAGGGGTCCAACTTCCGGTCACCCTGCAGGTGAACGGCCAGGAACACCGCCTGGACCTGGACACCCGCACCACGCTGCTCGACGCCCTGCGCGAGCATCTGCACCTGACCGGCACCAAGAAAGGCTGCGACCATGGCCAGTGCGGGGCCTGCACGGTGCTGGTCAATGGCCGGCGCGTGGTGTCCTGCCTGAGCCTGGCCGTGATGAACCAGGGCGCCGCCGTGACCACCATCGAAGGCCTGGGCACGCCGCAGTCGCCGCACGCCATGCAGGCCGCCTTCGTGCGGCACGACGGTTTCCAGTGCGGCTACTGCACGCCGGGGCAGATCTGCTCTGCCGTGGGCGTGCTCGATGAAATCAAACGCGGCATGCCCAGCCATGCCAGCGAAGACATCGTGGCCCAGCCCCTGGTGTCGGCCCATGAACTGCGTGAACGCATGAGCGGCAACCTGTGCCGCTGCGGGGCGTATTCCAACATCGTCGATGCCATCACCGAAGTGGCAGGGGAGGGGCGGACATGATTGCCTTCACCTACGAACGCGCCCAATCCCCCGCGCAGGCTGCAGCCGCCGTGGCGGCCCGGCCGGGCGCCCGCTTCATCGCCGGGGGCACGAATCTGCTGGACCTGATGAAGCTGCAGATAGAAACCCCCGTGCATCTGGTCGATGTGAACGGCACCGGCATGGACACCGTGGAGCCCACGGCGCAAGGCGGGCTGCGGATTGGCGCATTGGTGCGCAACAGCGACCTGGCCGCCCATGCGCGCGTGCGGCGCGACTACGGCGTGCTGACCCGCGCCCTGGTGGCCGGCGCCTCGGGCCAGTTGCGCAACATGGCGACCACAGGCGGCAATCTGCTGCAGCGCACCCGCTGCCCGTATTTCTACGACACCAATATGCCGTGCAACAAGCGCGTGCCGGGCAGCGGCTGTTCGGCCATTGCCGGCGTGAGCCGCCAGCATGCGGTGATCGGCGGCAGCGAGGCCTGCATTGCCACCCACCCCAGCGACATGGCCGTGGCGCTGCGCGCGCTGGACGCCACGGTGGAGACCATCCAGGCCGACGGCAAGGCCCGCGTCATCCCCATTGCCGACTTCCACCGGCTGCCCGGCAGCACGCCGCATGTAGAGACGGCCTTGCAGGCCGGCGAACTGATCACCTCCGTCACCCTGCCGCCCCCGCCGGGCGGCACGCACATCTATCACAAGGTGCGCGACCGTGCCTCCTATGCCTTTGCGCTGGTGTCGGTGGCCGCCATCGTGCAGCGCGACGGCAGCGGGCGCGTGGCACTGGGCGGCGTGGCGCACAAGCCCTGGCGAATGGAGGTGGCCGAAGCACAGATGCCACAGGGAGCCAAGGCTGTCACCGACCGGCTGCTGGCAGGCGCCCGGCCCACGCACGACAACGCCTTCAAACTCACGCTGGCCGAGCGCACGCTTGCCTCCGTGCTGGACCAGGCCAGGAACTGACGCCATGAAATTCGACACCCCCGCAACGGTCAACCCCATTGACCAGCTCAAGATCATCGGCCAGCCGATGAACCGCATCGACGGCCTGCTCAAGACCACCGGCACGGCGCCTTATGCCTATGAGCGGCATGACGTGGTCCAGCACCCGGCCTATGGCTATGTGGTGGGCTCGGCCATTGCCAAGGGCCGCATCCGCAGCATCGGGCTGGCGCAGGCAAGCCGCGCGCCCGGCGTGCTCGCCATCGTCACCGCACAGACCGCTGGCAAGCTGGGCCAGGGCAAGATGAACACCGCGCCGCTGCTGGCAGGCCCCCAGGTGGCCCACTACCACCAGGCCGTGGCCCTGGTGGTGGCGGAAACCTTCGAGCAGGCGCGCGCTGCCGCGCAATTGGTCCGTGTGGACTACGAGCCCGTGGCTGGCGCCTATGACCTGGCCAAGGCCAAGGACTCCGCCGTGCCACCCGACAGCATCAATGGCGATGCGCCGGACACGGCCATTGGCGATTTCGAAGGCGCCTTCGCTTCGGCCGCCGTGAAGGTGGACGCCACATACACCACGCCAGACCAGTCGCACGCCATGATGGAGCCCCATGCCACGCTGGCCGCATGGAAGGGCGACCAGCTCACGGTATGGACCTCGAACCAGATGATTGCCTGGGGGCAGGGCGAGCTGGCAAAGACGCTGGGCATTCCCAAGGACAAGGTGCGCCTGGTCTCGCCATTCATTGGCGGCGGTTTTGGCGGCAAGCTGTTCCTGCGGGCCGATGCACTGCTGGCCGCACTGGGGGCGCGAGCGGCAGGCCGGCCCGTCAAGGTCGCACTGCAGCGCCCGCTGATGGCCAACAACACCACGCACCGCCCGGCCACCATCCAGCGTGTGCGCATCGCGGCAGGGCAGGACGGAAAAATCACCGCCATCGGCCACGAAAGCTGGTCGGGCGACCAGTCCGGGGGATCGGCGGACGGTGCCGTGGACCAGACCCGCCGCATGTATGCCGGCACCCATCGCATGACCGCCACGCGCCTGGCCGTGCTGGACCTGCCCGAGGCCAATGCCATGCGCGCCCCCGGCGAGGCCACGGGGCACATGGCCCTGGAGGTTGCCATGGACGAGCTGGCGGAAAAGCTCGGCATCGATCCCGTGGAGCTGCGCATCCGCAACGACACCCAGGTGGTGCCGGACAGCGGCAAGAAGCCGCAACCCAAGGCGAAGGAGGGCATCCCTGCCCAGGAGCACAAGCCGTTTTCCCGCCGTGAATTCGTGCAGTGCCTGCGCACGGGCGCCGAGCGCTTCGGATGGAGCCAACGCAATCCCCAGCCGGCCCAACGACGCGAAGGGCGCTGGCTGATTGGCCTGGGCATGGCCGGCGCCTACCGAGGCGCCCCTGTCATGAAGTCCGCCGCCCGCGTGCGCCTGGACAGGCAGGGCATGCTCACCGTGGAAACCGACATGACTGACATCGGCACGGGCAGCTACACCATCATTGCCCAGACGGCGGCCGAGATGCTGGGCCTGCCGTTGCAGCAGGTGCGCGTGCGGCTGGGCGACTCCGGCTTTCCGGTGTCGGCCGGCTCGGGCGGACAATGGGGCGCGGCCAGTGCCACCTCCGGCGTCTATGCCGCCTGCGTGAAGCTGCGCGAGGCCGTGGCGCGCAAGCTGGGCATGGACCCGGCGACGGCCGAATTCTCGGATGGGCATGTGCAGGCGGGCGGCAAGCGCCGGGCCCTGGCCAGCGCTGCGGGCGACGCCGACCTGACGGCCGAGGATGCCATCGAATTCGGCGTGCTCGACAAGAAGATGCAGCAGTCCACCTTTGGCGCGCACTTCGTGGAGGTGGCCGTGGACGCCTTCACTGCCGAAGTCCGCGTGCGCCGCATGCTGGCCGTTTGCGCGGCCGGCCGCATCCTCAACCCCAAGACGGCCCGCAGCCAGGTCATCGGCGCCATGACCATGGGCGTGGGCGCGGCCCTGATGGAAGAGCTGGCCGTGGACACGCGACTGGGCTATTTCGTCAACCATGACCTGGCAGGCTACGAGGTGCCCGTACATGCCGACATCCCGCACCAGGAAGTGATCTTTCTGGACGAGGTCGATCCCATGGCCTCGCCCATGAAAGCCAAGGGCGTGGGCGAGCTGGGCATCTGCGGCGTGAGCGCAGCCATTGCCAACGCCATCCACAACGCCACCGGCGTGCGGGTGCGCGACTACCCGGTCACGCTGGACAAGCTGCTGGCAGGACTGGGGAGGCTGGCATGAGAGGGGACTGCACCTGAGGCAGCCCGCTCAGGCCCTGGATTCTTGATGAACGAAGGCCGGTCACCTCTGGGTGGCCGGCCTTTTTGCATGTGGCCATCAATAGAACGCATAGCTTGCGCGTCCGTCGGCATTGGCCTGGAAAGGCTGGCGTGGAGATACTTTTTGCACTGGGGAATGTCGGCGCTGTGCGCTCCGAATGCAGGCCGCCCCCAGTTTTCCCACAAAAGAACCTGGCCTGGGCGCAAAGCGCCTGCCAGGGCAAAGAGACAACCTGCTCCGACAAGGACTTGTATGAAAGATATCCGCAAGACGATGGACGAGGGCGCCATGGCGCCGTTCCAGTGGCTGGCCGTGGCCATCTGCACCCTGCTCATCATGCTGGACGGCTTCGATGTGCTGGTCATGGCCTTCACCGCCTCGGCCGTCGCTGCCGAATGGAAGCTCAACGGGGCGCAGCTGGGCGTGCTGTTCAGCGCCGGTCTGATCGGCATGGCCCTGGGCTCGCTGTTCCTGGCGCCCGTGGCCGACCGCCGTGGCCGGCAACCCATCATCGTGCTGTGCCTGGTGCTGGTGTCCGTGGGCATGCTGCTGTCTGCGGCAGCACGCAGCCATGTCGAACTTGCAGCCCTGCGCGCCATGACGGGCGTGGGCATTGGCGGCATGCTGGCCAGCGTGGGGGTGATCACCTCTGAGTATTCATCGAACAAATGGCGCAGCACGGCGATTGCGCTGCAGGCCACGGGCTATCCGATTGGCGCCACGCTGGGCGGACTCATGGCCGCCTGGCTGCTGGCACACCATGGTTGGCGCTCGGTCTTTGTGTTCGGCGGTCTGGCCACGGCGCTGATGGTGCCCATCGTGCTGTGGCGCCTGCCGGAGTCGGTGGATTTCCTGATGGGCCGTCGCCCGGCGCGTGCGCTGGAAAAGCTCAACCGCCTGATGGCACTCATGGGGCACCCCGCGATGCTGCAGTTGCCCGCGCAAGCTGGCGGTGACGTCCAGAAGGGCAATACGGTGGCCGCCTTGTTCAAGAACGGCCTGGCGCGCCCCACGCTCATGCTCTGGGCCGGCTTCTTCCTGCTGATGTTCAGCGTCTACTTTTCCCTGAGCTGGACGCCCAAGCTGCTGGTGCAGGCCGGCCTGTCGGCACAGCAGGGCGTGACGGGCGGCGTGCTGCTCAACCTGGGCGGCATTGCCGGCGGCAGCCTGTTCGGCCTGCTGGCGGTGAAGGCCAAGCTGCGGCATCTGGCCATGGGCAGCCTGCTGCTGAATGCCTTGTTCACCGCGCTGTTCGGCCTGGCCTCGGCCAGCCTGGGCTGGGCGTTCGCCGCAGCGGTGGGCGTGGGCGTGTTCCTGTTCGCCTCCATGGCCGGGCTGTACGGGTTGGTGCCGGCCACCTATCCGGCCCAGGTGCGCGCTACCGGCATGGGCTGGGCCATAGGCATTGGGCGCATAGGCGCCATCGTGGCGCCCACCATGGCTGGCCTGCTGCTGGACGGCGGTTGGCAGCCTGCCTCGCTGTACTACGTCTTTGCCTTGCCGCTGATTGCCGCTGCGCTGGCCGTGTGGGCCACGGGCGCCGGCCGCACCCTGGCGCCGGGGGGTGGCGCGCTGCGAGCGCCTGGTGCTTGATCCTTGAACCCCTATCCGTGAGCACGCGCCCGAGCGCCCGAGCGCTCAAGCGCAGGAGAAACACTTCCATGGCATTGGACAAACCCTATCTCGACGTACCGGGAACCACGGTCTTCGACGCCGAGCAATCCCGCCAGGGCTACTGGCTCAACCAGTTCTGCATGTCGCTGATGAAGGCCGAGAACCGCGAGCGCTTTCGGGCTGACGAGCGCGCCTATCTGGGCGAATGGGCCATGACGGCCGAGCAAACACAGGCCGTGCTGGACCGCGACCTGAACCGCTGCATTGCGCTGGGCGGAAACATCTACTTCCTCGTGAAGATCGGCGCCACCGACGGCGTCAGCGTGCAGAACATGGTCTCGACCATGAGCGGCATGAACGAGGAGGACTACCGCCAGATGATGCTGGGCGGCGGACGCAGCATCAATGGAAACCGCTACCTGCATGAGCAGGAACGACAGGAAAAAGGCATCTGATGGCACGCATCACCGCATCCGTCTACACCTCGCATGTGCCCGCCATCGGCGCGGCCATGGACCTGGGCAAGGCAGACGAGCCCTATTGGCAGCCTTTGTTCAAGGGCTTCGAGCACTCGCGCCAATGGCTCAAGGACAACAAGCCCGACGTGATCTTCCTGGTCTACAACGACCACGCGACCGCGTTCAGCCTGGACTTCATCCCGACGTTTGCCATCGGCACGGCCGCTGAATACCAGCCCGCCGACGAAGGCTGGGGCCCGCGCCCCGTGCCCAAGGTTGTCGGTCATCCCGAGCTTTCCAGCCACATCGCGCAGTCGGTGATCCAGCAGGACTTCGACCTGACCATCGTCAACAAGATGGACGTGGACCACGGCCTGACCGTGCCGCTGTCGCTGATGTGCGGCGAGCAGGACGCGCGCACGGGCGCCTGGCCCTGCCCGGTGATTCCGTTTGCCGTGAACGTGGTGCAGTACCCCGTGCCGTCGGGCCAGCGCTGCTTCAACCTGGGCCGCGCCATCCGCCGCGCCGTGGAAAGCTTCGACGAAGACCTGAACGTGCAGATCTGGGGCACGGGCGGCATGAGCCACCAGCTGCAGGGCGCGCGTGCCGGCCTGATCAACAAGGAGTGGGACAACCGCTTCCTGGACCTGCTGATCGAGAACCCGGCCGGCCTGGCCAAGATGCCGCATATCGACTACGTGCGCGAGGCTGGCTCCGAAGGCATCGAGCTGGTGATGTGGCTGATCGCGCGCGGTGCCATGGCCGATGTTGATGGCCCCGCGCCGCTGCCCAAGGTCAACCACCGCTTCTACCATGTGCCCGCGTCCAATACGGCCGTGGGACACCTCATCCTGGAGAACGCAGCATGAGCCGGCCTTCCGTGGTACTTCTGCCGGGCCTGCTGTGCGACGAGACGGTCTGGCACGAGCAGCAGGCGGCCCTGTCCTTTGCCGGTGCTGCCGAGTGCATTGTTCCGTCCTATGGCGCGGCGGCCACCATCGAAGACATGGCGCGCCTTGTGCTGGACTGCGTGGCGGCCGAGCGGTTTTCGCTGGCGGGCCATTCCATGGGTGGGCGCGTGGCCCTGGCCATTGCCGGCATGGCGCCCCAGCGCGTGGAACGGCTGGCCTTGCTGGACACCGGCATGGACCCCATCGCTCCGGGCGAGGCCGGCGAGAGCGAACGCGCCAAGCGCATGGCGCTCCTGCAGATCGCCCGGCACAGCGGCATGCGCGAGATGGGCCTGCAATGGGCGCGCGGCATGGTGCATCCCGACCGGCTTGATACGCCACTGTTTGGCGAGGTGCTCGACATGGTGGCGCGCTTCACGCCCGAGGTGTTTGCTGCGCAGATCAATGCCTTGCTGAACCGCCCCGATGCGGGCCATGTGCTCCGGCAACTGCGCTGCCCGACCCTGCTGGCCTGCGGTCGCCAGGATGCCTGGAGCCCGCTGTCACGCCATGAGCGCATGCAGGCCCTGTGCCCGGGCGCCGAGCTGGTGGTGATCGAGGACAGCGGCCACATGAGCACCATGGAGCAGCCGCAGCAGGTGTCGCGGGCACTGCTCGACTGGATGGGGCGCTGAGCGAGCGCTGCGCTCAGGCTAGGCCGGCGGATCGCCCACGGCCCGCCGGCAGGCCTGCATGAACAGCTCCAGGTCCTGCGATGCCGTGCTCAACGCACGCGTGGCCAGCCCGATGCGCCTGCGTGTGGAAGGCAGGTCCACGGGCACGATGGACAACTGCCCGCCGTGGTCATCCTGCAGGGCCTGTCCGCGCGAGGCCAGGGCCAGCCGGCCCGTCTGCAGCACAAAGGCCAGCGTCATGGTCGGGCTGCTGGCGCGCAGGTTGGCGCGCGGCGGCTCCAGGCCCTGGCTGCGGAACAGCTGGACCATGGCGCGGTCGGCCGGCGTGCCGGGCAGGGGCGAGACCCAGGGCCATTGCAGCAAGTCCTCCAGAACCAGCTGGCCGCGGTCCAGGCAGGCATGGCCGGCCGGTGCCACCACCACCAGGTCATCGTCGAACAGGTGCAACTGGCGTACCTCATCGGAGGGCATGTCGGCGCGCAGGGCGCCGGCGATGGCGTCGATGTCGGCGCTCAGCAGGTGCTGCACCAGGCTCTCGTAGGTGCCGTCCACGATGCTGACCTCGATGTCCGGGTGGCTGGCGGCCAGGCTGTCGACCGCGCGCGGCAAGAAGATTCCCACCGACAGCGGCAGCACGCCGATCACCACACGCCCCCGGATCTCGCCGCGCCAGGCGGAAATATCGCTGTCCATGCCGCGCACCTCGGCCAGGGCCAGCTTGACACGGCGCAGCAGCGCTTCGCCGGAAGGCGTCAGCCGCGTGCCGAAGGCCAGCTTGTAGAACAGCTGCATGCCCAGACTGGTTTCCAGCCCCTGCAGCGCCGCATGCACGGCGGGCTGCGTCAGGCCCAGCCACTGCGCGGCCAGGGATTCGCTGCCGCAGTCCGCAATGGCCATGAGGGCGCGCAGCTGGCCCGCAGGCACGGTCTCGGCAAAACGCTCGGGCAGGGGAGGGCGCCTGGCCGCCAGCGTGGCGGCGGCCTGGGCGTCGGCCGCGCCGCTGCCCAGATGCTGGAGCATGGCCTCGATGCGGCCGGCCAGCTGGCTGCCCAGCGGGGTCGGCATCATGCCGCGCGCCCCCCGCATGAACAGCGGCAGGCCACAGGCCTCTTCCAGTTGCAGCACCGAGCGCGCCACGGCCGGCTGAGAAAGATGCATAGCCTGGGCGGCCCGCGTGGTGCTGCCGTGGCGCACCACGCCCAGCATGGCGCGCATGGCCCGCAAATGGCCTGCCAACTCGGGAAAACGCGAAGGATTGCTGGTGGCCGGGCCGGTCCAGGGGGCAAGGTAAAGGTTCATGGAAAGGCGCTGAACGGCACGTTGGAAAACCGTGTTTTGATTGTCCCATAAGAAAAACGCATTGATGGCCGGGGCTCCGGCATTGGCCGGATCGATGCCAGCGTGGAATGCTTGGGGCCTGATCAAGACAGCCCATCGCAGGCTGCGAATTCCGGGGAGACAAGAAACATGAACCATGAAATCGACCGGCTGCTGGCCCGCCAGGCCTGCCTGGACCTGGTGCTGCGCGCTGCTGCCTTTGCGGATGCCGGTGATGCCCAGGCGCTGGCGCAGCTGTTTGCCGGAGACGGCCAACTGCAACGGCCCGGCGGCGAGGTGCTCGGCGGGCGCACGGCCATCGCCGCCGCGTACTCCCAGCGTCCTGCGGGCCGCATGACCCGGCATCTGGTCACCAACACGCTGGTGGAACTGCAAGGCCCGGACCGCGCCAGCGCGCGCAGCCAGGTGCTGCTGTGGTCCTGCGACGAGGCCGATGCCATCACGCCGCACGGCCGCCCGGCCCAACCGCGCCAGCTCGTTGGCGAGTTCGATGACACCTTTGGCCGCAGTCCTGAAGGCCATTGGCTGATCACGCGCCGCGTGGCGCGCTTCGTCATGTACCGGGACCTCCCGGGCACCTGAAGCGCAGGGCGCCCAGCCGCTTTCTCCCATTTCCCCGCGCCCGCCACTCTCGCCTTTCCCAAGGCGCAGCGTTGCGGCGTGCCGATTCCGCAACGACAACAACAGGAGACAAAAGCATGAAACGCACTCTCAAGAGCATTCCCCAACCCCCAGCCAGGCGCCCACTGCGGGCTTGTCTGGCCCGCCTCGCCCCACTCGCCATGCTGGCAGCAGCAGGCGGCGCCCAGGCCCAGACCGCCTCATCGGTGACGCTGTACGGCCATCTGGACACCGGCATCGAGCACCTGACGAATGTGCAAGGCGGCGGATCGCTGACGCGCATGCCCGGCCTCACGGGAACGGCACCGTCGCGCTGGGGGCTGCGCGGGAGCGAGGATCTGGGCGGCGGCCTGAGCGCCATCTTTGCGCTGGAGTCAGGCTGTGGCCCGGGTGCCGGCACCTTCAGCCAGGGCGGGCGGGGTTTCGGGCCCCAGGCCTGGGTGGGACTGTCCGGCGGCTGGGGCAGCGTCTCGCTAGGGCGCAACTACACCATGCTGTACTGGGCGCTGTTCGACGCCGACCTGCTGGGTCCCAACGCCTTCGGTCTGAGCAGCCTGGACAGCTACATCCCCAACACGCGCACCGACAACTCCCTGGCCTACCGGGGGCGCTTCGGCGCCTGGAGCCTGGGTGCGGCCTACAGCCTGGGACGCGATGCCGTCAACGCCGGCCCCAGCCCGGCCGGCACCAACTGCGCCGGCGAATCGGCCACGGACAGGCAGGCCTGCCGCCAGTGGTCCGCCATGCTGAAGTACGACACCGCGCCCTGGGGCTTTGCGCTGGCCGTGGACGAGATGCGCGGCGGCGCCGGCGCATTTGCAGGGCTCACGCGCTCGGACCTGAAGGACCGCCGCATCATGCTCAACGGCTATGCCGCGCTGTCACCCACCATCAAGCTGGGCGCCGGTCTCATGCGCCGCGACAACGACGCGGCCCAGGCGGCCTCGGCCAGCAACGGCACCACGCCGCGCAGCACCCTGGCATGGGGCGGCCTGTCCTGGTCCCCCAGCGCCGCCGTCGTGGTCGATGGCCAGCTGCAGCAACTGCGCTATGCCCAGGGCGGCGACCGCTCCACCCTGCTGGCCCTGCGCGCCACCTACAGGTTCTCCAAGCGCACGGCGGTCTATGCCCAGGCTGCGCGCATTGACAACGGACAGCGCCTGGCCATCTCGGTCAGCTCGGCCGCAGCCGGCGGCAGCCCGCTGGCGGGCGCGTCGCAGACCGGCCTGATGCTGGGCCTGCGCCACTCGTTCTGAAACCGAAGGCCAGGCCGGCCGCATCCAATGCGACGCCTGGAGCGTGTGATCACCAGCGCGAAGAGCCGACGCGCGGGCACTTGAAAGTGCACACCACGCTCTAGATCTGTACAGCGCGGCCGATGAACTGAATGGGCCCTGTCGGGCGTCCGCTCGGGGAGCCGCCTTCTGGCTCCAGGGTGAGCTCGAAAAGCTGATTCGGCTGCAGAGGCGGCAACTGGTCTACGGGCACTTCGATGGCTTCGCCCGGTTTGACCAGACCCAGGGACACCGGCGCTTTCCAGCCGTCGGCCTTGGTCCAGAACTGCAGGGATTTTTCCGCCGGAATGGCATCCTTGCCCAGTGGCAAAAGGCGCAGACGACCTTCAGACTGGGCCTGGACCACCCACCCGGGGGCCTGATTCTGCGGCGCGGCCAGCACGACGAAATAGTGCGGGGCAGCCGGCGGTGATGCCTCTCGCACAACCAGCACAGCAGCGAGCAGTGCTGCAGCTGCAAAGCCGCCACCCGCCAAGCCGCGCCAAAGGGCGAGGCTATCCCAGTGCCACCAGGCACCACGCTGTGCGCGGACCGATGGCCGGGCCGGCTTGACGCTGGCCGCGATGCGCTGCCACAGCGTTGCGGAGGGCTCGATGGGGGGCGCCAGTTGAACCAGCGGCAGGAGCCGTTGCTCCCATGCCTGCACGGCCGTGCGCAACGCAGGCTCGTGGGGCAGACGGGATTCGATGGAGCGGCGCTGGGCTGCATTGAGGGTGCCCAATACGTACTCGCCGGCCTGCATCTGGAGATCGTCCGGGGAGCCGCCATCCGTCGACCCTGAGGGATTGGGGTGGGTGTCGCCGCTCATTGCATGCACTCTCTCAGGGCCCGCAGTCCGCGTTGAACCCAGGCCTTGACCGTACCAAGCGGCGCCTGCACACGCGCCGCAATTTCGCTGTGGCTGCAGCCGTCCACGTAGGCGTGCAACAGGCAGGCGCGGCGCTCGGGCTCCAGCCGGTCGAGGCAATCGCCAAGACGACCCAGCGTCGCCTGCCGCTCCCATTCACTGCCGCCTTCCTTCCATGCCGAAAGTGCGGCCTGGGCGTCATGCGCTTCATGGGCAGTTTCATCCAGCACGGTTTCGCGTGCGCCATCCCGTACACGGTTGAGGGCGGCGTGCCGCACCACGCTGTAGATCCACCCTCGACCACTTCCGCGATTGCCGTCGAAGGTGGATGAGCGGTTCCAGATGGAGACAAACGCATCGTGCAGCACGTCTTCCGCAGCGGCGCGATCGCGGACGATGCGCAGTGCCACGCCGAGGAGAAAGCGCGCCTCGGCCTCATAAATCCGCTGCAAAGCATCGCGTTCGCCGCGTGCACATGCATGCAATGCTGCGTCATGGTCGAAAGCTTCGTTGTTCTGGGAGACAGCGGGCGGCACGAAATGGAACGAAGGGGGCGTTGCAGGAAATCCTTCGTCCAGTGTATCCGCGCCGCTGCCGGCTCTTACATGGGCTTCCAGAAGATGTAGTCGGCCTGGTACTTCACGGTGGTCTTCTGGCCCTTGTTGGCAGCCATGCAGGGCTTGTCAGCCGGCGCCACTCCGCCCTGGAGCGCCACGCGCTGGATGTAGCTCACACCCTCCAGCGCACCGCTGCCCATGGCTGGGTTTGCCTTCACCAGCTGGTAAGGCAGATTGCCTGCGCCGGACGGCGCCACAGCCAGCTGGGTGGCGGTGAGTTTGGAGCCGTCGTTGGCCTCCCAGGTTGCAGGGGGGCCGTAGTAGCGGCCCACTTGTTTGCCCATGCGGTCCTTCAGCACAGCATCGGGTCCCACAAAGACCCATTCCGTCTGGCCAGGCGCGTTGGCCTTGTCGCGGCACTCGTAGGTGATGTCACCGCTGCCGACGGTTTCCCACGCGACCTTGTTCCCTGCAGGAACCTGGATGGGTGCGGGCAGCGATGCCTGGGAGAAAGTGCTGGCCGGCTTGTGCATCGAGCCACAGGCAGCGAGCAGGGCCGCTGTGGCTACAGCGAAAGAAACGGCGGCGGTGCGGGATGCGGAACGAGAGGTCAACATTGCAATTCTCCAAACAGTTTTGTGAAGGGGACTGAAGCAGCGCTTTTTTTGGGCTGCTGCTGGTACTACCCGCCATCGCGTCGTTTGGATGCACCCCATGCAAAAAATATTTTCGAGAAATGCCGGCGCCAGACTCCATCAGACTGCGGTTGGTGACATTCTTGACCTGCAGCACCCGGGCCACCTCGCCCGAGGCGCGTTGCTCCCAGTACGATCTCAAAGATGGGCGAGCATGTCCTTTGACAACGAAGAAGGCAATGCCTGTCACCGCCGCCGAGAAGTCAAGGATGCGGTCGTGGAGCGGGGGCGGGCTTCCGATGAACATCCGTTCGAGCATCTGCTCGATCACCCAAAGGTGCCTGGAATAACCGATGAAATAGGTCCCGTACTCCTTGAGTGCAGGCCTCGCGAAGGGCATGTTGTCTCGCAGGATGTCGTGCTCGACGCCGTCCTGCGTGATGGTGCACAGCGTCTTGTGTGACTTCTGCTCCGCCTCCGAGGCATCGGGAAGCTCGGTGTTGGTGAACTTCTTTCGTCCAATGATCTGCTCCTGGGCTTCGGTGCTCAGGCTTTTCCATGCCGGGAGGTCGTGGAGGTACTTCTGTACGACGACATAGCTTCCGCCCGCATGTTCAGGATCTTCCTCGCCCACTATCGTTGAGGCCGGCAGCGCCAGGCCGACCGGATTCGCCGTGCCATCGACAAAATCCAGCAGGTCGCGTCCGTCGAAGTACCGGAATCCGGCAACCTCATCCATGGCCGCGACTGTCCCCCCCAGGGCCTCCAGGAGCATCTGCTCGAACGCCACGATGAGATCCATGGACCTGGCGCGGATGTGGAACAGCAGGTCCCCCGAAGTAGAGACTGCCACATGGGTGGCGCCCCGGATTTCGCGGAATGGATGGAGCTCGGCCGGAAGCGGGGTACCGACGAGCGGACCCCACACATCGGCACCGATGCCCACGTTGCAGGTAAAGGTTCCGGTCACGTCCCGTACAAGGACGTTCTTGATCAGGCCGTCCAGATCGCCGAGCACGGATCGCACGGTGGAGAGGGACGCTGCGTCTCTTGCAACGGTCAGGACCAGGAAGGATGCGGCGATCGACAGCGCTGCATCAATTTGCTGGGGCTCGGCCTGGCGCGGGATCGTGGGTGTGGTCATTGGAAGTACCGGCAGATGGACGAAATGGGCGTCAGGGATGGCGCATTATCTGGCCCAGCCGACGCAGCCGACGCAGCCGACGCAGCCGACGCAGCCGGCCCAACCGGCACCAGGAGCAACGTCACGGACGGTTTCGCCAGATCCTCACTCCCATTTTTTCGGCATCTTCCCGGTACTCCTGGATTTTCTGCCTCAGGTACTCCTGCAGCGGCCTGCCGACCAGGGAGTAGGGGCTGTGGCTGTAACCGCATGCGGAAGCGCAGGGGAGGGCACATCCCAACCCACGGAATGCCAAAAGGTCGTTGCCTATGGCAATCCGGCGGCACAGTGCACGACATTGAAGGGCGGCGAAGTGATATCGCTCAACGAAAATACGACGGTGCGCGTGGTGCGCTGGCTGCACAGCATCGACTGCGGCGAAGTCGGCGCGGGAACGGCGGGAGTGGAAACGTTTGGATTTCTGATCACCACGAAGACACCGGACAAGGTTCTTTCCGTCTATGCATCGGACAGCGGTGCAGGTGGACAGGAATTGTTCTATCCACGCATCGTCAACAAGGGCCTTCCCAATCAGGTGGTCTACGGATCGCCATTCGACAATCTGTCTGCCGCCGTGAAAGATGCCGGAATATCCAACATCGACCTGTGGCAAGGCGGCCCCGAGTCGAATGTCGTGGCACAGGCCCGCGTCATCATTCCGGCCTTCAAGGTGAAGTATTTCCAGCCGCATCATCTCGGAACTCGGGCAACTAAGGTGGATGGAAATTCCGTAGGCTTCAGCCTCGAATACGGACTGCATTTTCCCTATCTCGAAACCGAAGTGCCGCGTCTGACGGACTATCTGAAGTCTGCAAACGCGGTTGCCTACAACCCCGTGAACTATTTCGATGCATGGTCTCTTTCCAAGGACGGCTTCAAGTCACAGGACAACGCCGACGTGAAGGCCGTGTATGGACTGCCTGCCACCGGTCCCGGCCCTGGCAAGCAAGGTCCGAACCCCCGGGCTGGCCAGTTGGAGTGCACCGGTGCGTAAGAATTCTTGCCCTCTGTTTTGTTCGATACGATGTATATTATGTTGAATCACAAACGCAGATAACGGCCTGAAAACCAAGGCAAGGCACTCCTCCGGTGCCTTGCCTGCTTCGTTTTCAGTTGCTCAAGACGGTTTCCAGTCCTTCAAGCTCCTGCTTCAGCAAAAGCGCGGTTTCCTGTGGCTCGAACTGGCGCTGCAGCAGCGGGATGGTGAAGACGTAGCTTGCATCGTGCACGCCGTGCGTTTCATCCCGGCGCAGGACGTAGGCCAGTTGCAGGCGCGCCAGGGACCGGCGCAGGGCCTGGGCCTGGCCGGTGGCGCCGTGGGACTGGACCAGGGCGTCGAGTGCGGTCAGGCTGGTCTGTCCTTGCTGGGCCGTGTGATAGACGGCGATGCGGTCCAGGCGGCAGGCCTGTTCATCGGTGCTCAAGCGGCCCCATCCCACCAGCGCGTCCTGCACGGGCTGGGATGCCATGGCCTGGCGCAGGTGGCGTTCTTCGATGACGCGTTCGTCGGGTCCCAGGGCTTCCAGGCATTCCTGGCAGAGGATGGCGACCAGGTTGGCGCGCCTGCCGCTGGCCTCTATCAGCCGCTCGGCCAGAGTGTCGTTGGCAAAGCCCAGGCGCAGCCTGCGCAGCGGTTCGGTGGCCAGGGCGTGGCATGCCGCTGGCTCCAATCCCCCAATGGCCAGGATTTCGCCGAAGTTGCGCAGCGGCGACTGGTAGTCGAGCAGCGCTGCCGCGTACAGATCCCAGAATCCCGCCAGCATGAACCAGCAACGGCCCTCCTCGCTCAGCGCGCGCAAGGCGCTGAGCTGGGGGTAGCCATTGCGGGCTTCGTCGCGGAAGAACAGGTCGGCCTCGTCGATCAGCAGGTACAGCCGCCTGCCCTGCGACTGCTTTTGCAGGTGTTCGATGATGGCCTCCAGCGGTGTTTCCACCGGAAGGCCGAACTGCGTGGCCAGGCGCGGCGTGAGGCGGTGGTCGCGCAGCGAGATGTAGTGGCAGGCGATGGCCGGATGCTCCTGCAGCCGCCGCTGCACGGCCTTGAGCAGGCTGCTTTTGCCGAGCTGACGTCCTCCCACGACCAGGTAGTTGGCCGGCTCGCGGTTGAGCACGCGGGCCAGCAGGCGCTCGCGGCCAAAGAAAACGTCCTCGCGCGTCACGCCGCCGCGCGTCTGGTAGGGCGATATGCGCGTGACCTGCAACTGCGTGGCCAGCAGCCGCAGCAGCACCTGGTCTGGAGCGCCGCCCAGCAGCCATTCGGTCTGCCCCGGGCTGTCCAGCAGCACGTGCAGGTTGGCGCGGTCCTGGGCATGGCGCTGCAGCAGCGGCATGGGCGACTGCGGATGGTGCGGGCTCACGATGAGCACCACATCGCCGCCGGTTTGCAGCAGGCGCAGCTGGCGCACGAGTTCGCCCTCTTCCAGCTCCGCCGGGGGCGCATAGACCAGGCAACGGCCCAGGGCGATGGGCAGTTCGGGTGGCAGCGTCCACTCGAACATGTCGCCGGGCACAGGCCACTCGCCTTGCGCCGTTTTGCAGACGGCGGACAGGCGTTCGGCCAGGGTCCGCACGCGGGCGCCTGGGCTTGCGCCGGCAAGGCGCAGGGCCCGCTGCCAGTCCGGCGGGCGTATGCCTGCAGCGCGCAGGACGGCGGAACGGCGGCCGGTCAGCCGCAGCAGCCGGTCCAGCTGGGGCAGATGCTGGTAGGGCTTGCGGCGCAGGCGCTCGGGCTTGAGCTGTGCCGGGCCTATCAGCGGATGGCGCACCAGCCACAGCAGGGCCAGGCAGCCAAAGACCAGTGCGCTGGTCCAGATGACGCTGCGCAGCCATCCAAAGGGTTCATGCTCGGGCTGGCCCGGCGAGGGGCTGCAGTTCAGCGGCAGGTAGCGCGGCGGAGTCGGAGGCAGGCCGCCCTGGCAGCTCCAGTCCCAGCGTTGCCTGTCCAGTTGCAGCAGGACCTGGGTTCCGGCGAGCACGCCCATCTGGCTGTCGCGCACCACGTCCGCCTGCAGCACGAATGGACTGGGCGAGCTCATGCGCACGCGCGGTTCGGCAATGTCCGGCGCCACGCTGGCCAGGTCCTGCGGCCAGCTTTCATGCTGGCGCACATAGTCCATCAGGGCCAGGCGCCACAGGATGATTTCGTTCCAGACCCGGCCCGAGCTTTCCGCGCCCTGCAGGCTGCTGCGGGTGACGGGGTTGTAGCGGGGCAGCAGGATGGCCGTGCCGATGAACAGCGTGACCAAGGCGAGCAGCGCGGCGCGCCACCAGGATCTGGGCAGTTGCACAAGCCGGCCCAGGCCGCTCATGCCTGCAGCACCGCCACGGCGGCTTCGCGGGCAATGTCGCAGCGCCAGTGCAGATGGGCGCCCTCGCCTGCTCCGCGCACCTGCAGCAGATTGCCCCAGAACAGGCGCCGCAGCACGGCATCCTGCAGATAGGGGCGTGCACGGCCCAGCGATGCCGCATCCACCAGCCCGCGCAGTTGCTCGCGCGTGGCAGGCTCCTGCGCCAAGGGCAGCAAGGTCTGCCACAGGCGCGCACTGGCCACCAGATGGGCGCGCAGCAGGGGCGAGTGCACGGAAGCGACGCCCACGCCCTGCTCCACCAGCCATTGCAGCGCTTCCTCGAAAAGCGCGGGATGCCCGCCCGTCAGCGCCTGCAATGCCTCGATGACCTCGGCCGGCCAGGCCGTGCCGGGCCAGCGCTGGCGCGCCATCAGGGCCAGGTCTTCCAGCGTGGGATCGGGCCAGTGGGCCACCTGGCCGATGTTGAGCAGCGACAGGTCACCGCTGCGGTACTTGAGGTCGGCCAGGGCCTCGCTGCCGCACAGCAGCAAGTGCAGGCGGCCGCTGTGCATTTCGCTGAGGCTGCGCAGAATGCCGGCCAGCGTCTCGCGCAGTGCGGCCGTGCCTTGTTCGAAGCGGCTGACCAGGCAGAACAGCCGGCCGCCGGCCAGCAGGCGCTTTTCCAGCAGGGCCTCGAATTCGTAGTCCGAGCCCACTTCGCCCAGCCCGCATTGCCGGCCCAGGGCCGCAAAGTAGTCGGCCGCAGCCGTGCTCACGCTGTAGGGCGGCTGGATGTGCAACACCGCCTCGGCGCCATACTGGGCGCGGGCACGCAGCAGCAGTTCCTGGCGAAACGGGGGCTGTCCCCAGTGCGCGGGCGACAGCAGCATGGTGATGGCATAGGGCCGGGCCTGGGCCAGTTGGGCGAAAAGCCGGTCCATGAAGCCTGCAAAAGGCTGGGCGCCGGCGGCGGGGGCCTGCAGCGGAAACTCCGTGGCAAAGCCAGCGGCGGAGAACAGGCGATTGGTCTCCGCCTCCGTCAGGCGCAGGTACTGGGCGCAGGCGGCCAGCCGGTCGCGCGAGCGCGGATTGGGCAGGGAAACCCCATTCCTCCAGTTGTTGACGGCTTCCCGGCTCAGCCCGATCTCGGTGGCCACGCCCGAGGCGCTGGCGCGGATGCGGCGCATGTACAGCCCCAGCAAATGGCCGAAATCCTCGTGAACGCCTGGTGCCACGGCAGCACCCTGTTCAATGGCGGTGGGCTGCATCAGCGACGGCTCCGCTCAGGAAAACAGCGCCTGTTGGCGCAGATCCATCCTGCCGGGGCCATGGTCCGTATCCTCATCCTGTTCACCCTCTCCTGGGATTCAACTGATCTTGTGCAATTTGTTTCATTTTGCCGAGCGCGGATTGTCTCAGGATGCGGCATCCCCGCCACCCTGCCCCGCAAACTCCCGCCGCGCGCCGGCCATGCGGTACAGAGGCAGCACCACCGCCAGCACCAATCCCAAAGCCAGCCAGAGCCACAGTCCCTTGCCTCTGAAGGCCAGGGCCGCAATGACGGTAAAGGCCACGGCCTCGCACAGCCCGCGAAAGCCGGCCCGCAGCATGAACAGCCCCACGATGCCCTGCACGGGCGATACGCCGCTCTTGCGCAGGCTGGCCATGGTGTCCAGCAGGGCCTGCACGGATTCCTGGGCCTGGCGGTCACGCTCCTGGTCCCGCTCGCGCAGCCGGGTGATGGTCATGGGCTGGGCCGGATTGGTGAGGGCGGTGCCGTCGGCGCCCTCTTCCTGGCCGGGCTGCGGATAGACCTCGCCATTCGTATCGACCAGCACCTGGCGCTCCGGGTAACGGGACAGCCAGGCGTGGTGGCTGACCCATTGGCCGGCATCGAAGTGGTAGCGCTCGCTCTCGCCCACCTGGTCGTAGAAGACATGCAGCACCGCCGCCTGCAGCCCGTGCTGGAACAGCGTCTCCAGCAATCGCCAGGGCATGCCGGCCGTGGTGCGGGTGTCAAAGCCCAGCTCCAGGTGCTGGGGGTGGCCCAGGGCGCTGGCATTGGCCCAGTCGTCATCCCACAGCGCGGACCGGTCCAGGGCGGGGTCCAGCTCATGGATCCAGCGCTCGGCCTGCTCCCAGGACTGCCGGGCCAGGTACTGGCAGATCAGTTGCACGCGGCGCAGCTGCAGGGGCGTATCGAAGAAAAGATAGAGGTGATGGACGTTGCTGGACATGGCGGGCCTGAGGCGTTTGCAGGAATGCCTCGATTGTTCAATTGCAGCCTCCAGCCGACCCTCCCAGTCCTGTCCAGCACGCGGCTGGCAGGCGCTCCCACCGGTTGACATTCTGTCCACTGCAAGAAGCGGGATGCAGGCGCTGCGGCGCCGCCCTAGACTGCGGCAATTGCCCACAGCGCCCATATTGCCAACCGCGCCCATATTGCCAACCGCGCCCATATTGCCAACCGCGCCCATACCGCCAACCCCGTCCGCCATGCACAACCTCGGTCTTTTCGACAACGAAGCTTGCGAATCCGCCCCGCCCTGCCACTGGACGCAGATGGAGCACCAGCTCGATGAGCAAGGCTGCGCGCGCCTGCCCGGCCTGCTGGATGCGCAGCAGTGCCGCGACCTGGCCGCTCTTTACGCAAGGGAGGACGGCTTTCGCTCCCGCATCGTCATGGCACGCCACGGTTTCGGGCGCGGCGAGTATCAATATTTCGACTACCCCTTGCCACCGCTGCTGCAGCGCCTGCGCGAGCAGCTGTATCTGCGCCTGGCGCCGGTGGCCAATGTCTGGAACCAGCGCATGGGGCTGGAAGTGCGCTATCCGGACCGGCTGCAGGACTTCCTGGCGCGCTGCCACGCGCAGGGCCAGTTGCGGCCCACGCCGCTCATCCTTCAATACGGTGCGGGCGACTACAACTGTCTGCACCAGGACGTCTATGGAGAGCATGTGTTTCCGCTGCAGGTGGTGCTGCTGCTGTCGCGGCCCGGGCGGGACTTCACGGGTGGCGAGTTCGTCATCACCCAGGCCGATGGCGACCGGCAGCGGGCCGATGTGATGGCACTGGACCAGGGCGATGCGCTGGTCCTGGCCGTGCGCCACCGGCCCGTGCCCGGGCGGCGCACCGGCTACCGCCGCGTGGCCATGCGCCATGGGGTCAGTCGCATCCACAGCGGCCATCGCCATACCGTGGGGCTGATCTTTCATGACGCACTTTGATGGATGGCCGGTATGAGCACGCTGGATCTTTTCGCCGATGAACATCCCACCGGGGCCGAATCCATAGGCCCCCAATCCGTGGTGCTGCGCGGCCATGCCCTGCCCCATGCCGCGCAGTTGCTGGAGGCGGTCGAAGGCATTGCGGCGCGGGCGCCGCTGCGCCATCTGGTTACGCCGGGCGGCTTCACCATGTCGGTGGCCATGACCAACTGCGGCGCGCTGGGCTGGACCAGCGACAGGCGCGGCTACCGCTACAGCGCCATCGACCCACTCAGCGGCCAGCCCTGGCCGGCCATGCCGGCCGTGTTTGTCCGGCTGGCGGGCGAGGCGGCCGCTGCGGCGGGGTTCGATGGCTTTGTGCCCGATGCCTGCCTCATCAACCAGTACCTGCCCGGCACCCGGCTTTCCCTGCACCAGGACCGCGACGAGCGGGACCTGGGCGCGCCCATTGTCTCGGTCTCCCTGGGCATGCCGGCCACGTTTCTGTTTGGAGGACTGGCGCGGGCGGACAGCACGGCCAGGGTGCCGCTGCAGCATGGCGACGTGGTGGTCTGGGGCGGCGTGGATCGGCTGCGCCACCACGGCGTGTTGCCGCTCAAGGACCAGCCTCACCCGCTGCTGGGCGGGCGGCGCATCAATCTCACTTTTCGCAAGGCGGGCTGAATGGTTGGACGGTCTGAAATGGACAGGCTCAACAGCCAGGATCGCTTCGCCCGCCTGGATTGGGCGCGGATTGCCGCTGAGCTCGATGCCGAAGGCCATGCCCTGCTGCCGCAGCTGCTGACTGCGGATGAAAGCCGCGCCTTGGCCCGCGAGGCGGCCGCCGCGTCTGGCCTGCCTCCCTGCGTGCAGGCATGGCGCCCGGTGCTGCACGGGCATCTGCTGGCCCTGGCCAACCGCTGGCGCGAACACATGGGCATGCAGCCTGGGTTGCCGGGCTGCTTCGAGGATTTCATGCGTTCGGGCCGGCAAGCAGGCCAAACGCAGCCGCAGCCACAGCCACATCTGCTGCGCGTGCCGCAAGCGGGCCATGCCCCGCTGCGTTCATACAGCGAAGGTGCGCAGGTCTTTCCGCTGCAGCTGGTGGTGCTGCTGTCCCGGCCGGGCCAGGATTTCGAGGGCGGCGAATTCGTGATGACCGAGCAGCGCCCGCGCATGCAATCGCGCCCCATGGTGCTGCCGCTGGGCCTGGGGGATGCGGCCATCATCGCCACGGGGCCGCGCCCGGTGCGCGGTGCGGCAGGCTTTTACCGTGTGCACCTGCGGCATGCCATCAGCCGCGTTCACCGTGGCGAGTGGCTGGGTCTGGAGCTGCTTTTGCACGACGTGCCCCAGGCGCCCAAGGCTTTGCAAACAGAGCGCTGGCTATAATGCCGCGCCTGCAAAGGCATCCGTGCAACAGGTGTCCACATGCCAGCCATGGGGATGAAACGGGAACAAGGTGACTGCCAGCAAATGCTTTTTGCGCTGCCGGCACAGGCCTTGGCTGCCCCCGCAACGGTAAACAAGTCAAGGCGCTCCATGCCTGTCCCGCCAGTCTCCGCAACCCTGCGGGGGGCGATGACAGGCTGTCACTGGTTCATGGCGTGGTCTGCAACATGCAGCTTTTCGCGGGTGGATTGGGAAGACGGGGCGCTGGGCGGAAGGCATGTCCTTGCGCCGCTTGTGAGCCCGGAGACCGGCCTGCTGCGTTTCGCGCCTGCTGTGCAGGCGTTTTCTTGACTGTCTGCGGGGTGCGGATGGCAACGTCCTGCGCCCCTTCCTCCCACGCTGGCTGGAGAGGTGGCAGTGCCTTGCTTTCGCATCAGACGGTCGAAGACCGATGTTCGAAATGCATTCTTCCTTTTCCAGGGTTTCCAGCGCCCGCGCTGCCCAGTCCCTTTCCGTGCGGCTGAGCCCGCTGGCCCTGGCCTGCGCCTTCATCTGCCTGCCGGCGCAGGCTCAGACCCAAATGCCCACGCCAACGCCCCCATCAACCGCCCTGCCCGAGGTCCAGGTCACCGGCCAGGCCGAACGCATCGGCCAGCAACTGGCCCAGCCTGCGCGCTCTGCCAGCCATACCGGCGTCTCCAACCAGGAAGTGCCGGCCAGCGTGGATGGTGTTTCTGCCGAGCAGATGCAGGAGCGCGGCGACTACGCCCTGGTGGACGCCGTCACGCGCACCGTGGGCCTGACCTCCAGCAGCACGCCGGGCAATGGCGGCCTGTCTTTCAG
Source organism: Delftia sp. SD018 (assembly GCF_017355445.1). Lineage (NCBI taxonomy): Bacteria > Pseudomonadati > Pseudomonadota > Betaproteobacteria > Burkholderiales > Comamonadaceae > Delftia > Delftia sp. SD018. The sequence goes on from NZ_JADDRN010000011.1 coordinate 90,175, forward strand.
CAGCCGCGGCTTTGCGGGCGTGAACTCCGTGGGCGTGGCCGAAGACGGCATGGTGCTGGGCGTGGCCGCCGGCACCACGGCCTATCCGGGTGACAGCTGGGGCTACGAGCGCATCGACGTGCTGCGCGGCCCGGCCTCACTGATGTACGGCAGCGGCACCATGGGCGCCACGGTCAACGCCATCCGCAAGCAGCCCAGCCGCACCAGCTCGGCCGAGGTGCTGGTGGGCGCGGGCACGGACGACACGCTGCGCCTGGGCCTGGGCGTGACCGGCGCCCTGGGCGCCTATGCCAGCTACCGCATCGACAGCTACACCGCCCGCAGCGCGGGCGAGCGCGATCTGGACCAGTCGCGCAACGGCAAGTTCATGAGCACGCTGCGCTTGGAGCCCACGAGCGACCTGCAGATCGACCTGATTGCCGACCGCAGCGTGCAAAAGCCCAGCCGCTACTGGGGCACGCCGGGCCTGGACGGCAAGGTGGTGGAGTCCCTGCGCGACCGCAACTACAACGCCGAAGACAGCGTGCTGCGCTATGCCGACGAGCGCCTGCGCGCCAAGGTGCAATGGAAGGCCAATGACTGGCTGACGGTGCGCAACGAGCTGTACCACGTGAAGTCCGACCGCCACTGGCGCAACATCGAGGCCTACGCGCTCAACCCCGCCACCTGGACCGTGGGCCGCTCCGACTACCTGGAAATCCTGCACGACCTGGAGCAGACCGGCAACCGTCTGGGCCTGAACGTGGACCGGGGCTCGCACAAGATCGCCATGGGCTGGGAGGCCGCGCGCATCAACCTGCGGCTGTCCAACAACTCGCCCTATGGCGGCTCGTCCACGGTCTCGGCCTGGGACCCCGTGCATGGCAGCTGGGCCAGCCCCGATCTCACCGCCGCCAAGACAGAAACCGGCGTGACCCAGCATGCCCTGTACCTGGAAGATGCCTGGCGCATCAGCAACCGCTGGCTGGCCATGGCCGGCCTGCGCCGCGATGTCTACAGCTTTGCCAGCCACTCGCTGGTGGGCGGCACGGACTTCAACAAGACGCTGGCCGCCACCTCCTGGCGCCTGGGCCTGACCTATGAGCTGGCCCGCAACACCCATGTCTATGGGCAGATCAGCTCGGGCCACGATCCCGTCAACAGCCTGGTGTCGCTGAACCTGGCCAACACGGCTTACAAGCTGAGCAAGGGCCGCCAGGCCGAGATCGGCATCAAGCAGCAGGTGGCTGGCGGGCGCGGCGAATGGACGCTGGCCGTGTTCGACATCAAGAAGGACGACATCATCACGCGCGACCCGGACCGGCCGGCCATCTCCATCCAGGGCGGCAGCCAGTCCTCGCGCGGGGCGGAAGCCACTGCCGCCTTCCAGGCCACGCCCGCGCTGCGCCTGGAGGGCAATCTGTCGTACGTGGACGCCCAGTTCGACAAGCTCATCGAGGCTGGCGGCAACCGCGCAGGCAACCGTCCGCAGAACGTGGCCAAGACCACGGCCAACCTCTGGGGCCACTACCGCGTGGGCGCCTGGCAAGCCTCGCTGGGCCTGCGCTACGTGGGTGACCGCTTTGGCAACAACGCCAATACCGTGAACCTGCCCGCCTACACCGTGGCCGACGCCGCGCTGAGCTGGCAGGTGGACCCGCGCACCACCCTGAGCCTGATCGGCCGCAACCTGGCCGACAGGGTCTATGTGGGATCGAGCTACGGCAGCCAGTTCCTGGTCGGGCAAGGCCGCCGCTTCGAGATCGCGGCCCATATCCGGTTCTGATGGCCATGGCGCGCTCCAAAAGCCTCCACGGCCTGTGCGCTGGCGCCCTGGCGGCCACCCTTCTGCTGGCCGGCTGCTCGCGCAGCGATTCCGGCACCACCAGTGAACTGCCGGCACCGGCTGCCGCACCGCAGGCGGCCGTGACCGTCAATGTCTGCGGCAGCCCCGTGACCTACGCCAACGCACCGCTGCGCGCCGTGACCCATGACGTGAACATCACCGAGATGTTTCTCTTTCTGGGCCTGGGCGACCGGCTGGTGGGCTACAGCGGTATCACGCAGGCCAAGCAGATCGACCCGGCCTTCCAGGCCCAGCTGGCCCGCGTGCCGCGGCTGGCCGAGCGTGAGATGAACCTGGAGGCCATCCTGGGCGCCTCGGCAGATTTCGTCTTCGGAGGCTGGAGCTACGGTTTTCGCCAGGGCCAGGTCACGCCCGAGGTGCTGCAGCGCCACGGCATTGCCTCGTATGTGCTGTCCGAATCGTGCATCCGCGTGGGGCCGCGCAGCCAGGTGGCGCTGGAAGACGGCCTGACCGACCTGCGCAACCTGGGCCGCATCTTCCGCATCGACGCCCATGCCGAGCAACTGGCGCAGGGGCTGGAGCGCGACCTGAAGGACCTGCGCGAGCGCATGCAGGGTGTGCGGCAGCGGCCTTCGGTCTTCGTCTACGACAGCGGCCAGGACATCCCCGTGACCGTGGGCCGCTACGGCATGCCGCAGGCCATGATCGAGGAAGCGGGCGGACGCAACATCTTCGACGACATTCCCAGCAACTGGCCTGCAGGCAACTGGGAGGACGTGGTGCAACGCAACCCGCAGTGGATCGTCATCATCGACTACGGCCAGCCCCATGCCCAGGGCAAGATCGACTTCCTGCTGGCCAAGCCCGAGCTGGCCGGCGTCGATGCCATCCGCGAAAAGCGGTTTTTCGTCATGACCTATGCCGAGGCCACGCCCGGCCCGCGCAACATCGCGCGGACCCGTGCCCTGGCGCAGGCCCTGCACCCCGACCGCATGCCGGCGACCGCCCATGCCGGGCACTGAGGCACCCACACGCCGGCACAGCCGCCCGGGCGCCGCCCGCCTCTGGTGCCTGCTGCTGTTCGCGGCCCTGTTGCTGGTGATGACGCTAGCCATCACCTGGGGGCCCGTGGACATGCCTGCCGGCACGGTCTGGCGCATTGCCTGGAGCCGGCTGCTGCAGGCCCTGGGCATGCAATCGCCGCCGCTGGAGGGCATCACGCCGCAGCACCAGCAGATCGTCTGGCTGATCCGCATGCCGCGCGTGCTGCTGGCGGCCCTGGTGGGCGCGGGGCTTGCCGTGGTGGGCACCATCATGCAGGCCATGGTGCGCAATCCGCTGGCCGATCCCTATCTGCTGGGCGTGTCCTCTGGTGCGTCGGTGGGCGCCGTGGCCGTGCTGGCCTTCGGTGCGCTGGCCTCGGCCGGCATGTACGCCCTCACGGCCGGGGCCTTTGTGGGGGCGCTGGCGGCCACCGTCGCCGTCTACCTGCTGGCGCGCTCCCAGGGCCGCATTCATGCCACGCGGCTGATCTTGGGCGGCGTGGCCATCGGCTATGTGCTGGCGGGCGTGACCAGCCTGATCACCCTTTCATCGGGCCAGCGTGACCTGGCCAATGCCCTGCTGACCTGGACGCTGGGCAGCCTGGCCGGCACGCAGTGGGAGGAACTGGGCATTCCCGCCGCCGTGCTGGCTGCGGGAATGCTCTGGCTGGGGCTGCAGACGCGCCCGCTCAACGCCCTGCTGGCCGGTGACGAGGCCGCCGCCACGCTGGGCGTGGACACGGCACGGCTGCGGCGCGCACTGTTCCTGGCGGTGTCGCTGCTCACGGGCACCATGGTGGCGGTCAGCGGCGCCATCGGCTTTGTGGGGCTGATCGTGCCGCACGCCGCGCGCATGCTGGTGGGCACGGACCACCGGCGCGTGCTGCCCGTGGCCGCCCTGGCCGGCGCCCTGCTGCTGGTGCTGGTGGATCTTGTCGCGCGCACGGCCTTTGCGCCCATGGAACTGCCCGTGGGCGTGATCACCTCGCTGATCGGCGGACCCTTCTTCGTCTGGATGCTGGTGCGCCAGCCGGTGCAGGGAGGGCGCGGCCCATGAAGCTGCAAGCCCAGGACCTGTGCTGGAGCGCCGATGCCCGGCGTGCCGACGCCCGGCGCATCGTGGACCAGGCCAGCCTCGCCCTGCACAGCGGCGAATGCGTGGGGCTCATCGGCCCCAACGGCAGCGGCAAATCCACCCTGCTGCGCATGCTCTACCGCGTGCTGCGCCCCGACGCGGGCTGCGTGCTGCTGGACCAGCGCGACATCCGGGACATGACGGCGCGCGAGTTCGCGGCCCAGGTCTCGGTCCTGGCGCAGGAGGCGCCGCAGAGCTTTGACTTCACCGTGCGCGAGGCGGTGATGATGGGCCGCATCCCCCACCAGTCCCCCTGGGCGGGCGACAGCGCCGAGGACCTCGCCTGCATGCGGCAGGCGCTGGCCCAGGTGAATGCCCTGGCGCTGGAGGAGCGGCGTTTCTCCAGCCTGTCCGGCGGCGAGAAGCAGCGCGTGCTCGTGGCCCGCGCGCTGGCCCAGCAGCCACGGCTGATGCTGCTGGACGAGCCCACCAACCACCTGGACATACGCCATCAGCTGGAGTTGATGTCACTGGTACGGCGCCTGCAGATCAGCAGCATCGTCGCCCTGCACGACCTCAACATCGCCGCCTACTACTGCGACCGTCTCTATCTCATGGAACAAGGCCGCATCGTTGCCCATGGCACACCGGCCCAGGTACTGACCCCGGCCACCATCGGCCAGGTCTACGGCGTGGCTGCCGAGGTGGACATCCATGCCGCCACCGGCCGGCTGCGCATCAGCTTCATTCCCGATGAACTCCTCTGAAACATCCATCCCGCCCGGGCCCGACGCCGTGATCGTGCTGGGCCGCGGCGGCACGGGCGCAGCATCGCGCCAAAGCCTGATCGAACTGGCCGATGCCTTGCGCCAGACGCTGGAGCCGGCCTGCAAGGTCGTCACATCCTTCGTGGACAAGGCCGCACCCTCGCTGCCCGAGGCGCTGCAGCAATGCCTGCCGGCACGCTCCATCGTCGTGCTGCCCCTGTTCGCGCCCGAAGAGCCTGCCCTGCTGCGCTGGCTGCACAAGCTGGCCATGCGCTGGCGCTCGCAACTGCCGGACCAGACCGTGCAGGTGCGGTTTGCCGACCATCTGCTGGGTGCTGCGACCATGCCCGCGCTGCTGCTGTCTCAGATGGCCCAGGCCCTTCAGGCCCCAGACATTGCCGAGACCGCTGGCGACCAATGGCAGCACGATCCCCAGGCCTGGTCCCAGGTGCCGGACCACCAGCACCACGCCCTGGTCTGCACGGGACCGCGCTGCACCGCCCTGGGCGCCGTGGCCGTCTGGCAAAGCCTGGGCGAGGCCGTGCAGGCCAGCAGCGAACTGCGTGCCAGGCTGCGCCTGCTGCAGACCAGCTGCCAGTACCCCTGCAACCATGGCCCGCTGGCCATCGTCTATCCGGACGGCGTCTGGTACGGGCGGCTCACGGCCGAGAATGCCGCCGAAGTGATCGAAACCCATGTGCTCTCGCGGCAGGTCTGCGCGGAGCACCATGTGCACGGGCCTGTGGAGCTGGGGACGCGGGCTTCGTGATGTCTCAGGGCTGCGCCGCCTCCAGCTTGGCCAGCCTCACCGCCACAAAATCCCGCAACGCACGCACCAGCGGCGTGAACTGCCTGCGGCTGGGGGCGACCAGGAACAGCGGAACGCACTCGGTCGTCCAGTCGGTGCACAGCGCAAGAAGGCGGCCCCGGGCCAGGTCCTCGGCCACGTCGAAATACGACTTGTAGGCAATCCCCCGCCCGGCCACGGCCCAGCGCCGCACGGCATCTCCGTCATTGGCCACATTGCGGCCGCGCACCCGGACATGGACCGGCTCAGGTACGGCAGTCCCCTGCCCTGCCCCTGCCGGCCAGAAGCTCCAGCGGTCGTGCACTTCCTCGCCCAGCATGAAGCACAGGCAGTCATGGCCGGCCAGGTCGTGGGGGGTGGCGGGTGCGCCGCGTTCCTGCAGATAGGAAGGCGCGGCGCAGAGCACGCGGCGGTGCGTGTCCGACAGCGGCAAGGCCACCAGGCTGGAATCCTGCGGTCTGCCATAGCGAAAAGCCGCGTCCACAGGCTCGCTGTAGACATTGGCAGCGCGGTCGGACAGGTGCAGGCGCAGATCCACGCCTGCATGCTGGCTCTGGAATTCGTCCAGCCAGGGCATGAGCACGTTGCGGCCCAGGTCGGAGGGGGCGGCCAGTTGCAGCGTGCCGCGCAAAGCGGCCTGGCCGCCAGCCAACTGGTCGCGCACCTGGCGCAGGCCGGCCAGCGCGGGGCGGCAGTGCTCCAGAAACAGCTCGCCCTCCTGCGTGAGCCGCAGGCTGCGCGTGGAGCGCACGAACAGGGTCACGCCCAGTTCTGCCTCCAGCCGCTTGAGCGCTGCGCTGGCGGCAGCCGGGGTCAGGTCCAGGGCACGCGCCGTGGCCGAAAGGCTGCCGCTGTCTGCGGTGCGCACGAAGATATCCAGGTCTTGCAGGCTTTTCATGGGCATTCGCCAGGCTTTGATTTTCAAAAACTATTTGAAGCTTAGTCCAACGAGAAAGCCATTTGTCGTGCTTGCGCCAACTGGGCGCACGGCCTGGGATGGAAGCCGGCTTCCATCCTTTGGCAGCGGATCTTGGCGCCGGGGCAACCGTAGTATGGTTGCCGGCATGCAGCTCAAACATTTCGCCGGTGCCCTGGCTGGCAGCCTTGTGTTCGCCACAGCCACGGCAGGGGTCACCGCAGCCAAGACCCCCTCCTATCCCGATGCCGATGCCAGCGACCCCGCAAAGCTGGGCTGGATGGTGGGCTCGCCGCCACCGCCGGACCGGATGCTGCGCTTCGACGACGGTTCCTATTTCCAGTTTCCCGCCATGCGCTGGAGCGTCTCGCACTTTCGCCAGCTCATGCCCACGGTGAATGTGTCGCGCGGCCTGGCGCCTGCAGCGCCGCTGGCCCAGGCGTTGCGCGAAGACATCGACGAGTTGCGCTTCACGCCATTGGGTGCCAGCCAGCCCATGACCTGGCGCGATTCGCTCAAGGCCAACTACACCGACGGCATCGTGGTGCTGCACAAGGGCCGCGTGATCTATGAGCGCTACTTCGGCGTGCTCAAACCCGAAGGCCAGCACGGCGCCATGTCGGTGACCAAGTCCTTCGTCGGGACGCTGGCGGCCATGCTGGCTGCCGAGGGGCAGCTCGACCCCTCGCGCCGCGTGTCGGAGTACGTGCCCGAGCTGGCGGCCTCGGCCTTCGGCAATGCCACGGTGCGCCAACTCATGGACATGACCACGGGCATACGCTTCAGCGAAGACTATGCGGACCCGCAGGCCGAGGTCTGGGCGCATGCAGCGGCCGGCAACCCGCTGCCCAAGGCCAAGGACTACACCGGGCCGCGCAGCTACTACGAATTCCTGCAGACCGTGAAGCCCGAAGGCGTGCACGGCAAGGCCTTCGGCTACCGCACGGCCAATACCGATGCGCTGGGCTGGGTGCTGGCGCGCGTGAGCGGCCAGTCCGTGGCCGAACTGCTGTCCGAGCGCATCTGGAGCCGCCTGGGCGCCGAGCAGGATGCCTACATGTCGGTGGACTCCACAGGCACGCCCTTTGCAGGCGGCGGCCTGAACCTGGGCCTGCGGGACCTGGCGCGCTTTGGCGAGATGCTGCGCAACCGAGGCCAGTTCAACGGCCAGCAGATCGTTCCCGCAGCCGCCGTGGACGACATCCGCCGTGGCGGCGATGCGGCGGCCTTTGCCAAGGCCAGCTACAAGCTGCTGCCGGGCTGGACCTACCGCAACATGTGGTGGGTCACGCACAACGCCCATGGCGCCTTCGCCGCGCGCGGCGTGCATGGCCAGACCGTCTACATCGATCCCAAGGCACAGATGGTGATTGCTCGCTTCGCCTCCCACCCGGTGGCTGGCAATGCGGCCAATGATCCGACCTCGCTGCCGGCCTACGAGGCGCTGGGCCGGATGCTGGCTGGGGAGCGCTGAAGCACTGAAGGGGCGGCAATTCCCCGCATAGGCTTCGGCGGCCAGGGGGCACCGCCTGCAAGAATGCGTATTGTCAAGAAAATTTGTTAACGTATGTAGCATCTTCTTGCAATAAGTAATTCTTCTATGTTCCAGTCCCTGCGTGCGCGACTCATCGCGCTCAGCGTGGCCATCGTCACCGTGGCCATGCTGGCCCTGGCCATTGCCAACTTCCTCACGGTGCAGCGCCATGTGCTGTCCACCCTCGACGACCAGAGCCGCCAGCTGGTGAACGCCCAGGCCCAGGTGCTGGGCGAATGGGTTGCGACCAAGCGCCTGCTGACCCATACCCTGGCGCAGGCGGTCGATACGCCGGAGCCGCGTGCCGTGGTCCAGGCGCTGCGCGACGGCGGCGGCTTCTCGGATGCCTACTTCGGCTACACCGACAAGCGCATGTTCTTCCTCAACGAGATGGCTGCCGACTACGACGTGACGGCCCGCCCCTGGTTCAGGCAGGCGCTCAAGGAAGGCAGGCCCATCGTGACGGCGCCCTATCTGTTTGTCTCTCCACCCGAAGTGGGCGTGACCTTTGCCGAGCCCGTGGGCCCGGCCGGCAATCCCGTCGCCGTGGTCGGCACCGACGTGCTGCTGACCACGGTGGTGCGCACCGTGGGCGCCATCCGGCCCACGCCGGGCAGCTTTGCCTTCTTGGTGGATGAGGCGGGCGCCATCGTCACCCATCCCGATCCGGCACTCACGCTCAAGCCCGTCTCCGCGCTCTCGCCCCAGTTGCGTGCCGACGCCATCCAGGCCCTGCCCAAGGCGGACACCGGCATGCGCACGGCCGTCGGCGGCAAGGACTTCCTGCTCTACGGCCAGGGCGTGCCCGGCACGAACTGGCAACTGGTGGTGGCCGTGCAGCGCGACGAGGCGCTGTCCGCGCTGGGTTCGCTGCTCAAGGTGTCGGGCGCCATCGTTGCCATTTCGCTGATCCTGGCGATTGCGCTGCTGGGCGCCGTCATCGCCCGCGTCACGCGCCGGCTGGCCGTGGTGCGCGATGCGCTGGAAGACATCGCCTCGGGTGACGGCGATCTCACGCGCCGCCTGTCTGTGCAAGGCAACGACGAACTGACGCAGATCGCACGCGCGTTCAACCACTTCACCGACAAGATCGCCTCGGTGCTGGTGCGCATCCGGGAATCGTCCGAGACCGTGCGCCATGCCTCCACCGAAATCGCCAGCGGCAACCAGGACCTGTCGGCGCGCACCGAGCAGCAGGCCAGCTCGCTGGAGGAAACGGCTGCCGCCATGGAGCAGCTCACAGCCACCGTGCAGCACAACGCCGAGAATGCGCGCCAGGCGCGCGAACTGGCCAGCAGCGCCTCGGACATCGCCACGCATGGCGGCACCGTGGTGGACCAGGTGGTGCGCACCATGGGCGGCATCGAGCAGTCCTCGCACCGCATCGCCGACATCATTGGTGTGATCGACTCCATTGCCTTCCAGACCAACATCCTGGCGCTGAACGCCGCCGTGGAAGCGGCCCGCGCCGGCGAACAAGGCCGGGGCTTTGCCGTGGTGGCCTCCGAAGTGCGCACGCTGGCCCAGCGCAGCGCCACGGCTGCCAAGGAAATCAAGGCGCTGATCGACGATTCCGTGGGCCAGGTCGATGCCGGCAGCCGGCTGGTGCAGGACGCGGGCGCCACCATGGGCAAGGTGGTGGAAAGCGTGCAGCGCGTGACCGCCATCGTCACCGAGATCAGCAATGCCAGCCAGGAACAGAGCACGGGCATTGCCGAGATCGGCACCGCCGTCAGCCAGATGGACCAGTCCACCCAGCAGAACGCGGCCCTGGTCGAAGAGGCCACGGCCGCCGCCCAGTCGCTGCAGCAGCAGGCCGCGCAACTGTCGGACGTGGTGGCAGGCTTTCGGCTGGACAGCGAATCATCCCGCTCCAGAAGCATCGCCCTGCATAGGTGAAATCGGCGCCGCACGGCAGGCAACCCACCGCCGTGCCTCACCGCCCTGCCCCGGCGGCGCCGGTCCGGTTACTGCAGCGCGATTGCGGCCTGCCGCACCAGCTTCTCCGTGCGGGGGACCTCGGTTTTGACGAAGGCCTCGAAGTCGGCAACGCTGCCGCCACGGGCTTCGGCGCCGGTGGCCACCAGGCGCTCGCGGAACTCAGGGGTGTTCAGCAGCTTGTTGATCTCGGTGTTGAGCCGGGAGACCACGGCCGGCGGCGTGCCGTGGCTGGCCACGATGCCGTACCACGGGGCGATGTCAAAGCCTGGATAGCCTTGTTCGGCAATCGTCGGGATGTCCGGGGCCATGGCGGCGCGGCTTGCAGTCGATACGCCCAGGGCGCGCAGCTTGCCGGCCTTCACCTGGGGCAAGGCGGTCATGATGGTGTCGAAGTACAGGGAGACCTGGCCCGATATCAAGGCCGGGATGGCCTCGGCCGCACCCTTGTAGGGCACATGCACTATGTCGATGCCGGCGGCCTGGCGCAGGAACTCGCCAGCCATGTGCGAGGTCGTGCCGGCCCCGAACGAGGCATAGGTCAGCTTGCCGGGGTTTGCCTTGGCATAGGCCACCATCTCAGCCAGCGTACTGAACGGCAGGGACGGGTTTGCCAGCAGCACATTGGGCGTGACCGCCACGATGGCCACCTTCTCGAAGGCGTCCGGGTTATAGCTCAGCTTCTTGTACAGAAAACGATTGGTGACCATGGAGGCCGGCCCGCTCATCAACAGGGTGTAGCCGTCGCCCGGGGCCCGGGCCGCGGTGTCGCTGCCGATCATGGCGGCCGCACCCGGCTTGTTTTCCACCAGCACGGGCTGCCCCAATGAAGTGCTCAGCCCGGCGCCAACCTGCCGGCTCAGAAGATCCGTTGCGGACCCGGCCTGAAAGGGGACGACGATGCGAATGGGCTTGCTGGGCCAGGCGCCGGCCCCCTGGGCAGAGGCTTGAGCGGATGCGACAAGGGCCAGGGCAGACAGCAGGGCCGTGGCCAGGGGAGTGCGGAGCGTTTGGAGAGGCATGGTCTTCATCAGGTTGGAGAGCAGGCATGGCGAAGGAACAGGTTCCGGCTGCCATGTGGAAAATGCATAGATATTTAGATATTTGTATCCAATCATGCAGAAGACTAGCAAGCAATAATCGAACCAGCTCTAGGGAAAACCGCCTCTTGCCATTACCTGCACAGGCATGGCTGCGTGGAAACCGGCACAAAAGGGGTCCAGGGAGGCGCAGGCAGGTCCCCGTAGAATCGGCGGGCCCCTGCCCTGGGCGAAAGACACCGGATAAACCATGCTGACCGACCGACGCGCCTCGTTTGACACTGTCCATGCCACGGCACAGGAAGAGGCCTACCAACACATCAAGCGCGGCATACGCACGGGCGAACTGCGCCCGGGCATGCGGCTGGCACCGGATGACATCGCGGCCGAAATTGGCACCAGCCGCATGCCCGTGCGCGAGGCGCTGAACCGCCTTGCCACGGAGGGGCTGATCGTCAACCGCCCCAACCGTGGCTCGGTGGTCCGGGTGCTGACCGAAAAAGAGGTGCGCGAGGTGTTCGCCATGCGCGCGGTGCTGGAGGGCCTGGCGGCCACCCTGGCGGCCGAGAACGTGACCACCAATGACATCCACGATCTGGAGCAATTGCTGCAGCGCATGCACCGCAGCGGCCTGAATGCATCGGAATGGATCACGGCGCACCGCCAGTTCCACGAGCGCCTGTGCACCATTGCCGACGCTCCCCAGCTGATGCGGCAGATCGCGTCCCTGCACTCGGTCTCCGAGCCCCTGATGCGGGTGTGGCTGGAGGGCAAGCCATCGACGGACTACGTGCATGACAGGCACGAAGAACTCATAGGCGCATTGAAGGCCAGGGATGGCGCAAAGGTGGAAGCTCTGATGCGCGCCCACATCCTGCGCACGCTTCCAGGCATCCTCCAGGCGAACCAGGCCGACTGAAATCCGCACTGAAAGCCGCGCTGGCCCCTTCGCTGTCACGAAGCCTGGAGCCAGCGCGCAGGCTGCCGTCCGTCAGGAGCGGTTGGCGCCCATGGCGCAGCCGTCCTTGCGGTGGTCGGATGCGCCGTGCAGCACACCGTTGTCCCAATCCACCCGAATGGCCTGGGCGCCGCCGATGGCAGGATAGCCGGGCGCCACCAACCGGTAGCCCTGCTGCTCCAACGCCTGCGCAACATGCTGCGGCAAGGTGCTTTCAACCTCCACCTTGTCGGTGCCGGGAATGGGGAACAGCCGTGGCAGATCGCTGGCGGCCTGGATATCGCAGCCGTAGTCGATGACCTTGGACAGAAAGTGCGCATGGCCCATGGCCTGGTAGTGGCCGCCCATCACGCCGAACACCAGCTCCACGCGGCCATCCTTCGTGGTCATGCCGGGGATGATGGTGTGCAGGGGCCGCTTGCCGGGCCCGATGCAATTGGGGTGGCCCTCAGCCAGTTCAAAGCTCTGGCCTCGGTTGTGCAGCAGCACGCCTGATTTGGGCGCCATCAGGCCGGAGCCAAAGGGGTGGAAGATCGAGTTGATGAAGCTGGCGCAGTTGCGATCCTTGTCCACCACCGAGATGTAGACCGTGTCCTTGTGCTCCGCTGCCGCATTGGTCGCCTGGGTCTTGAAATGCTCCGGGAACTCGCCGTTGCGCAGCTGGGCGGCCAGCTCCTGCGACAGCAGATAGTCGATGTCCACATCGGCAAAGCGCGGATCGGCCAGCAGCGCATCCCGCACACGGTAGGCCATGCGCGTGGCATCGATCTCGGCCTTCAGCCGCTCGGGCGAGAGCGGGTCCGTGCCCGGCTCCAGTCCCTGCAGAATGTTCAGCAGCAGCAGGGCAATGATGCCCTGCCCCGGAGGGGGGCACTCGTGCACCACATGGTCTCGGAACCTGCTCTTGACCGGCTGCACGAACTCGCCACGATAGGTGGCGAAGTCCTCAAGCGTGTGCACGCCACCGAGGCTGCGCAGATAGGAGACGATGTCCTGCGCGACCTCTCCCTCGTAGAAGCCGGCGCGGCCCTGCTCGGCGATTTTGCGCAAGGTGGCGCCCAACTGCGGCTGGCGGTGAACCGATCCGATGGCCGGTGCCTGGCCATCGACCAGCATGATGTCGCGCGCGTTGGTGGCGGCCAGCAGTTGCGTGTGCATAGCCCAGTCGGTGCCGGCGCGCGGCGCCACGGCATAGCCCTGCTCGGCGAAGCGGATGGCATCTTCCAGAAGGCGACCCATGGGCAGCCGGCCGAACCGCTCCGTCAAGGCGACCCAGGCGTCCACGGCGCCAGGCACCGTGACCACGTAGGGCGACTGGCGGCGCAATTGGTTTTCCTCGCCCGAGGCAAGAACGGCCTTCAGGGAGGTGGCCTGGGGCGCCCAGCCGGCGCCGTTGTAGGCCGTGATCTGGTCGGAGCCCTTCTCGCTGTACAGCGCAAAGCAGTCTCCTCCAATGCCGGTGGAGCCAGGCTCCACCACGCACTGGACCGCACAGGCCGCGACGGCGGCATCCATGGCGGTGCCACCGGCCTCCAGGATGCGAACAGCGGCCTGGGTGGCGGCCGGGTGCGAGGTTGCCGCCATGCCGTGCGTGGACATGACGACGGAACGGCCAGGATTCTGGAAATTACGCATAACGGTTCTTCTTCCTTGTGTTGCTGGGACTTGGATATCGGGCAATGAATGGGGGCCGAGGCTGCCAACGCTGCTTGCAGCGGACCGCGCCATCGACGCAGGGCGCGATGGCAGCCTCGAGATTACCGTATCCTGATATCTTTGTATCCAATTTTTCCAAAGATACCCAAGCAATCACCATGCCTGGATTGGCCGTACACAATGCACCATCAGGGTGCGCCCTGGACCCTGACAGCGAAACCTAAAATGACGACCGGGCTCCGCCCACCCCAGAACCATCACCATGCCGCCACTTGCCACCCCCTCGCCCGATGCGGCACAGACCAGTGCCCACGAAGAGGCCTACCAACACCTCTCTCATGGCATCCGCATGGGGCTGCTGAAGCCGGGCGACAGGCTGGTGGCCGATGACATCGCCAACTCCATCGGCATGAGCCGCATGCCGGTCCGCGAGGCCTTGCGCCGGCTGACTGCGGAAGGCCTGTTGGTCATGCCGCCGAACCGGGGCGCGATCGTTCGGGAGCTTTCCGAGAGCGAGGTCATCGAGGTTTTCGAGATGCGTGCCGTGCTCGAAGGCCTGGCCGCAGCCATGGCCGCCAGGCGCTGCACCCAGGCGGATGTGGACGACCTGCAGGACCTGCTTTTGAAAATGAAGCGTTGCGAGAGTGACCAGTCGGAATGGATCACGGTGCACCGGCGCTTTCACGAGCGCTTTTGCCGCATCAGCGCAGCCCCGCGCCTGTGCGAGCAGATCTCGGCCCTGCATTCGGTGGTCGAGCCGCTGATGCGGATCTGGCTGGAAAACAACGAGCCCTCGCCGAAGCTGCAGGAGCACCACCAGCAACTGGTGGCCAGCCTGCAGGCCGGTGACCCGGATCGCATGGAGCGCGAAGTGCGCGCGCATGTGCGTGGAACGGTAGACAGCATCACGCAGGCCATGCGCAGACATCGGCCGCCCCAAGGAAAATCGCGCGCCAAGGCCTGACCTTGGCCTGGGCGATACGCCCTAGCCTCTCCTGTCCTTGAGGCGCGTCATGGAGCGGCGCGCCGCGGACAGGCTGCCGCGCCGGCCCAGCGAAAGTCCCGCGCCGGCATCCGGCAAGGCACCGCCGCCAGCGGCCAATCGCTGCTGCGCCTCCAGCAGGCTGCGCAGATCCGCCGCACGCTCCTGCGCCAGGGCGGCCGCATTCTGGGCAGTCTGCAACTGGGAGTGCAGGCTCAGCTGTTCCTCCTCACTCTTTTCATAGCGGCCTTGCAGCTCTGCAAGGCGGGTCGCTGCCTTGCGCTCCTGCTCGGTGGCTGTCTTGCGCGCAGCCGCCAGTTCCTGGCGTGCACGGTCCACTTCGTTGAGCATATGGCGCTCATTGCCCGCGTATTGCTCGGCCATGCGCTGGCGCTCCAGCGCGGCAGACTGCATTTCCTCGCCATGCTTTTGCTGCAGCGCCTCGCGCTGGCGGGCCGCTTCGGCCAGCGCATCGCGCATTTCCTCCAGGCGCTCGTCGCGGTCCTGCAGCTGCTGCTGCATTTCGTCCAGCCGGCGCGACAAGTCCTGCGACTGCGCCTGGGCCACTTGCAGGGCCTGGTCCATGGCCTCTTTCTGCGCCTGCATGGACGCCTCGCGCCGCGCCATTTGCTCTTGCTGCTCCTGCAGCTCGGCCTGCGTGGCCTGCGCCGCTTCCTCGCGCGATTGCAGCGCGGCGCGGGCGGCCTCCATGGCGGCTTCCTGGGCAGCGTCCCAAAGCTGCTGCGCCAAGCGCTGAACGGGATCGGGCACGGACGAGGGCAGCAGCTCGCCCTGCCCTGCCGCCACGCCCAGGCGCTGGCCCAGAGTGGCAAACCAGGTCTCCAGCATCGGGCTGACGGTATTTGGTGAGCCTCGGCCGATTTGCTGGCGCACGCGCTCGATGGTCGGCCGCAGGCCCTGGGCGATCAAGGCGTCTGCCGCGGCCCAGACATCGGCTTCCTGCACGCCGCGGGTGGATGTTTTCTGCATATCGTGAACTATTTTCCAGATTACCAACGATAAGTGATTGTTATCGTGAGTTATTTTAATATTACGTAGTACATCATATGTGACATGTATTAAATATTACATATGAAATTTTCATACAGTATGGATACGCACATTACACGGCTTTGCCCAGGCAAAAAGCCGCTGCAGCCTCTGGAAAGCCTGGAAACTGAACTTTGCATGCCCTGCATGCCCTGCATGCCCTGCATGCCCTGCATGCCCTGCATGCCCTGCATGGCCGCAGGCTCCGCGGCGGGCGGCCATGCTGCACCGGGCGACAATCCACGGATGCGCAACGGCTCCTTTTCGCTGATTCCCCAAGACCAGCCTCTGGAAGGCACACAGCAAGGCAGCACCCTGCCCTCTGCGGGGCTGGAGCCTGCCGCCCAGCAGGCCGTGCGCGAGTTGCTGCGCGAGGGCGAATCCACCAACACCAGAAACAGCTACCAGAGTGCGATGCGCTACTGGGCCGCCTGGCATGCGCTGCGCTTTGAGCGGCAGATGCAGCTGCCGCTGGATGTGGCCTGTGTGCTGCAGTTCATCATCGACCACGCCCAGCGGCAGACCGGCGCGGGCCTGGCCAGTGAAATGCCGGCGCACATGGACCGCGCCCTGGTCGAGGCCGGATACAAGGCCCGCGAAGGCCCCCTGTCGCACAACACGCTGGTGCACCGCATGGCGGTGCTTTCCAAGGCGCATCAGGTGCACGGTTTGGCCAACCCTTGCCAGGACGGCGCGGTGCGCGAGCTGATGTCGCGCACGCGCAAGGCCTATGCGCGGCGCGGCGAGCAGCCGGCCAAAAAGGATGCGCTGACGCGCGACTTGCTGGAGCAATTGCTGCAGACCTGCGATGACAGCCTGCGCGGCCGCCGTGACCGCGCCCTGCTGCTGTTCGCCTGGTCCAGCGGCGGGCGCCGCCGCTCGGAGGTGGCCGGGGCCGACATGCGCCACCTGCGCGCCGTGGGGCCGCAGGAATTCATCTACACGCTGGCGCACTCCAAGACCAACCAGTCCGGGCGGGATGCGCCCGAGAACCACAAGCCCGTGACCGGGCGCGCGGCCAAGGCGCTGGCCGATTGGCTGCGTGCCGCCGCCATACAGGAAGGGCCGATCTTCCGGCGCATCCGCAAAGGTGGCCATGTGGGCGAGCCCCTGTCGCCAGCGGCCGTGCGCGACATCGTGAAGCAGCGCTGCGCGCTGGCGGGCGTGGAGGGGGATTTTTCGGCGCATTCCCTGCGCTCGGGCTTTGTGACCGAGGCCGGGCGCCAGAACGTGCCCCTGCCCGACACCATGGCGCTGACGGGGCACAGCAGCGTCAATACGGTGCTGGGCTATTTCCGTGCGGATTCCGCGTTGAGCAACCGTGCGGCCCGGCTGCTCGATGCCGGCGACGACGATGCGGCCGCCGCCGCGCAAGGCAGCGGCGGACCGCAGTCCTGAGCCGATGGCTCAAAAGAGCTCAAACTCTCAAAAAGCTCACTCCTGTACCGAGGTCCGCGTGCCGCTCAGGCCCAGCTTGCGCAGCAGCGTGGTGTCGGCCTCCACATCGGGGTTGCCGGTGACCAGCAGCTTGTCCCCGTAGAAGATGGAATTGGCGCCGGCCATGAAGCACAGGGCCTGCACGGCGTCGCCCAGCTGCTGCCGGCCTGCCGACAGGCGCACGCGCGCCGTGGGCATGGTGATGCGCGCCACCGCGATCACGCGCACGAAGTCCAGCGGATCGACCGGCTCGCTGTCCGCCAGCGGCGTGCCGGGCACGCGCACCAGGCTGTTGATGGGCACGGATTCGGGATGGGGGTTGAGATTGGCCAGCTGGGCGATCAGGCCCGCGCGGTGCACAGGCGCCTCGCCCATGCCGATGATGCCGCCGCAGCACACGCTGATGCCCGCGCCGCGCACGGCCTTGAGCGTGTCCAGGCGATCCTGGTACTGGCGCGTGCTGACCACGTCCTGGTAGTACTCGGGCGCGGTGTCCAGGTTGTGGTTGTAGTAGTCCAGGCCCGCTTCGCGCAGCGACTGCGCCTGGTGCGGCTGGAGCATGCCCAGCGTGGCGCAGGTCTGCATGCCCAGACCCTTCACGGCGCCGATCAGCTCGTTCATCTTCTCGATGTCGCGGTCCTTGGGCGCGCGCCAGGCTGCGCCCATGCAAAAGCGCGTGGCGCCCGCGTCCTTGGCGGCCTGGGCGGCCCGCGTGACTTCGTCCACGCTCATGAGCTTTTCCGCCTTGACGCCGGTATCGAACTCTGCCGCCTGCGGGCAGTAGCCGCAGTTCTCCGGGCATCCGCCTGTCTTGACCGACAGCAGCGTGGCCAGCTCGATGTCGCCCGCAGGCCAGTGCTCGCGGTGCACGCTCTGGGCCTGGAACATCAGGTCCATGAAGGGCTTGTCCAGCAGTTCCTGGATGGCCTGCACGCTCCAGGCGCCTTCAAACGGCAGCGTGTCGCTTTTGGAGGGGCGTGCATGCCATTGCAGGGGGCTGCCGGCCGCAGGCTGTGCGGAGGTGGCGGAAGTCGTCGGGGTGGTGCTGCAGGCGGTCATCAAAAACTCCTCTGTGGGTCTGCTTTTTTCATTCTGATGAGCAAAAAAAGCCTTGGGAATGAAAAAGCCGGCTCCTTGGCAAAAATAGTTGCCCCATTTTCATGGCCTGCAAAAAGAGCGAACTTCGCTTATTTTTGAGCGATGTTCGCTGCGTTTTGGCAGAAGTTTTTCTGCATGCATGCTTCATGCTGCAAGCACGCAGCCATTGGCGGCCAACATCGCTCAATTGTCCGATGCAGGCCGAAAAAGATGTGCAAGCGGGCGCAGGCCTTGATTCCCAATACCTGCCAGATGCCTCTCCAAAACGACCACAATGGGTGCCCGCCGTCGTCGCCACGGCGGTTTTCATTGCCACGGCCCGTGCTTCCACCCGCTTTCCACCACTTTCCCCCGATTCGCTCCGATGTCCCTGCGCTCCCTGGAATTTCCCACTGATCACGGCCAACCGCTGCTGCTGTCGCGCGAGCAGCAGGCCATCCTGGCGCATGAGGGACGTTCGGCCATCGTGGCGGCGCTGGCGGGCGTAGGCAAGACGACCACGCTGGCCTGCAAGGTGGTTCAGGCCTGCCGCAGCGGCCAGGCCCAGCGCATCCTGGTGCTGGCCTATTCGCGCTCCGGCGTGGCGGCCTTTCACCACCGGCTCAAGCAACTGGTGCGCGAAGTGCCGCCCCAGGTACAGATCACCACGGTGGAACGCTGGGCGGCCCAGCAGATCCGCCGCCGCGACCCTGCTGCCCGCTTTCAGGCCGACCGCGTGGCACTGCAGGCCCGTGTGCGCGAGGCACATGCCGCGCTGTGCGAGCGGCTGGCCTGGCAGCCCGACCCTTTGTTCGAGCAGCCCGGCGACCTGGATCTGGACGCCTTCTGGGACTTCAACCTCAGCGCCAAGAAGTCGTTGCTGCCCCAGCGCCTGGCCGAGGAAGGCATGGGACTGGCGAGTTTCTGCGAGGAGTATTTGCTCGACTACCGCATGGCCGGCCTGTTCTTCGAGTACGAGCGCCGCCGCATCGACCACTGCGGCGACCCGCTGTACTACGCCGAAGGCGACTGCAGCCATGCACTGGCCAGCGACGCCCTGCAGGGCCAGGCGCTGAACCTGCCGCGCTACGACCTGGTGGTGTTCGACGAGATGCATGACCTGGACCCGGCCTCGCTGCAACTGCTGCGCGCCCTGGTCGGAACCAGCGGCTGCGCCTTTCTGGGTGCAGGCGACTTCAACCAGCACATCGAGGCGCAGGCCTGGTCCGTGTTCCGCGACAAGCTCCACCAGCTCGATGACTTCCTGCCCCAGGCCACGGCCACGCTGGCGCTGACCCAGTCGCGGCGCTTTGGCCCGCAGATCGCCAAGGCGGTCAATGCGCTGTTCAACGTTGGCCTGACTGCGGCGCCCACGCGCTTCAGCACCGTGCAGCAACTGCAGCACACCGATGGCAGCCAGTGCATTGACCAGCTGCTGCAGATCCAGGCCGGTCTGGCGCGCGGCACGCCAACGGCGGCGCCGGGTGAGCCACCGTCGCCCGGCGCGCGCAATCCCTCGCTGACCGTGATCCTGCGCCATGAGCAGGATGCCTGCGCGCTGGAATGGGCCATCCACCGCGCCGGCAAGTCCGCCAGCTTCTACGGCTTCAAGCGCTTTTACCTGCAGCGCGAGATTGCCCTGCTGCTGGGCCTTTGCTACGCACATGGCATGCAGGCGCTGTCATGGAAGGCCGAGGTCAGCGTGCTGGGCAGCGAGATCCTGGCGGCCTTTGTGGAAGGTGCGCTTTTCTACGGCAAGGGCAGCGTGGATGGTGCCGACATGGCCGATCCGTCAAGCCGCCATACGCTGGCCCAGCGCATGGCGGGCGAGATGCAGCACAACCCGCAGATCATCTGGCGATTTCTGGGCAACCAGTCCAGCCTGCAGGGCGGGCAACGCAACTTCCAGGCCTTCGGCAGCTTTTTGCAGCTGCCCCTGGCGCTTCAGTCAGACGCGCGCAGCCTGCTGGAGCAGGCCGATGTCTGGGGCCTTTTTGCCGGCGTGGCCCTGTCGCAGGCCCAGGCGGCGGCCTTGCGTCAGCGCGTGAAGGCCTTCATGGATTCGGTGGCGGGCATGGCCGTTCCCGACATGCTGGCCCAGGTGGCCGCCATGGCCACGCGCTTCGAACGAACCGTGCGGGCCGAGCGCGGCTTCGACTTTCATCTGAGCACCATCGAGGAAGCCAAGGGCAAGGAATACGAGCATGTCGCCCTGCCCTTCATGGAGCCTGGCCGCTTTCCGGCCTCGGCCCCGCACGCGCTGGCCTTTCTGGAGCGCAACCGCCTGTACGTGGCCATGACGCGCGCCCGAAAAAGGCTGTGGCTGCTGGAGCATGCCGAGCGGCGCGTCCAGCCTTTCGCCTGAAGGCGTCTCAGCCCAAGGCGGCAATCACCTCGGCCGGCGCCTGTACCAGCTCGATCAGCACGCCCTCGCCAGCGATCGGAAACTCGTCATTGCTCTTGGGGTGAAGAAAGCAGATGTCGTAGCCGGCCGCGCCCTTGCGGATGCCGCCGGGCGCAAAGCGCACGCCCTGCTCCGTCAGCCACTGCACGGCCAGCGGCAGGTCGTCGATCCACAGGCCGATATGGTTCAGCGGCGTGGTGTGGACGGCGGGCTTCTTGTCGATGTCCAGCGGCTGCATGATGTCCACCTCGACCTTGTGCGCGCCCTGGCCCATGGCCAGGATGTCTTCGTCCACGTTCTCGCGCTCGCTCTGGAATGTGCCGGTCTGGGTCAGGCCCAGCATGTCCACCCACAGGCGCTTCATGCGCTGCTTGTCGGTGCCGCCGATGGCCACCTGCTGTATGCCCAGAACCCGGAAAGGACGCTGTTCGCTTGCCACTGTCTCACTCCTGTTGATTTATGAAGAATCACATTGTGGAGCCAATCCGCAAGGCCGCAGCCCATCGCACAGCGGCTCAGAACTCCCCCAGCACCCATCCGCTGATCACCGCAAAGTACTCGCGCAGCCAGGCGTTGGCGCGGATCGTCACGGGCGTGGGCGCACCCACGGTGAAGGCCTGGCCGTAGCCGCTGCGCTCGGCTATCCAGCCGGCGCGCAGAGTGTGGAAGTCGCTGGTGACGATGGCGATTGCCGCCTGCGGCTCCACCCCGCGCGCCTGCAGCAAGGGCAGGCTCCAGGCCAGGTTCAGCGCCGTGCTGGTGCTGCGCTCCTCCATCAGCAGGCGCTCGGGCGGCAGGCCGTGGCGCTGCTGCAGATAGCGCGCCATGATGGCGCCCTCGCTCTCGCTTTCCCCAAAGTCCACCCCGCCGCTGGTGAGCACCAGCGCCTTGGGCTGGCGGGCGGCCAGCTCGGCAGCGCGGTCCAGCCGCTGGGCCAGCGTGAGCGACGGCTGGCCGTCACGCGTGGCACTGCCCAGCACCACGATGGCCTGCACCAGCTGTTCCGGTGGCAACCCGGACGAGGCGGACAGCAGGTGCGCCCAGAACACCAACAGGCTGACCAGCCACATCGCCAACGCCGCCCAGCCCAGCCACCAGGCGCGCCGCAGCCATGCACTGGCGCGCAGCCTGCGCGCAATGGCCGAGCGCCAGAAGCTGCAGGCCATGAACAGCAGGCCCAGCACCGCTGGCAGCGTCACGCCCAGATTGAACATGCCGCGCGCCATCAGCACCACGGCATCGCCCAGCAGCACGGCGCCAGTGATCAGGCCCAGCCACTGCAAGGGCCCCAGCCGCCGGAAGCCCGCAACGGCGTTGCGTCCGGGCACTGGCCCGGGCGCGGGAGAGAGCTTGTGCAACAAGCGCCCTCAGTTCCAGCGCTGGTTCGGGCCGCCGGCGCAGGACCACACGATCACGGGCTGGCCCGGCCGGGCATTGCCGCCTTCGATGTCCAGGCACTTGTTGGCAAAGCGGCTGCGGATCTGGCCACGGCTCCAGTCCCATTTCTGGTTGGGCTGGTTGCGGCATTGCCAGGCAATCACCCGCGCACCATTGCGGGTGTTGCCATCGGCCACGTCCAGGCACAGGTCGCCCACGCGCATCTCGCCATCACGCGTCAACGTGAAACGCTGGTTTTCACCGCCGCTGCAGTGGTAGACGATGAGCCCATTGCCTGGGCGAAGGCCCCCGGATATATCCAGGCACAGGCCGTTCTGGCCCCGCACCTCCCGCCCGCCCCACGAGGGATAGCCGGGCTGCTGGCCCGGATAGCGGTCATCGTTCCATTGCTCGTCGCGGTCACGTTCGCGGTCCTTGTCGCGCTTGTTCGCCAAAATGGCGGCGCCGGCAATGGCTGCCACGGCGGCACCGGCGATCCATGCGCCCGTGTTGTCGCTCCCGCCTTCCTGGCCCTGCGCGCCCTGGGGCAGGCCGGTCAGGATGCGGAAACGCCCGCCGCAGCCGCCCTTGACCCACATCTCCCGGCGGCCCAGGTCATAGCCCCAGTTCTGGTTGTAGCTGCAGTTGCCAGCCAAAGTCTCGACCAGTTGCACCTGCTGCGCATCGTCGGGCAGGCTGTAGGTCTGGTAGCGGCCATTGGACATGAGCTGCACCGTCTCTTCGCCTGCATGCGCAGGCAGAACCGGCAGGATGAAGCTGCTGGCCAGCAGGACGGAAATGCATTTCTTGATTTGCATGGGATTTCTCGGGCTGCGTTGATCTGAGGGGCGGCTACGCGCAGCAACCGGCCTTTTCTTTCAGGCCAAGAATGCAGCCACCGCCTCTTTCCAGGCTGTGGAGTTTAGCCAAGCAATTTGTAGGATTGCGCCAGATTCTGGCAAGGCTGGCTCAAATCATTGCCTGTTGAATCCCGCCACCCCAGCGCGAAACTCCCCACTCCCATACACCGCAGAAACCAGATCCTCATCATCCAGCCGCTGCTCCACCACGATGCGCCTCAGGCTTTCCTTGACCGCTGACTGGGTGGTTGCCGACAAGGCCATGAGCTGCTCGGCCAGCGCCTTTGCCTGGGCTTGCAATTGATCTGCCGGCACCACCGCATGCACGAACCCGCAGGCCTCGGCCTGCTCGGCTGACAGGTAGTCCGCCAGCAGCAGCATGCGCTTGACGCGCGGCACGCCCAGGCTGGTCACCAGGCGGGCGATGTTGCGTGACGACAGCGTGTTGGACAGCGTCTTGGCAATCGGCGCACCGAAGCGCGAGCCGGTGCTGCAGATGCGGAAATCGCAGGCCGTGGCCAGGGCCAGGCCGCCGCCCACGGCCCAGCCGTCGATGACGGCGATGGTGGGCACGGCGATGCGCTCCACGGCGTCGATCACGCGCTCCACGAAGGCTTCGTAGGCAATGCCTTGCTGGCCGTCATGGAAGTCCTTGAAGTAGGCGATGTCCGTGCCCGAGATGAAGGATTTGCCGCCCGCGCCGCGCAGCATCACGCAGTGGATGGCCGGGTCGGCCTGGCAGCGTTCCAGGGCCGTGAGCAATGCCTCGTACATGGGCATGCTCATGGCGTTGTGGCGTTCGGGGCGGTCGATGAGGATCTCGGCCGCGCCCCCGGCGTGAAGGGTCAGCGCCACGGATTCATGCAGGGCCGTGCTCATGCGGCGGCCTTCAGTGCCTGGAGTTCGGCCATGATTTCTGCGTTGTGCTCGCCCAGCAGCGGCGGATGGCGGCGCACCTGCTGGGGCGTGCCGAGCATCTTGACGGGAAAGCCGATGTTCTTGACCTTGCCTTCGATGGGATGATCGATCTCCATGCACATGCCGCGGTGCTGGCCGTGTTCACCCTCGAAGGCCTGCGGATAGGTGAGCAGCGGGCCTGCGGGAATGCCTGCCTCCAGCATGCGGTCCACCCAGTCGGCGCTGTCGTGGTGGGCGAATTCCGCTTCCAGCTCGCCTATCAATGCCTCCCGGTGCTTGAGGCGCAGCGCCACGGTGGCGTAGTCCGGATGTTCGACCAGGTCCGCGCGTTCGATCAGCGCGCACAGCCTGGCCCAGAGCTTCTGGTTGGTGGCGCCCATGACGAAATAGCCGTCGCGCGCCTTCACGGCCTGGTAGGGGGCGCTCATCTTGTTGCTGGTGCCCAGCGGCGCGGGCGGCACGCCGGTGCCCCAGTATTCGGACATGTCCCAGATCGAGAAAGCCATGGCCGAGTCGAACAGCGAGGCGTCTATGTGCTGGCCCTGCCCTGTCTTCTGTGCGCCGATGTAGGCGGCCAGCAGTCCGTAGGTGGCGAACAGTGCGCAACCGATGTCGGCCACGGGCACGCCGGCCTTGACGGGTTTCTCTCCCTTGTAGCCGGTGACGCTCATCACGCCCGACATGGCCTGGGCCATGAGGTCGAACCCCGGCCGCTGGGCCCAGGGGCCGCTCTGGCCGAAGCCCGAGATGCTGACATAGACGATGCGCGGATTGATGCGGCGAATGCTTTCGTAGTCGATCTTCAGGCGCTGGACCACGCCTGGCCGGTAGTTCTCGACGATGACATCGGCTGTCGTGGCCAGCTGGTAGAAGGCCTCACGCCCCTCCTCGCTCTTGAGGTCCAGCGTCAGCGACCGCTTGTTGCGGTTCATGTTCAGAAAGCCCATGCTGTCCGGGCCCTTCATCTTGAAGCCCATGGCGCCGCGCGTCTGGTCGCCGGTGCCCGGAGGTTCGACCTTGATGACATCGGCGCCCAGGTCGGCCAGCAGCATGCAGGCAAATGGGCCGGCCATGACCTGGCTGACGTCGAGTACGCGGATGCCTTGCAGGGGCAGTTGCAGCGGGTTGGATTGGGGATTGCTCATGCCGGGTCCTCAGCTTTCTTCGGTCACTTTTGCGGCGCGAACGACGTCGCCCCACTTCTTGTATTCGGCAGCCATGAAGGCCGCGAACTTGTCCACGGAGCCGCCACCGTCCTCCACGCCGTATCCGTCGAAGCGGCTGACCACGTCGGGCATGGCCAGCACGCGGTTGACGTCGGCATTGATGCGCTGGGCCAGTTCCCTGGACATGTCGCGCGGGCCGACGACGCCGTACCAGCTCGATGCGTCAAAGCCCTTGAAGCCCTGCTCGTCCATGGTGGGCATGGCCGGGAATCCCTTGGCACGGTTTACGCGGGTCTGGGCGATGCCCAGCATTTTTCCTGCGCGGACCTGGGCAGTGGCGGCCGTCATGGTGTCGAAGCTGAAGTCGATCTGTCCTCCGATCAGGTCGGTCTGCATGGGGCCTGACCCTTTGTAGGGAACGTGGATGCTCTTGACACCTGCCGCCATGTTGAACATCTCGGCCGCAAGGTGCTGCACCGAACCTGTGCCCGAAGAGCCGAAGCTGACCTTGCCGGGGCTTTTGCGGCACAGCTCCACCACTTCCTGCACCGAGGCATGGCCGTTCCTGCTGCTGGTCACCAGGATGTGGGGCGTTGCGCCGATCAGGGCGATGGGCGCGTAGTCCTTGAGCGGGTCATAGGTGATGGATTTGAAGATCTGCGGCGAGATGGCGTGCGTGTTCACATGGGCCATCAGGAGGTTGATGCCTTCTGTGAAGCGGGTCTTGGCAAAGTATTCGGCCGCCAGCGAGCCCGTGGCGCCGGGCTTGTTCTCCACGATCACGGGCCGGCCCCAGATCTCGGACAGCTTCTGGCCCACGATGCGCGCGAACACGTCGGTGCCGCCGCCCGGCGCCCAGCCCACCAGGATCTTGACGGGCCCCTTGGGCAGGTCGGAGGCCGGGGGCGCGGCCCCTGCCCAGGGTGCGGCCAGCGCGGTGGCGCCGGCCGCGATGAAGTCGCGGCGTTTCATGTCTGTCTCCTGCACATCGTTGTTGTGCAGTCACTGTCGCCGGGCGCCGATATCGCGGCAAGCCTGTGTGCCGCATGCCTGGTTTCGCAATCCGCGAAACCAGGAGAGTCAGATCGCGCGTTCGCCCTGCAGCAGGGCGGCGACGACGTTGCGCAGCGCCTGTTCCTGGGCCTGGCCTTCGATGAAGGACAGCACGTAGCTGCGCTCGTGCCAGTCGCCTTCCAGGGTGGCCCAACCCAGGTCGGGCTCAGGGTGGAAGCTGCGCAGCACGCCGGGTGGCATCAGCCCCACGCCCAATCCTTCGCGCACCAGGGCCAGCATGGTGTCGAAGCCGCTGACGGCGAAATCGTTGCGAAACACCCTGCCCCGGCTGCGATGGGCGCGTCGCAAAGCGGCCAGAATGGCCGAGCCCCGGCCCAGGCTGACGATGGGGCAGTCCAGCAACTGGTCCAGCATCACAGGCTCGACGGCAAAGCTGAAATGCCTGCGGCTGTAGACCAGCACCAGGCTGTCCTTGCGGTAGTCGGAGCGTGGCAGATCCACGAAGCCGCTGGTCTTCTCGAAGATGCCGATGTCGATGACCTTGTCGCGCAGCAGTTGCTGGACGATGCGGCTGTTCTCCTCCATCACCTGCAGCGTGATGTGGGGATAGCGCCGCTGGGTGACGGCGATGTCGGCAGCCAGGAACTGCAGGATGGCGGATTTGGGGGCGCCGATGATGATGCGGCCGTCGCGCCCGCGGCCCAGCGCCTGGGCGTCGGCTTCCAGCCGCTCCACCAGGTTGCCTATCTGGCGGATATGGGCCAGCAGCTTGAGGCCAGGCTCGGTGGCGCGCACTCCATGGGGCTGCCGCTTGAACAGCCTGGCGCCCAGTTGCTGCTCCAGGTCACTGAGCCGCCGCGAGGCCGCTGCCACCGCCAGTTGCAGCCTGTCGGCCGCGCGTGAAATGCTGCCCTCCTCGGCAATCGCAAGCACAAGCTGCACGGTGGTGGAGTCGATCTTCATCATGGCGGCAAGGCCCTCTTGCGCAGGCGGCGTCTGCTGAGGGCGCGATTGTGCCCCAGTGTCGCAACCGTGCTCAGGCGTGCGCGGAACACTCCAGCACGTCGCTGAGCCTGAAGCTCTCCAGGAACGGCAGGACATGCTCCTCGTTCATCGGGCGGGCGATCAGAAATCCCTGGACGTACGTGCACCCGAGCTGCTGCAGGTGCAGAAACTGCTCCGTGGTTTCCACGCCTTCCGCGACGACTTCAAGGCCCAATCTGCGGCTCAGTGCCAGCGTGGCCTCGACAATCGCGGCAGCCCCGGCGTCCTTGTCCATGGCCTGTATGAAGCTGCGATCGATCTTGATCAGGTTGAAGGGAAAGCGGTGCAGGTAGGAAAGACTGGCATGGCCGGAGCCAAAGTCATCGATGGCGAGATTCACGCCCAGTGCCTTCACTTGCCGCATGACGGACAGCACCTGCTCATCATCTTGAAGCAGGGCCGATTCCGTCACCTCGATGTAGCAGCGCTCGGGGTTCAGGCCGGCGCGGTCCAGATGTTCCTTCAATTGCACCGCCATGCCTGGATCGAGAAATTCAAAGGCCGGGCAGTTGATGGACACCGAGATATCGGACGGCCATCCGTTGGCAACCAGCAGCGGGGAGCGCTCCACCATTTGGTCGATGGGAAGCAGCAGGCCGCGCCGCTCTGCCATCGGAATGAAGACGCCTGGCGGGACAGACCCTCTGGCCGGGCTGTTCCAGCGCATCAGCGACTCGAACCCCGATATTTTTCCCGTGGCCACATGGCAGATCGGCTGGTACGCCATGAACAACTGGCTTGTTCCGATGGCGGACCTGAAATCCTGCTCCAGCAGCAGTTGCTCCTGCATGGGGCCATCGGCGGAAGGCTCGAATTTCACGAATCGCCCACGTCCCTGGGATCGCGCCCGCTCCATTGCCGCGCGCCCGTCGCGCAGCAGCTGATTCCAGTCCTCGTTGTTCTTGCAGACCGCCGTCCCTACGCAGACAGACAGCAAAATGCTGCGCTCACCCAGCATGTAGCGCTTTTCACCCAGTCGGATGGAGAGCGTTTTCGCCATGGAATCGGGGTCCCCTTCATATTGGGCGACACAGAATTCCTCGATGGCAAGGCGGGCGGCGACGTCATTCTGTCCAATACAGGAGCGCAATTGTTTTGCCAGTTGCGAGATCAGTGGGTTGTCCATTCCAGGAACCAGCGTATCTGCCAGCACTTGCAAATGCTCGATACCGATGACATGGATGGCAACAGGACGCCGCTGTGCTTGCGTTCTGCTCAGCAGTTGCTCAAATCCGGTTGAATTGAGCAATTCGGAAGCAGGGTCATGGAAAAGATGGTGCCTCAGCTGTGAATGCACCTGCACCAGATCCCTCGCCTCGAAATAGGATCTTCTGCGCTCACGCATCCACAATTGCGCCAGTAATAAAAAAGAAGCCAGGCTGATGGCCGCCCATGCCATGATGGTTTTTCCAAACCTCCACCATGGAGCCGCGAGCTTTGCCTTGGCGGCCAGCGTGGCATAGGCGAGATCCATGCCGCCTTGGCTGGAGTGGTGCATGGCGACGATCCAGCCGTGTCCAAAGCCATCGTCAGCGTCCAATATGCCCTCGCCTGCAGCCATCATTTTTGCAAGTCCGGAATCCATCCCGTCCAGAATGTGCGGATGCTCCGGGGGAATTCTGACCAGATCTTTGCCGTTTGGCAGGCTGATCATGACCTGATGGCCATCCAGCAGCAGTGAACCGAATGCCTGGCGAATGGAATCCACGGCAATGAAGGCCGCCACAATGCCAGTCAGCGCCCCACTGGAGTCACGTACCGGACGCCCCAGCACCAGGGACGGTATATCGAAGACCGGCGATTTGCTTGAATCCAGCAAGAAGAAGCCGCCAGGCTTTGTCTGCAGCGCTGCATTCCAGATGGGACGCTCGGGGTTGTCGGGAGACAGCGGCAGCTTGCTGAAACGTGAGGAAATGGACCATTTCCCATGTCGATCAAGCATGCTCATGCTGATGACGCCGGGCAGCGCCGCCACCTCCTGGATCAAGGCATTGCGGATATCGGTGCTGGCATCAGGGTCTGCCGTGATTTCGCCTTGGCGGCCCGGTGCCAGCAAAAGTTGTTCTGTTCTCTCTACCGCCAAAGAGGTGGCAAGAATGATCTTGTTGGTTTCAGCGGCAGAGGCAGAGAGCGCATGCAGGAGATTCGACTTCTTTTCCTGCAGCGATGTCTCGTAGCTGGAGATCAGAGAAACGCCCGCAACGCCAATGATCACCAGGCATACGATGAAAATACAGGCATACCAGCGCCTGGGCTGCCAGCTTGGAGGTCTTCTCTCTGCATGCATCATTCAACGCTCATCTGGTCAAAATACGAGCGAACAGGCACCGTTCTCCTGGCAGGCTTGCCTGCCAGGAGAAATGCTTCCCGTTGGCTGTGACGCACTGGTCTGAATTTCCGTCAGGACGCGGAAAGACTCAGCGGTCTCATGGATGAGGGGATTTTCCTCAAGACAAGGGCCTCCTTTTCCGCGGGGTCCAGCTTGAAAATGGAAACTGCCGAAACCAGGGCCTGCGCCTGCTGGCTGAGACTTCCGGCCGCCGCTGCCGACTCTTCCACCAGCGCGGCATTTTGCTGGGTGACCTGGTCCAGCTGGATGATCGCATCATTGATCTGATCGATGCCCTGGCTTTGCTCCCTGGTGGCCCCACTGATCTCTTCGATCATGTTGGATACCTTCTGGACCTGGGTGACGATATCTTCAATGCTGCTGCCCGCAGCCTGGGCAAGCTGGTGGCCATTGCCGACCTTGGAAACACTGTCTTCGATGAGAGACTTGATCTCTTTTGCGGCCTCTGCACTTTTCACTGCAAGGCTGCGAACTTCGGCGGCAACCACCGCAAAACCACGGCCCTGCTCTCCGGCGCGGGCTGCTTCGACAGCAGCATTCAAAGCAAGAATATTGGTTTGAAAAGCGATTGAATCAATGACGTTGATGATGTCCTCGATTTTCTTGGAGGACGTGTTTATTTCATTCATCACGTCCACCATCTGCCGGGCCATGCCCCCGCCGTGCGCTGCGGCATCGCGCGCTGACTGGGCGAGCATGGTGGCAGTGATGGCCGCATCGGAATTGCTTTTCACCGTGCTGGCCAGTTCCTCCATGGAGGCGGCAGTCTCTTCAAGATTGCTGGCTTGCTCTTCCGTTCGGCTCGACAGGTTGGCATTGCCTGCATCAATCTGCGTGGCGCCCGTGGCAATGCTGTCGCTGCTGCTGCGCACGGTGCCCACGACGCGTTGCAGCGATACCTGCATTTCCTGCATGGCCGTGATCACACTGCCAGGGCGTGCCCTGGACAAGTCGATCCGGGAGGTGAGGTCCCCTCTTGAGATGTTTTCGGCAATGTGCGCCACATCTGCCGGCTCTCCGCCCAGCTGGCGTGTGATGGAAATTGTGATGATCACGCCAATGGCCACCCCCACAATCACGCCGGAGATGGTCAGGAGGGTGAGCATCAGCCGGATCTTTTCGTAGATTCTGTCGGTCTCGTCATTGAGCCAGCTGGCATTCTTCTTCTTGATATCGACAACTTCCGTCATCAGACTGTCGATCTTGTCGGACTCCACCCGGAATCTGTTGATCAGATCAATCGATTCCCTGGATTCCGAAAGATGCTCTGACTTGATTCTTTCAATCGTCTGCAGCAGACCCTTTTCATAGATGACGAGGGTTTCATCAATGGACTTGAGCTTTTCCTTGCCATCGCCCTCGGCAAAAAGCCTCTTGCTGTTGTTCAGCGCCTCTTTCAGCAGTTGCAGCCTTTGCAGCACGGCGTCCGTGTGCCGGTTTCTGCTTTCATCATCGTTTGCAAGCACGGCATTTCTGATGGCCCGGCCCGCCGCGATCAGCTGGACGTTGGCCTCGGATATTTGTGACAGGCCCAGCAGTTCCTTCTCGTACATCTGCGTTGCGAGATCATTGATTTCCCCTGCCTTCAGTATTCCATTGATACCGATGAATGCACCAATGCATGAGACCACAAGAAAGCCCATGGTCAGTTTGGTGATCACTTTTGATTTTTTGAAGCTCAACATCTTGATTGCCGAATGAATAATTTTCAACGATGAAACATTTGCCATGACACCAGGATTCTTCGGCCGTAGAAAATCGGGAACTTGAAAAAAAACAATCCACATCTTTTGAAAAAGACGTGGATTATTCTCGAAAATGATATATTGATGTTATAATTGCCTCGATGCTCGATGCTCGATGCTCGATGCTCGATGCTCGATGCTCGATGCTCGATGCTCGATGCTCGATGCTCGATGCTCGATGCTCGATGCTCGATGCTCGATGCTCGATGCTCGATGCTCGATGCTCGACCAATAAAAATTGGCACTGGCGCCGAGAGGCGCCAGTGCCAATTTTTATTTTCAGGCCCTGCAACGGCAATTGCATTTTTCTTGGTCGGTAAAGAATGATTGCGGCGGAAACTTCAGGCGGCAATTATTCTTGTGCATATGCGAATGCTTCAAGACAGCCTATTGATATCGTCTTGTCAAAAGGCTGTTTGAAGGATAAGCAATGATTGTAACGTTGTGTTATGAAATCAATCCCTCATTTCCTCGCACCTTGACTTTGCATTTTGCGCAAACATTGCCGCAATACGCATAATTTTCAATGGATTCAAGTCCCCATCCCCAATCGATGGCCCAGACAAACAAAAGCGGCCCCTTGGGGGCCGCTGGTTCCGGGGCAATGGCGACTCAGGCGCTGCGCAGGCTTTTGGCTGCTCCGGCCAGTGCGGTGATCCGCTTCCAGTCACCCTGCTCCAGCGCATCGGCAGGCACCAGCCAGGAGCCACCCACGCAGACCACGTTGGACAGCGCCAGGAATTGCGCCGCATTGTCAGCAGACACGCCGCCCGTGGGGCAGAACCGCACGTCGCCGAACGGGCCTTGCCAGGCCTTGAGCATGGCCGAGCCGCCCGCCTGTACGGCGGGGAAGAATTTCAGCTCGTTGAAGCCGTCGTCCTGCGCGGCCATGATTTCGCCGCTGGTGGCCACGCCGGGCAGCAGCGGCAGCTGCAGGGCCTGGCATGCCTGGCCCAGTGCGCTGGTGTAGCCGGGGCTCACGGCAAAGCGCGCACCGGCGCTGGCGGCGGCACGGGCATCGGCGGCGCTGCGCACGGTGCCGGCACCCACGATGGCCTCGGGCACGGCACGTGCGATGGCTTCGATGCTGGCCAGGCCCTCGGGCGTGCGCAGCGTGACTTCCAGTACGCGGATGCCGCCCGCGACCAGGGCCTGGGCCATGGGCACGGCATGTGCGACGTTGTTCAGGACAATGACCGGGATGACCGGCGCGTCCTGCATGATGGCCAGTGCCGTCAGTCGTTGATCCATGTGCAAGCTCCCTCTTCTGCGCTGAGCGCGTGGCGCCGGAATCCGGCAAACAGTTCGCGGCCAAAACCCCGGCCGTTGGCCTGGCGCAGTGCCTGCGGCATGTTGGCCAGGGGCCGCTGCTGCCATTCGGTGTCGTCGACCAGCACGGCCAGGGTGCCGGCCACGGCGTCCAGGCGTACCAGGTCCCCGTCTTGCAGGCGCGCCAGCGGTCCGCCCACGCAGGCCTCGGGCGAGACATGGATGGCGGCGGGCACCTTGCCCGAGGCGCCGCTCATGCGGCCGTCCGTGACCAGGGCCACCTTGTAGCCCTTGCCCTGCAGCACAGCCAGCGGTGGGGTGAGCTTGTGCAGCTCGGGCATGCCGTTGGCGCGCGGACCCTGCCAGCGCACCACGCAGATGACATCGCGGTCCAGCTCGCCGGCCTTGAAGGCCTGCTGCAGCGCTTCCTGCGAGTCGAAGACGCGCGCAGGCGCCTCGACCACATGGCGGTCCTCGGGCACGGCGCTGACCTTGATCACGCTGCGCCCCAGGTTGCCGGACAGCAGCTTGAGCCCGCCCGTGGCGCTGAAAGGCGCATCGGCCGGGCGCAGCACGGACAGGTCGCCGGAGACTTCGGCCTCGTGCCAGACGAGATGGCCGTCTTCAACGGCGGGAATGCGCGCAAATTCCTGCAGGCCCTCGGGCCGCACGGTGAGCACATCGCCATGCATGAGGCCGGCCTTCAGCAACTGGCCGATCACGTAGCCCGGCCCGCCTGCGGCCTGGAACTGGTTCACGTCGGCGCTGCCGTTGGGATAGACGCGGGCCAACAGCGGCACCACGCCCGAGAGTTCCGAAAAATCATTCCAGTCGATGACGATGCCTGCCGCACGCGCCACGGCCACCCAATGGATCAGGTGGTTGGTCGATCCGCCTGTGGCCAGCAGAGCCACCATGGCGTTGACGATGCAGCGCTCGTCCACCACATGGCCAATGGGTGCGAAGCGGCGGTTCTTGGTGATGGCCAGCACGCTGCGCATGGCCTCGCGCGTGAGCAGTTCGCGTTCGCCATCGGCCGGGTTGATGAAGGCCGTGCCCGGCACGTGCAGGCCCATGGCCTCCAGCAGCATCTGGTTACTGTTGGCCGTGCCGTAGAAGGTGCAGGTGCCTTCGCCGTGGTAGGCAGCCGTTTCGGCGGCCAGCAGTTCCTTGCGGCCCACCAGGCCCTGCGCGGCCTGCTCGCGCACCTTGGCCTTGTCGCCATTGGACAGGCCCGAGGTCATGGGGCCGG
Source organism: Delftia sp. SD018 (assembly GCF_017355445.1). Classification (NCBI taxonomy): domain Bacteria; kingdom Pseudomonadati; phylum Pseudomonadota; class Betaproteobacteria; order Burkholderiales; family Comamonadaceae; genus Delftia; species Delftia sp. SD018. Next base: position 123,641 of record NZ_JADDRN010000011.1, read on the forward strand.
CCGGCACGAACACCGTGGGCAGATGGCCGAAATGCAGGGCCCCGATCAGCAGGCCCGGCACGATCTTGTCGCAAATGCCCAGCATCAGCGCGGCGTCGAACACGTCATGCGACAGCGCGATGGCCGTGCCCATGGCAATGGCATCCCGGCTGAACAGGCTCAGTTCCATGCCGGGCGCGCCCTGGGTCACGCCGTCGCACATGGCCGGCACGCCGCCGGCGACCTGCGCCGTGGCGCCGAGCTTGCGCGCCTCGTCCTTGAGGATGTCGGGATAGCGTGCCAGCGGCGCATGGGCCGAGAGCACGTCGTTGTACGCGGTGACGATGGCGACGTTGGGCGCCTTCTCTTCCACGATGCGTATGCGGTCGCCGCCTGGAATGCCCGCAAAGGCATGGGCCACATTGGCGCAGCCCATGGACTGGGCGCCGGGCGGGCGCGCGGCCATGGCGTCCACCTGCTCCAGGTAGGCGGCGCGTGATTGGGCACTGCGCTCGCGGATGCGGCGCGTGACCTGCTCGACGATGGGGTGGATGGTGCTCATGCGGGGTTCCTGCGGATGCGCTGGTGCGCGTTTTCTCTCTGTCGCGTTGTCTTTATGGGAAATGTCGGCCGGGGCATCCCTCCCAGGTGCGTCCGGCCCTGTTCCGAAGCTTACTTCACTGCGCGCGCCTGCTTGACGGCGGCCTGCACCTCGTCCCACGTGCCCTGGCCCACGGTCTTGGCAATGCCGGCATTCACCGCGGCGAGCTTGTCGCGCATGCGGCTGGCTTCTGCGGCGGGCAGCTCGTTGACCTGCATGCCCTTGGCCTTGATGTCGGCCAGGGCCTTGGCGGCTTCCTCGCGCGTGTCCTTGCGTTCGAACTCACGGCTCTTGACGGCGGCATCCTGCAGCACCTTCTTCTCGGCCGGGCTCAGCGTGTCCCACCACTTCTTGCTGACGGTGACGATCCAGGGGCTGTAGACGTGGTTGGACACCGTGAGGTACTTCTGCACTTCATAGAACTTGCTGGACAGCACGGTGTTGAAGGGGTTTTCCTGGCCATCGACGGCACGGGTCTCCAGCGCCGTGAACAGCTCGGAGAACGGCAGCGGCACGGCATTGGCGCCCAGGGCCTTGAAACTGTCCAGGAAGACGTTGTTCTGCATCACGCGCAGCTTCACGTCGGCCAGGTCTTCCATCTTGGCGATGGGGCGCTTGTTGTTGGTGAGGTTGCGGAAACCGTTTTCCCAATAGACCAGGCCCACCATGCCCTTGGGCTCCAGCGTGGCCTTGACCTTCTCGCCCACGGGGCCGTCCAGCACGGCGTCGGCTTCCTTGACATTGCTGAACAGGAAGGGCGTGTCCCAGACGGCCATTTCGGGCGACAGGCCCACCAGGGTGGCGGTGGAGCCGACCATCATCTCCTGTGCGCCGCCGATCAGCGCCTGCTGCATCTGCGTGTCCGAGCCCAGCGAGGCATTGCCGATGGCACGCACCTTCATCTTGCCGCCCGTGGCCTTCTCGACCTCCTTGGCAAAGAAGCGCGCCGCGCGGCCCTGGTTGGACTCATCGACCAGTCCATAGCCGAAGCGCACGATGCGCGGCTTGAAGTCCTGGGCCATGGCCTGGCCCGTGGCGGCCAGCGTGGTGACGGCGGCCATCAGGCCGGCGAGTGCAAAGGGAATACGCATGTTCATCTCCTTGGGTTGTAGTGAGGGATCAATGCATCCAGCGCAGAGGGGCCAGGATGATTTGCGGAAAAATCACGAAAAGCACGGCAAGCAGCACATAGACCATCAGGAACGGGTTCGTGCCCTTGATCACGGTCTCCATGCGCAGCCGGCCCACGCCGGCGACCACGTTCTGCACCGTGCCCACGGGCGGCGTGATCAGGCCGATGCAGCCCACGTAGATGAACATGAAGCCGAAGTAGATGGGATCGATGCCGGCCTTGACGGCCAGCGGCGCGCACACGGGGCCGAAGATCAGGATGGTTGGCGTCAGGTCCATGGCCGTGCCCACCACCAGCAGGAACAGCATCATCGTGGCCATGAACAGCACGGGACTGCCCAGCAGGCCCGAGAAGCTGTCGGCCAGCATGTTGGGCAGGTCGGCCAGGGTGATCATGTAGGCCGTCACCGTGGCGGCGCCGCACAGGAACATGACCACGGCCGTTGTCTTGGCGGCGGCCAGGAACACGGCGTAGAGCCGGGTCCAGGTCATCTCGCGGTAGATCACCATGGACACGAACAGCGCGTAGACGGCTGCGACCACGGCTGCCTCGGTGGGCGTGAACACGCCGCCCTTGAGGCCGCCCAGGATGATGACCGGCATCATCATGGCCCAGAAGCTCTTGGCCAGCGCCTTCAGGCGCGGGCCCCAGGCCATGCGCTCGCCGCGCGACAGGTCGTACTTGCGAGCGATGGACCACCAGGCAAAGATCAGGAACACGCCCATGATCAGGCCCGGCACCACGCCCGACAGGAACAGCTTGCTGATCGAGGTGTTGGTCGTCACGCCGTAGATCACGAAGGGCATGGACGGCGGAATGATGGGCGCAATGATGCCGCCCGAGGCCAGCAGGCCCGCGCTGTAGCTGTCGGGATACTTCTGGTCGCGCATCATGGGCAGCAGGATGGTGGCCAGGGCGGCGGTATCGGCAATGGCCGAGCCGCTCATGGACGCCAGCAGCACCGCCGCGCCAATGGCCACATAGCCCAGGCCGCCACGGATATGGCCCACATAGGCACGTGCCAGGTCGATGATGCGGCGCGACAGGCCGCCTGCATTCATCAGCTCGCCAGCCAGGATGAAGAAGGGCACGGCCAGCAGCGGGAAGTTGTCGAAGCCGGCCTGCAGGTTCTGCGCAAGCAGCTGCGAGTCGAAGAAGTCCAGGTGCCACATCAGCGCCACGCCGGTCAGCACCAGCGCCTGGGCGATGGGCATGCCGATCACCATGCCGCCAATCAGCACGGCCAGAAAGATCAGGGTCACAACCATGGTGCGTACTCCTTACTCGACCGTCGTTTCGGCATGGTTTTCTGCCGGCGCGCCGCGGCGCAGGTCGCGCAGCGTCACCACCAGCAGACCCACGGCCAGCACCAGGGTGGCCGCAGCGCCCAGGGCCAGCGGGTAGCCCAGCACCGTGCTGTAGCTGTTCAGCCCGGCCTCCACCTGGGCCCAGGAGCCCCACAGCAGCAGGCCCATACAGACCAGGACCAGTGCCTGCGACACCCAGAACAGCGCCTTGCGCGTGCCAGGCCCCACGCGGGAAGTCACGAGGTCGAAGCCCAGGTGGCTGCCCTCGAAAGCGGCCACTATGGCGCCAATGGCCACCAGCCAGACGAAGAGCAGGCGCGAGATTTCCTCATAGGAAACGATGCTGGTATGGAACACATAGCGCAGCACCACGTTGATGAAAACGGCAATGACCATGCCGGCCAGGGCCAGCACCATCAGCACCTCGGCAAAGTGCTGCAGGCGCGGCTTGGGCCGGACTGCGGGGGAATCGGATTGCATGGGGCTTGTCTCCTGGCGTTATGGGTTTTGGGAGAAGGTGTCGGCCTGCGCCGCGGGCAGGACCTGCCAGCTTTGGGCGCGGAGCACGATGTCGGTCAGCGGCAGCGTGGCGTCCACGGACAGCACGGCGCACTCGCCATCAGGGCGTTCCAGCGTGGCGAACTGGTTGGCCACCAGTTCGGGCGAGAAGAAGTGGCCGGCGCGCTCCTGCACGCGCTGCAGCGCCGTGTCGTAGTTCAGGTCCAGGAACACGAAGCCCACGGCACCGGCCGGGCCGGCGGCACGCAGCCGGTCGCGGTACTTGCGCTTGAGGGCCGAGCAGGTCAGCACCACGCCCTGCCCCGGCATGGCCTGGGCCAGCAGCTGGGCCAGGCGGTCCAGCCAGCCGCTGCGGTCGTCATCGGTCAGGGGGATGCCGGCCTGCATCTTGCGGATGCTTTCCTCGGCATGGTGGGCATCGCCCTCGTGCAGGGTCCAGCCCAGGGCATCGGCCAGGGCCTGCCCCACGCTGGACTTGCCGCAGCCGGAAACGCCCATGACGACCAGCGCCCGTGGGCGGGTGTCTGCGGGGGCCGCCGCGGTGGTTGTTGGGATAGCGCTATCCATGTTCTTGCAAAAATTGGCAGACCAGGGTCTGCCTTGGATTTCGTTGTGCTTCAGAGGCCTTCGTCCGGGTTTACACGCAGGAGCAAGGGCCTTCGAATGATTGGGATAGCGCTATCATAATCTTCAACCCTCCCGCCTCCGACCTAGGACATTCCCTTGGCCCGTCAGATTCCGCCTGCCTCCCCAGAATCGCCCTCCGCCGATGTTTCCGGCACGGCCCTGCCCGCCACGGGCCGCGTCCGCTCCTCGCGGGCCAGCGGGCGCATCACGCTCAGCGATGTGGCACAGGCCGCTGGCGTCAGCCCCATGACGGTCTCGCGCGCACTGCGCGGCGAGCGCCGCGTGGACCCGGCCCTGGTCGAGAAAATCCGCACGGCCGCCGCGCAGATGGGCTACGTGCCCGACCCCGCCGCTCGCGCCCTGGCCTCTCAGAAAAGCGCCCAGGTGCTGGTGCTGGTGCCCATGCTGTCCAACACCCTGTTCGTGGACCTGATCGAGGCGGTCCACAAGGTGCTGTTCTCTGCGGGCTACCACGCGCTGATCGGCGTGACCCACTACGACCGGGCCGAAGAAGAACAGCTGCTGCGCACCTACCTGCCCATGCGCCCGGCCGGCCTGCTGCTCACGGGTTTTGACCGCAGCCCCGCTGCGCGTGAACTGGTACAGGCCAGCAAGGTCCCCTGCGTGCACCTGATGGAACTGGGCGGCGAGCCTGGTGCGCCCAGCGTGGGCTTTTCGCAGGCCGAGGCCGGAGCCGCCATCACGCGGCACTTGATGGAGCGCGGACACAGGCGCATTGCCTTTTGCGCAGGCCAGCTCGATGCCCGCGTGATGCAGCGCGCCGCGGGCTACCGCCATGCCCTGCAGGCGGCGGGCCTGCATGACCCCGCCCTGGAACTGCTCTGGCCCCGCCCCACGTCGATGGCGCTGGGCGCCGAGCTGCTGGACGCGGCCCTGCGCCTGGACCCTGCCGTCGATGCCCTGTTCTTCTGCAACGACGACATCGCCCAGGGTGCGCTGCTGGAGGCTCTGCGCCGGGGGATACGCGTGCCCGAGCAGATCGCCATCGCAGGCTTCAACGACCTGCCCGGCAGCGACCAGATGGTGCCGCCGCTGACCACCATCCGCACGCCGCGCGGCCATATCGGCACCGAAGGTGCGCGCATGCTGCTGCAGCTGATGCGTGGCGAGGCCGTGGAGCCGCCCAGCGTGGATCTGGGCTACGAACTGGTGGTGCGGCAGAGCAGTTGAAGCGAAGAGGGCTTCGGGCGCCCTCCTCCGTGGCCATCAGCCCGGCAGCAGGCGGCGCAGGGTCTCGGCCAGATCCTCTGCCGCGAACTTGGCCACGTAGCCATCCGCGCCAACGCTGCGCACATGGTCTTCGTTGGCCGATCCGGACAGCGAGGAATGGATGAGCACGGGAATGGAATGGAAGCGCGCGTCCTGCTTGATGTGGCGGGTGAGCGTGAAGCCGTCCATCTCGGGCATCTCCAGGTCGGTCAGCACCAGGGCGACCTTGTCGGCCACCGTCAGGCCCTCTGCCTGGGCACTGTCGGCGATGGCGTTGAGGCGGTCCCAGGCCTCCTTGCCGGACTTGAGCATTTCATACGGTGCCTGCAGGACCTTGAGCTCCTTCTCGATCAGCGAGCGCGCCACGAAGGAATCATCGGCGGCCAGCACGATGGCGCCGGGCTTGAGCTTGAGCCTGGCGCCCACTTTTTCCGGCGTGATTTCCTGGGCGTCGGTGGGGGACACCAATTGCAGGATGGCCTCCACATCCAGCACCTGGGCCAGGCGCGAGTTGTCGGTGTCGCCATCCAGGCGGGCGATGCTGGTGACCAGCTTGCCGCCGGTGCCGCTGGCCTCGGCCGACAGCACCTGCTTCCAATCCAGGCGCACGATGTCCTCGACGGACTCCACCGCGAATGCCTGGGTGGTGCGCGCATATTCGGTGACCAGCATGATGTTCAGGCCGGTCTGGGGCTTGCAGCCCATGATGGCGGGAAGATTCAGCACCGGGATCACCTGCCCGCGCAGGTTTGCCACACCCAGCGAATGGGCCGTGCCCCCCGCGATGGGCGTGATGTGCGGCATGGCCACGATTTCGCGGACCTTGAACACATTGATCCCGAACAGCTCGGACTGGCCCAGGCCGGAGTCGCTGCCCAGCCGGAACAGCAGCAGCTCGAACTTGTTGTTGCTGGTGAGGTTGGTGCGCTCGTCGATCTCTCTTTGAGCTGCCTTGGAATTGAGGTTCATGCCGGTCCTGGAGAGTGACACATCTTTTTACAAATTCTAAAGCGAGCGCCTCGGATTTAGCAAAAATTTATTGCACCTGAGTCGGAACAGCAACGCCGGGCGGCCGGCGACATGCTTCATGCATGCCACCGCCCCGCCCCGCGGCGCAGGAATCACTCGAATTCCAGGATCACATCGTCCACCGCGAGCGAATCGCCCTTGGCTGCGCTGATCTTGCCGACCACGCCGTCCTGCGAGGCGAACAGGATGTTCTCCATCTTCATCGCCTCGATCACCGCCAGCTTCTCACCGGCCTGCACCTTCTGGCCCGGCTGCACGGCCACGTCCACCAGCAGGCCCGGCATGGGCGACAGCAGGAACCTGGACAGGTCCGGCGGCGCCTTGTAGGGCATGAGGCGGTGCAGTTCGCCGCCGCGCGGCGAGAGCACCAGGGCGTCGATCTGCGTGCCGTTGTGGATGACGCGCAGGGCCAGCGGGTTTCGGGCCGTGCCGCGCTCGACCTGGGCCGTGAAGGGCTTGCCGTTGCAGCTGCCCTGCACGCACATGGCACGCATGGGGGTTTCGCTGCGGAAGGTATAGGGCTTGCCATCCACCGTGACGGTGCTGGCGCGGCTTTCGGCGTCGAAGTCCGAGACCTGCACGGCGCGGTACTGGTGCTGGCCTTCGGCGCCCAGCACGACCACGCAGTAGTCGGCCGAGACCTTGAGCTCGTGCCCCCGCATCTGGCCGCTGATGGTGGCGGCGCGCGCGCGATAGCGGCGGTTCATGTGGCCGGCCAGGGCGACCAGGAAGTCCGGATCGCCGTGGGGCACGTCCTCGGCGTGGAAGCCGTGGGAGTAGTGCTCGGCGATGAAGCCGGTGTTGAAGTCGCCGCTCTTGAACTTGGGATGGGCCAGCAGCGCGGCCTGGAACGGGATGTTGGAGCTGATGCCCCGGATCACGAAGGCATTGAGCGCCTCGCGCATCTTGGCGATGGCGTCGTTGCGGTCGCTGCCGTGCACGATGAGCTTGGCGATCATCGAGTCGTAGAACATCGGAATTTCGCCGCCCTCATAGACGCCCGTATCCACGCGCACGCCGTGCAGGTGGCCGGTGTCGGCCTGCCACATGGTCTGCTCGGGCGGCGCAAAGCGCACCAGGCGGCCCGTGGAGGGCAGGAAGTTGCGGAACGGGTCCTCGGCGTTGATGCGGCACTCGATGGCCCAGCCATTGCGCTTGACGTCTTCCTGCGCGATGGCCAGCTTCTCGCCAGCGGCCACGCGGATCATCTGCTCGACCAGGTCCAGGCCGGTGATGCACTCGGTCACCGGGTGCTCCACCTGCAGGCGGGTGTTCATTTCCAGGAAGTAGAAATCCTGGTCCTTGCCGACCACGAACTCCACCGTGCCCGCGCTCTGGTAGCCCACGGCCTTGGCCAGGGCCACGGCCTGCTCTCCCATGGCGCGGCGCGTGGCGTCGCTGATGAAGGGGGACGGCGCCTCTTCGATCACCTTCTGGTGCCGGCGCTGGATGGAGCATTCGCGCTCGTTCAGGTAGATCACGTTGCCGTGGCCGTCGCCCAGCACCTGGATCTCGATGTGGCGCGGCTCCTGCACGAACTTCTCGATGAAGATGCGGTCGTCGCCAAAGCTGTTGCGTGCCTCGTTCTGGCAGCTGGCAAAGCCCTCGAAGGCTTCCTTGTCGTTGTAGGCCACGCGCAGGCCCTTGCCGCCGCCGCCGGCGCTGGCCTTGATCATCACGGGGTAGCCGATGCCCTTGGCGATTTCCACGGCGGCCTCGGGGCCGGCAATGGGGTCGTTGTAGCCGGGGATGGTGCTCACGCCGGCCTTGTCGGCCAGCTTCTTGGAGGCGATCTTGTCGCCCATGGCCGCAATGGCCGCGTGCTTGGGGCCGATGAAGGTGATGCCCTCTTCCTCCACGCGCCGGGCGAAGGCCTCGTTCTCGGACAGGAAGCCGTAGCCCGGGTGCACGGCCTGGGCGCCGGTCTGCTTGCACGCGGCAATGATGCGGTCGGCCTGCAGGTAGGACTCGCGGCTGGGCGCGGCGCCGATGTGCACGGCCTCGTCGGCCAGCTTGACGTGGCGTGCCTCGCGGTCCGCATCGGAGTACACCGCCACGGTCTGTATGCCCATCTTGCGGGCGGTGGCGATGACGCGGCAGGCAATCTCGCCGCGGTTGGCAATCAGGATCTTCTTGAACATCTTCGCAGCCTGTTTTTTCTGGATTCGATCTTTGATATCAGGGCCTGGTCACAGAGGGATGTTTCCATGCTTGCGCCACGGATTTTCCAGCTGCTTGTTCTTGAGCATCTGCAGCGAGCGGCAGATGCGCTTGCGCGTCTCATGCGGCTGGATCACATCGTCGATGAAGCCGCGCGCGCCTGCCACGAAGGGGTTGGCGAAGCGGGCCTTGTACTCGGCCTCGCGCGCGGCCAGCTTGGCGGGATCGTTCTTGTCCTCGCGGAAGATGATCTCCACGGCGCCCTTGGCGCCCATCACGGCGATCTCGGCATGGGGCCAGGCCAGGTTGACGTCGCCGCGCAGGTGCTTGGAGGCCATCACGTCATAGGCGCCGCCGTAGGCCTTGCGCGTGATGACGGTGATCTTGGGCACCGTGGCCTCGGCATAGGCGTACAGCAGCTTGGCGCCGTGCTTGATGATGCCGCCGTACTCCTGGCTGGTGCCGGGCATGAAACCGGGCACGTCCACGAAGGTGACCACGGGGATGTTGAAGGCATCGCAGAAACGCACGAAGCGCGCGGCCTTGATGGAGCTCTTGATGTCCAGGCAGCCGGCCAGCACCAGGGGCTGGTTGGCGACGATGCCCACAGTCTGGCCGTCCATGCGCGCAAAGCCGGTGATGATGTTCCTGGCGTAGTCGGGCTGCAGCTCGAAGAAGTCGCCGTCGTCCACGGTCTTGAGGATCAGCTCCTTCATGTCGTAGGGCTTGTTGGCGTTGTCGGGCACCAGGGTGTCCAGCGACTTGTCGGCGCGGTCCACGGGGTCCGAGGTGTAGCGCACGGGCGCCTTCTCGCGGTTGTTCAGCGGCAGGTAGTTGTAGAGGCGGCGCAGCATCATCAGCGCCTCCACATCGTTGTCGAAGGCCATGTCGGCCACGCCGCTGCGCGTGGTGTGGGTGATGGCGCCGCCCAGCTCCTCGGCCGTGACCTCCTCGTGCGTCACCGTCTTCACGACTTCGGGGCCGGTGACGAACATGTAGCTGCTGTCCTTGACCATGAAGATGAAGTCCGTCATGGCCGGCGAATACACGGCGCCGCCCGCGCAGGGGCCCATGATCATGGAGATCTGCGGCACCACGCCGCTGGCCAGCACGTTCTTCTGGAACACGTCGGCATAGCCGCCCAGGGAGGCCACGCCTTCCTGGATGCGGGCGCCGCCCGAGTCGTTGAGGCCGATCACGGGGGCGCCGACCTTCATGGCCTGGTCCATGATCTTGCAGATCTTCTCGGCATGGGTCTCGGACAGCGCGCCGCCGAAGACGGTGAAGTCCTGGCTGAAGACGAAGACCAGGCGGCCGTTGATCATGCCGTAGCCGGTGACCACGCCGTCGCCGGGGATCTTGCTGTTTTCCATGCCGAAGTCGGTGCAGCGGTGCTCGACGAACATGTCCCATTCCTCGAAGGTGCCGTCGTCCAGCAGCAGCTCGATGCGCTCTCGCGCCGTGAGCTTGCCCTTCTTGTGCTGTGCGTCTATGCGCTTTTGGCCGCCACCCAGGCGGGCCTGTTCGCGCTTTGTCTCCAGTTGATCCAGGATGTCTTGCATGCTGCGATTCCTCTAACGTCTAACGATGCGGGTTGCTGGTGTTGTCTTGTCTGCGGTCACTGCGGCGCTGCGGCGGGTGCTGCCGCCGGCGCTGGAGATGGCGCCATTGCGGGCCCGGCCTGCGCCTGCAGCAGATTTCTGGCGGCGGTGCTGGCCGCGATCCGCCCTGCTGCCACGTCGGCCTGCAGTTGGGGCAGCAGCGCCCGCACCTGCGGATGCTGCCGGAAGGCCTGCTTGAGGCCGGAGTCGATGCGCTCCCACATCCAGGACAGGGCCTGGCGTTCGCGGCGCAGCGCCAAGCGGCCGTTGGCTTGCTGCAGGCGGCGGAATTCCTCCACCGCGCTCCAGAAGCCGTCAACGCCCTCTTGCTTGAGCGCGCTGATGGTGATGACCCTGGGCTGCCACAGGCGCTCGTCGTGGTGGGCGTGCTCGGGGTTGCCGTGCATGCCCAGCAGGCGCAGGCTGGAGGTGATCTGGGCCTGGGCGCGCGTGGCGGCATGCGGGTCGATGTCGGCCTTATTGATGACCACCAGGTCGGCCAGCTCCATCACGCCCTTCTTGATGGCCTGCAGGTCATCGCCCGCATTGGGCAGTTGCAGCAGGCAGAACATGTCGCACATGCCCTGAACGGCGATCTCGCTCTGGCCCACGCCCACGGTCTCGACGATGACCACATCGTAGCCAGCCGCCTCGCAGACCAGCATGGCCTCGCGGGTTTTCTCGGCCACGCCGCCCAGGGTGCCGCTGCTGGGGCTGGGGCGGATGTAGGCGTCCAGGTGGACGGACAACTGCTCCATGCGCGTCTTGTCGCCGAGGATGGAGCCGCCCGACACGGTGGATGAGGGGTCGATGGCCAGCACTGCCACCCGCAGGCCGCGTGCGATGAGGAACAGGCCCAGCGTTTCGATGAAGGTGCTCTTGCCCACGCCCGGCACGCCGCTGATGCCCAGGCGGAAAGACCCGCCCGTATGCGGCAGCAGGGCCGTGAGCAGCACATCGGCCGCCGCACGGTGGTCGGCGCGCGTGGATTCCAGCAGGGTGATGGCCTTGGCCATGGCCCGGCGCTGAACGGCGGGGTTGCCGTTCAGGATGCCGTCTTGCATTTGCTCGGGAGTCACTGCGGCGGGCTCAGAGGCTATTGGCCTGACGGATCTGTTCGAGCACATCCTTGGCGCTGGCCGGTATGGGGGTGCCCGGGCCATAGACGCCCTTGACGCCGGCGTTGTAGAGGAAGTCGTAGTCCTGCGCGGGAATCACGCCGCCCACGAAGACGATGATGTCGTCCGCGCCCTGGCGGCGCAGCTCCTCGATGATGGCCGGCACCAGGGTCTTGTGGCCGGCCGCCAGCGTGGACACGCCCACGGCGTGCACGTCGTTCTCGATGGCCTGGCGCGCGCATTCCTCGGGCGTCTGGAACAGCGGTCCCATGTCCACGTCGAAGCCCAGGTCGGCAAAGGCCGTGGCCACCACCTTGGCGCCGCGGTCATGGCCGTCCTGGCCCAACTTGGCGATCATCACGCGCGGGCGGCGGCCCAACTGCTCGGACGATGCATCGATCTCGCCCTTGAGCTTTTCCCAGCCCTCGGCCGAGTCGTAGGCTGCTGCATACACGCCGGTCACCTTTTGCGTATCGGCGCGGTGGCGCCCGAAAACCTTCTCCAGTGCATCCGAGACCTCGCCCACCGTGGCGCGCAGGCGCACGGCCTGGATGGCCAGGTCCAGCAGGTTGCCCTCGCCGCTTTCGGCGGCCTGGGTCAGCGCCTGAAGGGCGGCCTCGACCTTGGCTGCATCGCGGCTGGCCTTGATCTGGTTCAGGCGTGCGATCTGGCTGTCGCGCACCTTGACGTTGTCCACCTCGAGGATGTCGATGGCGTCTTCCTTGGCCAGCTTGTACTTGTTGACGCCAACGATGACATCCTTGCCCGAATCGATGCGCGCCTGCTTCTCGGCGGCGGCGGCCTCGATCTTGAGCTTGGCCCATCCCGAATCCACGGCGGCGGTCATGCCGCCCATGGCCTCGACCTCCTCGATGATCTTCCAGGCGGCGTCGGCCATGTCCTGGGTCAGCTTCTCCATCATGTAGCTGCCGGCCCAGGGGTCGATCACATTGGTGATGTGGGTCTCTTCCTGGATGATCAGCTGCGTGTTGCGCGCAATGCGGGCCGAGAACTCGGTGGGCAGCGCAATGGCTTCGTCAAAGCTGTTGGTGTGCAGGCTCTGCGTGCCGCCGAAGACGGCGGCCATGGCCTCGATGGTGGTGCGCACCACGTTGTTGTAGGGGTCCTGCTCGGTCAGCGACCAACCGGAGGTCTGGCAGTGCGTGCGCAGCATCAGGCTCTTGGCCTTCTTGGCGCCGAAGCCCTTCATGATGCGGCACCACAGCAGGCGGGCCGCGCGCATCTTGGCGATTTCCAGATAGAAATTCATGCCGATGGCCCAGAAGAAGGACAGCCGGCCCGCGAAATCGTCCACATCCATGCCCTTGGCCGTGGCGGTCTTGACGTACTCCTTGCCGTCGGCCAGCGTGAAGGCCAGTTCCAGCGCCTGGTTGGCGCCCGCCTCCTGCATGTGGTAGCCCGAGATCGAGATCGAGTTGAACTTGGGCATGTTCTTGCTCGTGTACTCGATGATGTCGCCGATGATGCGCATCGACGGCTGGGGCGGGTAGATATAGGTGTTGCGGACCATGAACTCCTTGAGGATGTCGTTCTGTATGGTCCCCGACAGCTGGTCCTGGGCCACGCCCTGCTCCTCGGCCGCCACCACGTAGCCCGCCAGCACGGGCAGCACGGCGCCGTTCATGGTCATGGACACGCTGATCTTGTCCAGCGGGATCTGGTCGAACAGCACCTTCATGTCTTCGACCGAATCGATGGCCACGCCGGCCTTGCCCACATCGCCCGTCACACGCGGATGGTCGCTGTCGTAGCCGCGGTGCGTGGCCAAGTCGAAGGCCACCGACACGCCCTGCCCGCCGGCGGCCAGCGCCTTGCGGTAGAAGGCGTTGGACTCCTCGGCCGTGGAAAAGCCCGCGTACTGGCGAATGGTCCAGGGCCGGCCCGCGTACATGGTGGCCTGCGGGCCGCGGATGTAGGGCTCGAAGCCTGGCAGGCTATCCGTATGGGGCAGGTTGGCCGTGTCTGCCGCCGTGTACAGCGGCTTGACGTCGATGCCGTCGGGCGTGGTCCAGTGCAGTGCCTGGATGTCGCCCCCGGGAGCGGCCTTGGCGGCCGCCTGGGCCCATTTCTGCAGGTCGGCAGTTGCGAATTCCTGGCCGTTCTGCGCTGTCGGATGGTCTTGTCTCATGTTCTCAGGCTCGTGAATGACAGGTGCCCTTGAGGGCATGCCCCAGAGCTGCCGCAGTTTACATCATTCATAATTATTCATTCAAAATATCTTTGCCGATACAATCCGGGCCACATGTCGACAAACACCCTCACTCCCCGCGCTCTCTACGAACAGGTTGCAGAGAAGCTGCGCCTGCGCATCTTCGAGCACGAGCTGGCGCCCGGTGACTGGATCGACGAACTGAAGATTGCCGAGGAATACGGCATCAGCCGCACCCCGCTGCGCGAGGCCCTGAAGGTGCTGGCCGCCGAGGGCCTGGTCACCATGAAGGTGCGCCGTGGCGCCTATGTGACCGAGGTGTCGTCCAAGGACATTGCCGATGTCTATCACCTGCTGAGCCTGCTGGAATCCGATGCCGTCCAGGTGGTGGCTGAATCGGGCAGCGACGAAGAGCTTGCCGCCCTGCAGCAGACCCACGAGGAACTCAAGGCGCAGACGCGCGATGCAGACCGCTTCTTCGAACTCAACGAGAGCTTTCACATGCAGCTGCTGCAGATTGCCGACAACCGCTGGCGCAACCAGCTGGTGGCCGATCTGCGCAAGGTGATGAAGCTCAACCGCCACAAGTCGCTGTTCAAGCAGGGCCGCATCGAGGATTCGCTGGCCGAGCACGAGACCGTCATGCAGGCCCTGCTGCGCCGCGATGGCGCTGCAGCGGCCCAGGCCATGCGTCAGCATTTCCAGAACGGCCTGGCGGCGGCTTCCTGAAGCCTGCCGCTCGGCGCTCTTGCGCAGCCGGCACCATCTGGCGCGGCCATGACGCGCAGGCAGCCGCCCCGTCTGGAATCGGGCCCGGTGTGCAACGGTGGCGACGTAGGCAGACATGCGGCTCCTGGTTGGTTTCAGAGTGGACACCCGAAAACGCTGCAGTGCAGCATAAACGCGTGCGCCGCACCCTCTCATGTCCGAAGCTGACGCCAGGGCCTGCGGAAAGCCCCGGCTATCATCAGCGGCTACATCCACTTCGGCCTGCACCCTCCTCGCATGAGCATCCAAGACCCAGCCCGCGCCCCTTCCCTGGCCATGAGCCTGCCAGCCGATGCCAGCATGGCCACGGCCTCCACCCTGGTGGAAATGCTGGCCCTGCGCGTGCAGCAGACGCCCGCAGGCGAGGCCTACCGGGCCTATGACGAGGATGCGCGCAGCTGGAAGACGCTGAACTGGGCACAGGCCGGCGAGCGTGTGGCCCTCTGGGCGCAGGCGCTGGCCGCGCAGGAGCTGCCGGCAGGATCGCGCATCGCCATCCTGCTGCCCAACGGTCTGGACGCCATGTCCATCGACCTGGCCAGCCTGCGCTGCGGCCATGTGCCCGTGCCGCTGCACGCCATAGACAACGCGGGCAGCATTGCCTACATCCTGGCCAACGCCCAAGTGTCCATGCTGTTCGTGGCACAGCAATCCACCTGGGACAAGATCTGCGCCACGGGCCAGGCCCTGCCTGCGCTGCGCAAGGTGTTCGTGGCATCGTCCAAGCCGGCTTCCCGGGCCGCAGAGCCTGAAACCGAAGGCGATGCCGCCGCACTGGAGGCCCTGCGCCAGATCCCCGTGCAGCCGCTGGCCCAATGGCTCGCTGAAGGCGGCGCAGTCCCCTTGCCCCCGCCTCCCTCTGCCGAGGACCTGGCCGCCGTGGTCTACACCTCGGGCACCACGGGCAAGCCCAAGGGCGTGATGCTCACGCACCGCAACGTGGTCTCCAACGTGCAGGCGGTGATGCAGCGGCTGCAGCCGCGCAGCGACGATGTTTTCCTCTCCTTCCTGCCGCTGTCGCACACCTTCGAGCGCACGGCTGGCTACTACCTGGCGCTGGCCGTGGGCGCCTGCGTGGCCTATGCGCGTTCTGTGGCCCAGCTGGCCGAGGATCTCAAGACCCAGCGCCCCACGGTGCTGGTGTCCGTGCCACGCATCTACGAGCGCGTGCACGCCAAGGTCATGGAGACGCTGGCCCGTGCACCGCTCAAGGCCCAGCTGTTCGGGCTGGCCCAGGCCAGGGGTTGGCAGCGCTTTTGTGAAACACAGGGCATTGCCGATGCGCAAGCGCCCCAGCCCGAAGCGCCGGGCTGGATGCAATGGCTGCCCTGGCCGGTGCTCAACCACCTGGTGGCCAAGCCGCTGCTGGCCCAGTTCGGTGGCCGCGTGCGCGTGGCCGTCAGTGGCGGCGCGCCGCTGTCGCCGACGATTGCGCGCTGTTTTCTGGGCCTGGGCCTGCCGCTGATCCAGGGCTACGGAATGACCGAGACCTCGCCCGTGGTCTGCGCCAACACGCTGGAGGACAACCACCCCGCCACCGTGGGCCACGCCTTGCCCGGCGTGGAGGTGCGGATTGGCGAGAACCGGGAGCTGCAGGTGCGTGGTCCCTGCGTGATGCGCGGCTATTGGGAGCGCCCCGAAGACACCGCCAGGACCTTCACCGACGACGGCTGGCTGCGCACGGGCGACCAGGCGGTGATCGAGGACGGGCGCGTGCGCATACAGGGACGCATCAAGGAAATCATCGTCACCTCCACCGGCGAGAAGATTCCGCCGGCCGACCTGGAGCTGGCCATTACCGGCGACCCGTTCTTCACCCAGGTCTTTGTCGTGGGCGAAGACCGCCCTTTCATCGCTGCCGTGGCCGTGATCGAACGCGGCGAATGGCAGGCCATGGCCCAGCGCCTGGGCCTGGATCCCGAAGACCCCAAGAGCCTGAACCACTCCGCCGCCGAACGCGAGGCACTGGCACGCATCGAAAAGCAGGTGGCCAGCTTTGCCCGCTATGCCGTGCCACGCGCCGTGCATCTGGAGCTGGAGCCCTGGACCATAGAAAACGGGCTGATGACGCCTACCCTCAAGCTCAAGCGCAACAACCTCATGACGCGGTTCGAGTCGCAGATCGCCGCCATGTACAGCAAGCCTGCCGAGCGCTGGCAAGGCCGCAACAGCGCGGGTTGACCCCCTGCTCCTGACAAGCAGCCGCCGCTCAAAACGGCGGCTTTTTCTATTTTTGATATGGATTCAGTTCATGTAAGTTACATTGAATTGATCAAAAAGAAAGGAAGAGCGCACTGCGCACGCTCTTCCCGGGTCTGCGTCAAGCAGCTGCCAGTGTCAGGCCGGGGCTCGCCATGCCGATCTCCTTCGCCGAGCTGATCTGGAACGTGGCCACCGCCTGTGCCAGCACCCGCGCCTGCCGTTCCAGACTGGCTGCAGCGGCTGCCGACTCTTCCACCAAGGCGGCATTCTGTTGCGTGACCTGGTCCATCTGGGAGACGGCCTGGGTGATCTGCCCCAGGCCACCGCTTTGCTCCACGCTGGAGGCAGAGATGGCCTCGATCAGCGATGCCACCTCGCTCACCTGGGCTTCAATGGCATCCATGGCCTTGCCTGCTTCCCGGACCTGGTTGCCGCCTGTTCGTACCTTGTCGGTGGATGCCGTGATCAGTGCCTTGATCTCCCGCGCCGCTGCGGCGCTGCGCTGGGCCAGGGAGCGCACTTCCCCAGCCACCACGGCAAAGCCCCTGCCCTGCTCGCCCGCCCGCGCGGCCTCCACCGCTGCATTGAGCGCCAGGATATTGGTCTGGAAGGCAATGGAGTCGATCACGCCGGTGATCTCGGCAATCTTTCCGCTGCTGGCCGAGATTTCGTCCATGGTGCCGATGACCCTGGCGACCGCGCCGCCGCCCACGCCGGCCACCTCCTTGGCACGCACGGCCAGGGCGCTGGCCTGCCGCGCGTTCTCGGAGCTCTGGCCCACGTTGCCGGCCAGCTGCTCCATCGACGCCGCCGTCTCCTGCAGGCTGGAGGCCTGGTGCTCGGTGCGGCTGCTCAAATCCTGGTTGCCGGCAGCGATCTGGCTGGACGCCGTGGTCACCGACTCCACGCCGCGCCGCACATCGCCAACGATGTTTGCCAGCGACTCGCGCATGGCGCTCATGGAGCGCAGCAGGTCGCCGACCTCGTCACGCCCAGTGGCCTGGATTTCCGAAGCCAGGTCGCCTTGCTCGATGTGCCGGGCCACTTCCACGGCCGACTTCAAGGGCACCGTGATGGAGCGCGTGACCATGTAGCCCAGGGCCACGGCCAGGATGACGGCCGCCGCCACAAAACCGTAGATCAGCATCTGCGACCGTGCGAAAACCTCCCTGGAGTCCCCATAGACATCCTCCGACGTCTTGAGCTGCAGCTCGACCAGCTCGCCGATCTTGGCGCTGATGGGATCGATGCTGGCATACAGCGCGCCGTCGAACTCATCCAGGCTGCCGGCCTTCTTGCCGTCCAGCTGCTTGAGGCGCTGCAGCAGTTTGTCGATGCTCTGGTTGGCCGGCGCGAACAGCGCCTGGGCCTGCTTGGCCAGCACGGCCTCCTGCGCTGTGAGCTGGGTGGACGAGTAGCTGCGCCAGGCGGCCTCAATCGCGGGCAGCGTGCCCGAGATGCTGGCCGATGCCTCCTGCGCCGTGATCAGGCCCGCATTGGCTTTATTGACCGTGTCTATGACGTTGACGGCATAGGCATCCGCAATCTGCTTGAGCTGCTTGAGTGGAACCACACGGTCCTGGTACAGGGTCTCCGTGCCCGAAAATACATGGCCCAGCGCCCTTGCGCCGACGCCCCCTACGGCCATCAGACAGACCAGCAGGACAAGAAAGACGGCTGTAAGCCGGGTACCGATACGCACATCGCTGAGTTTTTTCATCGCAGAACCTCTGGCCCAGTGCTGCCTTCGGTATAGGCCATCGCTATCGCATCCAGGCAGTCACATTAGCTGCCTTATCGGTAGCGGTGGCCGATTTCTTGAGAGACAAAACTCAATAAGTTCCGCGGGATGTGTAAAGACGCCCGCCACAGTGCGGATGCCCAGCCCCTGCCCTCAACCCCGTTGCCAGGCCAACCCATCCAAGACACGGCCAACTCGTTCATGTAAGTTACATTGATATCATCAAAAAAATGGCCCGTGAAAGCACGAGCCATTTCCATTCAGACGTAGACGTCGACCACGCCACCCAGTCCGGGCGCCTTGTTGCTCTTTGGCTGGGACGGCGACTTGGCTTCGGCCGCCTGCTGCTGCTCGCGCTGCTTGTCGATCTGGGCCTGCTGCCTGGCGCGCATGAGCGCCTCGATCTGGCTTTGCACCATCATGATCTGCGACTGCAGCAGCTTGGCCTTCGTCTGCTTGGCCTTGGCGTCGATGTTCTCGGAAGACACTTCCTTGAGCGCCTGCTGCAGCTCCTTGAGCTTGCGCTGCAACGCAACGATGTCATTGCCGCCGGAGGATGAAGCGGCTCCCGAGGCGGAAGCCGATGTGGAGGATGAGACTTGCATGCCTCATACATCGTCCACCGCCGCACAAACTGAAGGCCGAAAACACGCCCGCCCCGCCAGTAGTCACCCCAGCATATGCCGCAGCGCTCCCGCCGATGCAATGCCGATCAGCACCGTCGGCAGAATGGGCAGCCGGCTCGCGGCCACCATCGTCACCACCAGGGCCAGCAGATCGGCCGGCCGCTCGGACACAAACGCCGGGGCGATCACCGAGATCAGCACGCAGCCCGGCAGGCTTTCCATCACGTACTGCATGCGCGGGCTCAGCGTGCGCCCGCGCAGCAGCAAGTAGCCGATCACCCGCGTGAAATACGTGCTGCAGGCCATGAGCACCAGCGTCAGCAAGGTTGTGGCTTCCATCGCTCAGCTCCTGGGCGCCAGCAAGGCCGCGCAGACCAGGCCAGAGACGGCGCCGGCCGCCACATACCAGGCGCCAGGCACCAGCTTGTAGACCAGGGCCGCCGTCAGCAGGCTCACCAGCCAGGGCCGGCAAGGCCTGACGCCCTTCCACATGCCGCGCAGCAGCACCAGAAACACGGCGGTGAACGCCATGTCGAAGCCGTACTGCTCCAGGTCGCCAATGCGCGGCCCCAGAAAGGCACCGGCCGCCGTGCACGACACCCAGGCCATGTACAGGCCCGCCGACACGCCCATGTAGTAAGGCAGGCTCACACGCCGGGAGGCACTGCGCTGCGCGTCTGCCAGGGCCAGCGCCCAGCTTTCGTCGCACATGAAGAACAGGGCCGGCAGCGCACGGCGCCTGGGCAGATGGCGCAGATAGGGCGCCAGCGCCGCACCCATAAGGATGTGCCGGCAATTGACCAGGAAGGACATGGCGACGATCAGCAGCACATGCGGCGGCGAAGTCCACAGCCGTATGGCCGTGAACTCCGAGCCGCCGCCGAAGTTCATCCCGGTCATGAGAGGAACTTCCAGCGGTGCCAGCCCCTTTTGCACGGCCTGGGCGCCCAGCACCAGGGCAAAGGGCACGAAGCCCAGCATCACGGGAATCGCATCCCTGAAGCCGCGAAAGGCCTCGGAACTGCGGGAGACGGAATCTGCCGAAACGGCAGCGGGGGAAAGTGGAATGGATGAAGACATGGAGAGCGGCGATTGTCGGCTTGTGCCGCTGGAATTTGCTGCTGATTCATGCTTTCGCCAGCCATTTCACGGACGTTTATGCCGGTTTATTCAAGCAACTGGAAATAATCTGCCGCACAAGCGCTGCACAAGCGCCGCTCAACCCATCTCCATTGCTGGCGGCGCTCCTCGGACGGCCGCGCCTGCCCTCCTGACATTTCACGAAACCCAACAGCCATTGGCTCCCGCCATGCTGCAGTGCGTCGCAAACGGCTGTGCCGGCCAGGGCGGCGGCGGGACCATGAAGCCCTCATCACTTCGCTTCACCTGAAAGGTTCCCCATGCGCACTTCCGACTTCACCCGCTTCGTCGCCCTGGCCGCCCTCAGCCTGGGCCTGGCCGGCACCACCCTAGCCCAGGACGCAGCGCCCTCCTCCACTGCTGCCCCCACCGACCTCAGCCGAGCCCAGGTGCTGGCCGACCTGGAAATGTGGCACCGCGCCGGACTCACCTATCTCTCCGACCGCGAGATCGATGTCCGCTCCACCGAATACCAGCGCGGCCTGGAGCGCTACCAGCAACTGCGCGCCAGCCCCGCCTACCGCGAGGCCGTGGCAAGGCTGGAGAAGGGACATGCGGTGGCCCAGGACAAGTGAGCTTGAAGGCGGCCGGTGGCGGATCTGAGGAGCTGAAAGCCACCGGCGGGTCTGGATAACCCTGATCCCGTCCCCGGCACCCTCGCGTCACACGGTCAACCGGTGTTTCTGCAATAATTGCCGCAACAATCATTGCGCAGTCAATTATTTCACCCGCAGACACCATGACCCAGCCTCCCCTGCCCAACGGCCTGCAGCCCTCGGACTTCTACAGCCCAGGCAGCTACACGCCCTTCGAGAGCGTGGGGTTCCTCATGCGCAAGGTGCTCAGCTCCATCCTCCAGCAGGCCGATGCGCAGTTGGCCGAGCATGAGCTGACCTATGTGCAGTGGCTGCCGCTGTACAAGCTGCTGCTGTGCAGCGACGCCACCAATGCCGGCATGGCGCGTGACCTGGGGCTGGATCCGGCCTCCATCACGCGGGCGCTGGACCGGCTCGAATCCAAGGGCATGCTGCGGCGCGAGCGCTCCACGGTGGACCGGCGCGTGGTCAAGCTGGTGCTGACCGATGAAGGCCGCGCCATGGCGGCCAAGGTGCCGCAGGTGCTGTCCAGCGTGATGAATGCCCATATGGCCGGCTTCAGCCATGACGAGTCGCGCCAGCTGCTGGACATGCTGCGCCGCCTGCTGGCCAATGGCGATGCGATGCGCGCGCCGGAAGCTGCGCCGCCGGCCCCTGCGCCTGCCACGCCTGTCGACTGACAGCGCCAGCCCCCTTTTTCCGCCCCTGTTTCCGATTTCCTGATTCTTGACCCCCAACAGGCAGACCACCATGCCCAAATCCTTTGTTTCCGTGTCCGCCGCGCCCCGCCGCGTAGCCGCCGCAGCGGCCACCCTGTGCGCCGCGCTGGCCCTGGCCGGTTGTGCTTCCCAGGGCCCGGCCCATGAGCCGCTGGCCCGGCTGGGCGCCTCCGACCTGGGTCTGACGGCCCAGTCCGAGACAGGCGCCAATACCAGCCTGCCCGCCGCCGATTGGTGGAAGTCCCTGGGCGATGCCCAGCTGGATGCGCTGATCGCCCAGGCGCTGCAGGGCAGCCCCAGCCTGGCCATGAGCCGCGCCCGCTTCGACAAGGCGGCCGCCCTGGCCACGGCCACAAGCACGGCCACCGATGTGCGCGGCACGCTCGGCGTCGACGCCACGCGCCAGCACTACAGCGCCAACGGCCTGGTGCCCGCACCCATTGCCGGCCATACCTACAACACCGGCAACCTGCAGGCCGGCCTGAGCTGGACACCGGATTTCTTTGGCCGCCATGCCGCCGACCTGCAGGCCGCCCTGGGCCAGGCCCGTGCCGCCCAGGCCGACAGCGCCGCCGCCGCCAACCAGCTGGCGGCCCAGGTGGCGCGCAGCTATGTGGCGCTGGCTCGCTTGATTGCCCAAAAGGATGTGGCTGGCCGCACGCTGACCCAGCGCCAGTCGCTGCTGGACCTGAGCCAGCAGCGCACGCGCGCCGGGCTGGACAGCCAGGTGGAGCTGACCCAGGCCCAGGCCGGCCTGCCCGATGCCGGCACCCAGATCGAAATGCTGGACGAGCAGATCACGCTGGCGCGCCGCACCATCGCCGTGCTCTGCGGGCAGGCGCCCGAGGCGCAGCTGCAGCTGTCGCCCCGTCTGGCCGCGCTGCAGATCCAGGCTGTGCCCGGCCAGTTGGGTGCCGACCTGCTGGGCCGCCGCCCCGATGTGGTGGCCGCGCGCTGGCGCGTGGAGTCCGCAACGCAGGGCATAGAGAGCGCGCGGGCGGATTTCTATCCCGATATCAATCTCACGGCCTTCATCGGCCTCAATGCCATCGGTCTGGACAACCTGTTCAAGGGCAGCTCGCGCCAGATGGGCATCACGCCCGCGCTGCGCCTGCCCCTGTTCGACGGCAAGCGCCTGCGCGCCCAGTTGCGCGGCACGCAGGCCGACCTGGACACCGCCATCGCCCAGTACAACGGCGTGGTGCTCGATGCGGTCAAGGAAGCGGGCGACGCCATCACTTCCGTGCAATCGCTGGTGCGCCAACAGCAGCTGCAGGCCGAGTCGCTGGAGAAGGCCGAACGCGCCTACGACTTTGCCGTGCAGCGCTACAAGGCAGGCCTGGCCAGCCAGGTGACGGTGCTGAACACCGAAACCCAGGTGATCACCCAGCGCCGCCTGGACGTGGACCTGCGCGCCCGCGCGCTGGACACGCGCGTGTCGCTGATGAAGGCGCTGGGCGGCGGCTGGACCGATGGCACGGCTGCCGTGCAGGTCAGCCAGCACTGAGATCGCAACCCGCACAGGAATCCGCCGCACTCTTGACCCTCCACCGGGCAGACCGCCAGCCAGCGTGACAGATCGCCAGCTCCCTGCCCCGGCCGCACAACCACATTCACAGATAACAAAGCGCCGTACACCATGACCGACACCAACAAGCAAGCACCCAGCCCTGCCGCCGCACCGGCCGCAGCCTCGCCCGTGGCCAATCCGCAGGGCCGCCGCAAGGGCCTGACCCTCATCGCCGCCGCAGTCGCGGTGGCCGCCGTCGCCTGGGGCGGCTGGCACTGGATGGTGGCGCGCAACTACCAGACCACGGACAACGCCTATGTGGCGGGCAACGTGGTGCAGATCACGCCGCAGATCGGCGGCACAGTGATCAGCATCGGCGCCGACGACACCGACTACGTCAAGCCCGGCCAGCTGCTGGTGCAGCTGGACTCGGCCGATGCCCTGGTTGCCCTGTCCCAGGCCGAGTCGCAACTGGCCCAGACCGTGCGCCAGGTGCGCACGCTGTACGCCAACAATGCGCCCCTGGTGGCCCAGGTGGCCCAGCGCGAGGCCGATCTGGCCCGCCTGCAGGCCGACGCTGCCCGCGCCCGCGAGGACGTGGACCGCCGCCGCCCGCTGCTGGCCACGGGCGCCGTGGGCAAGGAAGAGTTCGACCACGCCCAGTCCCTGGCCCGCACGGCAGGCAATGCCGCCTCTGCAGCAGAAGCCGCCGTGCGCGCCGCCAAGGCGCAGCTGACCGCTGCCGAAGCCCAGACCAAGGGCAGCAGCGCCGAAGAGCACCCCAGCGTGATCGCCGCTTCCGCCAAGGTGCGCGAGGCCTATCTGGCGCTGCAGCGCACGCGCCTGGTCTCTCCCGTGGAAGGCTATGTGGCCAAGCGCGGCGTGCAACTGGGCCAGCGCGTGGCCTCGGGCGCGCCGCTGATGACCGTGGTGGGCCTGCACAACCTCTGGGTGGATGCCAACTTCAAGGAAAGCCAGCTGGCCCAGCTGCGCATAGGCCAGAAGACCGAGCTGACGGCCGATGTGTACGGCGACAAGATCAGCTACCACGGCACCGTGGTGGGCATGGGCGCAGGAACCGGCGCGGCCTTCTCGCTGCTGCCCGCGCAAAACGCCACCGGCAACTGGATCAAGGTGGTGCAGCGCGTGCCCGTGCGCATTGCGCTGTCGCCGGAAGACCTGGCCCAGCACCCGCTGCGCGTGGGCCTGTCGATGGAGGCCAAGGTGGACGTGCGCGACCAGCAGGGTGAAGTACTGGCAACCGCCACGCGCAATGCCCCCGTGGCCCAGACCTCCATCTACGACATGGCATTGCCCCAGGCGGAGGAACGCATCGCCCACATCGTGGCGGGCCAGAACGTGGCGCCGCTCAAGCAGTTGCCCGAGCTGCCGCCCGTCGCCATGGCCGATGCGCAAGACAGGTCACAGGGCAAGGCGCCAGCCGCAGTGGCCTCCGCGCCGGTTGACGCGCAGGCCACGCAGTCCAAGTAAGCAGGCATCGCTTCCCCGCCTTCCCAGAACCTACGCGGACTGCCTATGACTTCCTCTACCACCGCCGTGCCGGAGCCGGCGCAGCCGGGTGGGCCGACCTTGCCGCCTGCCGCGCCACCCTCGGCACCGCCTGCCATGCCCGCACGGCCCGCACCGCTCAAGGGCGCCCAGCTGGCCCTGGGTACGCTGGCCCTGTCGCTGGCCACCTTCATGAACGTGCTGGACTCGTCCATTGCCAACGTCGCCATTCCGGCGATCTCGGGCGACGTGGGCGTCAGCCCCAGCCAGGGCACCTGGGTGATCACCAGCTTTGGCGTGGCCAACGCCATCTCGGTGCCGCTCACGGGCTGGCTCACGCAGCGCTTCGGCGCCGTGCGCCTGTTCACCATGAGCGTGCTGCTGTTCGTGCTGACCTCCTGGCTGTGCGGCTTTGCCTCGTCGCTGGAGATGCTGGTGCTGTTCCGCGTGCTCCAGGGGCTGGTCGCCGGACCCATGATCCCGCTGTCGCAGACACTGCTGCTGTCCAGCTACCCGCCGGCCAAGGCCGGGGTGGCGCTGGCGCTTTGGGGGATGACCACCCTGGTGGCGCCCGTGGTCGGCCCGCTGCTGGGTGGCTGGATCACGGACAACATCTCCTGGCCCTGGATCTTCTACATCAACGTGCCCGTGGGCCTGCTGTCGGCCCTGATGACCTGGAGCATCTACCGCAGCCGCGAGACCCCCACGCGCAAGCTGCCCATCGACTCCGTGGGCCTGGCCCTGCTGGTGCTGTGGGTGGGCGCGCTGCAGCTGATGCTGGACAAGGGCAAGGAGCTGGACTGGTTCGCCTCGGGCGAGATCGTCACTCTGTGCGTGCTGGCCATCGTGAGCTTCGTGGTCTTCCTGGTCTGGGAGCTGACGGATGCGCACCCGGTGGTGGACCTGCGCCTGTTCATGCGCCGCAATTTCGCGGCGGGCTCGGTGGCGCTGTCGATTGCCTACGGCCTGTTCTTCGGCAACGTGGTGCTGCTGCCGCTGTGGCTGCAGCAGTGGATGGGCTATACCTCCACCACGGCCGGCATGGCGCTGGCGCCGGTGGGCATCTTCGCCATCATCCTGACGCCGCTGGTGGGCCGCAAGGTCACGCAGTGGGACCCGCGCAAGATGGCCACGGGCGCCTTCGTGGTGTTCGCCCTGGTGCTGTGGATGCGCTCGCGCTTCACGGTGGAGACGGACTTCATGCACATCCTGGTGCCCACGCTGATCCAGGGCGGGGCCATGGCATTCTTCTTCATCCCGCTGACGACGATCACGCTGTCGGGCATCTCGCCGGACCGTATCCCGGCCGCCGCCGGCCTGAGCAACTTCGTGCGCATCACGGCGGGTGCCATGGGCACCTCCATCGCCACCACGCTCTGGGAAAACCGCGCCGCGCTGCACCACGCCCATCTGACCGAAGGGCTCATCCAGGGCCAGGGCGTGTTCGGCGTCACCCTGCAGGGGCTGCAGGCCGCGGGTCTCAGCCAAGCGCAGGCGCTGGCCCAGATCAACCGCCTCATCGACCAGCAGGCCTATACGCGGGCGGCGGACGACATCTTCCTGGCGTCGTCCGTGCTGTTCCTGGTGCTGATCGTGCTGATCTGGATGACCAGGCGCCCTGCGGGCCATGCCGGCGGTGCCGAGGCGGCCGGCGCCCATTGAGGCCCAGCTTGCGGCCATCACGACAAGGAGCTGCCTGCAGGGGCAGCTCCTTTTTTGTTTACATGACGACACGCAAGGCGCCTTGAATCGGGCCGCCAAGACCACCATCTCGACAGGGCTGCGCCACCGGTTCCATGATGGCGGCGGCCTGAACACCGACGGAGCACCGTGAAAACACCCCGCATCTTCCGCGCACCGATTGCCGACTACGCCCAATCACCCCAGTCGGTGGGCGGGCGCTTTCGCAACGTCCATCCCCGCCCCGCCAACGCGCCCCAGCCCGACGCCAAGGTGATGTGGGACTTCTTCTTCAACAAGCCCAAGGACACCGAGCCTGCCGCGCCCCTGCCCGTGCAGCGGCTCACCCCGGCCGACCTGGCCGCCGCGCCCGAGCGCAGCCTGTACCGCCTGGGCCACTCCACGCTGCTGATGAAGCTGCGCGGCGGCTGGTGGATCACCGACCCGGTGTTTGCCGAGCGCGCCTCGCCCTTTTCCTTCATCGGCCCCAAGCGCTTTCATGCGCCACCCATCGCCCTGCATGAACTGCCCGCGCTGCGCGGCGTGGTGCTTTCGCACGACCACTACGACCATCTGGACCGTGCCACCATCCGCGCCCTGGCGCCCCGGGTCGACTTCTTCCTGTGCACGCTGGGCGTGGGCGACCGGCTCATGGACTGGGGCGTGGCCCCCGAGAAGGTGCGCCAGTTCGACTGGTGGCAGGACGTGCAGGTGGACGGCCTGCGCTTCACGGCCACGCCGGCCCAGCATTTCTCGGGCCGGGGCCTGCGCGACGGCAACCGCACGCTGTGGGCGTCCTGGGTCATCGAGGACCTGGCAAGCGCCGACACGCTGCGTGTCTTCTTCAGCGGCGACGGCGGCTATTTCGACGGCTTTGCGGAAATCGGCCGGCGCTTCGGTCCCTTCGACCTCACGCTGATGGAAACCGGCGCCTACGACCCGCACTGGCCCTATGTGCACATGCACCCGGCCCAGACCGTGCAGGCCCACCGCGACCTGGGCGGACGCTGGCTGCTGCCCATTCACAACGGCACCTTCAGCCTGGCCATGCATGCCTGGTGGGACCCCTTCGAGCGCGTGCTGGCCCTGGGTGCCGAGCACGGCATTGCCGTGGCCACCCCCATGATGGGCGAGCGCGTGGACCTGGATGCCCCCCATGCAGGCGAGCGCTGGTGGCGTGCCCTGGTATCCCCTGCCGTGCAGGACGCAGCCGCGTCAGCGCCACAGGCCCAGCCGCGATAAATCCGTTTTTGCTGCATTGCGTCATCGGCCTACGCGGGTCGGCATCCATCTGGATAAAGTGAACCCAGCTTCAGGAGTGCACATGGCAAATCGCAAAAATCCCCGGGCCGCCCTGGTCGCCCGCCAGGCCACCGACCTGGCCGTCGCAGCGCCCCAGGTCGTGGCCCATCGCCTCACCCGCATGGCCATGGCAGGCGCCAATCCCTCCGCGCGGGACCGGCGTGAATTCACACGCATGGTGTCCGAGAAACAGACGGCATTCCAGCAATCGTGGGCGGCGATGGGCATGCAGTCCATGGTTGCCAGCCAGGCCCTGATGCAGGCCTGGATGCGCATGTGTTGGACACCCTGGAGCACCTCCACCTGGAACGGCGGTGCCCTGGCATCGCAGGCCTCGCAATGGCAAAACGCCATGTGGGGCGTGGTGGGCAAGGGCCTGGCCCCCGTGCACCGCACGGCGGTGGCCAATGCCAAGCGCCTGGCGCGCGGCTGAGCACGGCCTGAGCACGGTTAAGTGCGACTGATCGCTGCTCAACGCGGCTGATCCACCCATATCAAGCCCGCTCCATTCACCGGAGCGCGGCCACGCGGCAGGGCCGATGCGAGGGCGCGGTTCGGGTATCCTCGCGGCCTTCGTTCCGTTTTGCTGCGCTGCCGCATTTCCAGGCATGGACTCCATGCAGAGACTGAAAACACGGCCGCGGCAGGCGGATTCCCCCTTTTCTGCCATCGCTTTGCCAGTCTTCCCCGGAGTTCTCTGATGACACACAAGGCCCCGCCAGCCGGCCAGGGCCTGCACGGTCAAGACGACCTGCAGCGCAATCTCACCAACCGCCATATCCAGCTCATCGCCATCGGCGGGGCCATAGGCACGGGCCTGTTCATGGGCTCGGGCAAGACCATCAGCCTGGCCGGCCCGTCCATCATCTTTGTCTACACCATCATCGGCGTGATGCTGTTCTTCGTGATGCGGGCCATGGGCGAGCTGCTGCTGTCCAACCTGCAGTACCGCTCCTTCATCGACTTCTCGTCCGACCTGCTCGGCCCCTGGGCCGGCTTCTTCACGGGCTGGACGTACTGGTTCTGCTGGATCGTCACGGGCATTGCCGATGTGATTGCCATATCGGCCTACTCCCAGTTCTGGTTCCCGGACCTGCCGCAGTGGGCACCGGCCATTGCCTGCGTGGGCCTGCTGCTGGGCCTGAACCTGCTGACGGTGAAGCTGTTCGGCGAGATCGAGTTCTGGTTCGCCATGATCAAGATCGTGGCCATCGTGGCCCTGGTGGGCACGGGGCTGTACATGGTGGGTGCCGCCTTCGTCTCGCCTGCGGGCCGCACGGCCAGCCTGTCCAACCTCTGGAATGACGGCGGCATGTTCCCCAACGGGATGATGGGTTTCTTCGCGGGCTTCCAGATCGCGGTGTTCGCCTTCGTGGGCATCGAACTGGTGGGCACCACGGCGGCCGAGGCCAAGGACCCCGAGCGCACGCTGCCGCGCGCCATCAATTCGATTCCCGTGCGCATCATCGTGTTCTACGTGCTGGCCCTGATCGCCATCATGGCCGTCACCCCCTGGCGTGACGTGGTGCCCGGCAAGAGCCCGTTCGTGGAGCTGTTCGTGCTCGCAGGCCTGCCGGCCGCCGCAGGCGTGATCAATTTCGTGGTGCTGACCTCGGCCGCCTCGTCGGCCAACAGCGGCGTGTTCTCCACCAGCCGCATGCTCTACGGCCTGGCGCTCAAGGGCGATGCGCCCCGGGCCTTCCACCGGCTGTCGCGCAGCAGCGTGCCCTCGCGCGGGCTGCTGTTTTCCTGCACCTGCCTGCTGGCCGGCGCGTTTCTGATGTGGGTGGTGCCCGATCTGGTGGAAGCCTTCACGCTGGTGACCACGGTATCGGCCATTCTGTTCATGTTCGTGTGGTCGCTGATCCTGCTGTCCTATATCGCCTACCGGCGCCAGCGCGCGGCCCTGCATGAGGCTTCGCGCTACAAGATGCCCGGCGGCGTGGCCATGTGCTGGGCCTGCCTGGTGTTCTTTGCCGCCATCCTGGGCCTGCTCACCCTGCAGGCCGACACGCGCCAGGCACTGGTGGTGACGCCGGCCTGGTTTGCCCTGCTGGCCATCGCCTACCAGTTCGTGCGCCGCCAGGCATCGCGCCAGTCGGCGGAGCGTTCCACCGCGCTTGCAGGCACGGCAGCCGAACCGCGCTGACCCTCTTCCGGCCGCCCCCCTGCGCATGGGGGCGGCCATTGCAGGGTGCCTTTGGCGCCCGCGTTCCCTCTGCGCCCCCCTTCAGCGCCTCCCTCCGCTGCCCCTCTTGCTGCGCACCAAACTTGTGCACAGCATCTTTGGCCTGTCCAGCAGTTAGATAACGAGTGAACAAAAATACAACTGTCTTTACGCCAACAAAAAGATGTGGATACAAATCGTTATCATTCGCACCTTGATTTTTAACCAAACCGGAACTTTACAAAGATGGTCAGAATCTCGGTGCTCCGCCCGCTTCCTCTTTGCGCCGCCCTGGCATGCACAGCCATGGCCCATGCCCAGTCAGCCGACAACAAGGCCGACATGTCCCTGTCCACCGTGGTGGTGACCGCCTCGGGCACGGCCGTGGACATCAAGGAAGCGCCGGCCAGCATCAGCGTGATCACCCGCGAGGACATCGAGCGCAAGCCCGTCACCAGCATCGGCGAGCTGCTGTCCACCATTCCCGGCGTGACCGGCGGCCTGTCCGGCACGGGCGCCCAGTCCAAGATCAAGCTGCGCGGCCTGCCCGAGAAGTACACGCTGATCCTGGTGGACGGCAAGCGCCAGGGCAACTCGGCCGGCATCAATTACCGCGACGACCTGGGCTCGCAGGATCTGGACTGGATCTCGCCCGAGATGATCGAGCGCATCGAGGTGGTGCGCGGTCCCATGTCCTCGCTGTACGGCTCGGACGCCATGGGCGGCGTGATCAACATCATCACGCGCAAGATCGGCAAGCGCTGGAGCGGCTCGACGACGCTGAACTACAGCAAGCCCTCCGACGGCGACCGCGGCGACACGCGCCAGCTGGGCTTCAACATCAGCGGCCCGCTGTCCGACAAGTTCGGCCTGCGCCTGGGCGGCAACTACACGGACCGCGCAGCCGACGAGAGCACGGGCGGCTTCCCGGGTACCTACCAATCGACGGCCGGCTCGCGCAAGCAAAACCTCAACGCCCTGCTCAACTGGCAGCTCACGCCCGACCAGGTGATCGGCATCGAGGCCGCGCAAGGCATCCAGCGCGCCACGGGCTCCGACGCGCGCACGGCATCGGGCGACCAGGTGGTCTATCCCTGGGGCCTGAGCAAGCTGGAGCAGACCAAGTTCGGCCTCAGCCATGACGGCCGCTGGGGCGACCTGACCTCCAAGCTCAACCTCGTGCACAACAAGTACGAGGACAAGGGCGACACCATCGGCAACAACTCCAAGGAAACCACGCTGGACGGCCGCATCGACAAGCCGTTGAAGCTGTGGGGCCTGGACCAGGCCATGACGCTGGGCATGCAGTGGCGCCGCGAGTCGCTGGACAACCGCGACACCATCGGCCTGGCTCCCATCGACTACGCGGGGCGCCCGGTCTCGGGCTCGGGCCTGAGCGCCACCACCTGGGCGCTGTTCGGCGAGGACCAGATCTTCCTGCGCGACAACCTGGCGCTGACGCTGGGCCTGCGCATGGACCACCACCAGAAATACGGCAACAACTGGAGCCCGCGCGCCTACCTGGTCTACCACCCGGCCTCGGAGTGGACGGTTCGCGGCGGCGTCTCGCGCGGCTTCCGTGCGCCCAACCTGAAGGAAAACTCGGCCAGCGCCGCCACGCAATCCGGGGGCAACGGCTGCCGCAGCCTGGCCGGCATGGGCTGGACCAGCACCAGCGTCAACGCCGACGGCACGCGCGGCTGCTACATGGCCGGCAACCCCGACCTGCAGCCCGAGACCAGCACCAACTTCGAGCTGGGCACGAGCTGGGACCGCAATGGCTGGGCGCTGGGTGCCACCTACTTCCACACCAACTTCAAGAACAAGATCGACTACCAGCCGCTGGGCTTCTACAACGGCTTCTGGTGGACCCGCATGGCCAACGCCCAGCGTGCCCGCACGCGCGGCCTGGAAGGCTTCGTGAACGTTCCCCTGGCAAAGGGCCTGACCTGGAACACCAACATCACCAAGATGTTCGAGTCCAAGAACCTGAGCACCGGCGCCTCGCTGCTGGCCGTGCCCGAGCTGTCCATCTACTCGTCGCTGCAGTGGCAGATCCGCCAGGGCTGGTCCGCCATGTTCAGCGCCCGCCACGTGGGCAAGGAAGTCGTGACCACGGGCACGGCCACCACCTTCGCCAAGGCCTATACGACCTTTGACGTGTCCATGAACTACAACGTGACCGACACCCTGACCCTGCGCGCCGGCATCATCAACCTGGCCGACAAGGAAACCCGCACCATCGGCGCCAACTACGACAACGGCGGCCGTACCTACTTCGTGGGGATGACGGCGCGGTTCTGATGGCGCGGTTCTGATGGCGTGTTATCGGCCCTTGCGCTGACCCAGACAAAGCGCCCGTTGTGACGGGCGCTTTTTTCATGGCGAGGAGCAAAGCCTCACTCCCAGACACCGCCCTGCGCAGGGGGCTTGCGCGTCAGCAATTCCTCGTCTGTCAAGGGCCGGCCTGTCCAGACATTCACCTTCGAGGCCCCGGCCGCGCTGCCCAGCTCGCGCAAGGCCCTCAGCTCCACCTGGGTGAATCCGCCCTCGGGGTCGCCCAGCGGATGGATGACGATGTGCGGGGAGGCCGCCAGCCAGGCACGCCGATGCATGCGCCTGAGCTGGTACTTCAGAAGCTGCTCGGCCAGGATGAAGTCCGATATCAGCGAACGCGGGTGGGCGAAGGGATTGACGACTTCGGCAGGCTCCGATGCAGCCGCGAGCCTGGCCTGCGGACCGGCCGCGAGAATCCGGCGCCGGGGCGGCGGACTCAGGGCCAGCTCGGGAACCTCCGACAGGGTCTGCCCGGTCTTCGGATCCTTCAGCGTCAGGCGCTCGGGAGAAATCTGTACGTAGATGAGTGATACGAAGGCAGAGAGCATGGATATCCATCAATCGATTTTCTGAACCACGGTCTGGCCCGGCAGCAAGGCCCGGCCATCCCCGCTGCGCGGCAGCATGGGCGCGACAGGCTGGCCGGTCTGGCGGTCCAGCAGCAGCGAATGCGCCTCGCCCGGCGCGAACAGATGGCCTTCGCCCCATTGCCGCAACGCCACGATCACCGGAAACAGCTCAAGGCCCTGGGCCGTGAGTACGTATTCCAGGTAGGCCGAGCCTTCTGCGGCCGGGCGGGTTTCCAGGATGCCGGCCTCCACCAGACGCCGCAGCCGGTCGGCCAGGATATTGCGGGCCGCGCCCAGGCTGCGCTGGAAATCGCCAAAGCGGCTGATGCCGTCAAAGGCATCGCGCACGATGAGCAGCGACCAGCGGTCGCCGATCACATCCAGGGAGCGGGCCACCGGACAGGGCTGCGGTGTGTCAGGGCGGATGTCTTCTTTCATGGCGTCATTTTGGTTGCATTTCAAAACTGGTTCAACTAGCATCCAACTAGTTTTGTTTTGCAACTGGATTCAACCCATGAAAGCCTTCCCAGCCCCGGACACGGTCCGCATGCCGCGCAGCCTGGTGCTGCTGTTCGCCGCTGCCAGCGGCCTGAGCGTGGCCAATGTCTACTACGCCCAGCCGCTGCTGGAGGCGCTGGCGGCCGACTTCGGCATCAGCCATGCGGCCGTGGGCGGCGTGGTCACCGCCACGCAGGCCGGTTGCGCGCTGGCACTGCTGCTGCTGGTGCCGCTGGGCGACCGGCTGGAGCGGCGGCGGCTCATGCTTTTGCAGTTGCTGGGCCTGGTGCTGGCCCTGGCGGCCGTCGGCACCGCGCGTTCGGCCGTTCTGCTGCTGGCGGGCATGCTGGCCGTGGGCCTGCTGGGCACGGCCATGACGCAGGGGCTGATCGCCTATGCGGCCAGCGCCAGCCAGGCGCATGAGCGCGGGCGCGTGGTGGGCGCAGCCCAGGGCGGGGTTTTCATCGGCCTGCTTTTGGCGCGCGTGTTTGCCGGCGCCGTGGGTGACGTGGCTGGCTGGCGTGGCGTCTATGCCTGCTCGGCCCTGCTGATGCTGGCCCTGGCCTGGCCCCTGTGGCGGCAACTGCCCCGGCTGGCGGTGCCCTTGCATGCACCCAGCTACACGCAGCTGCTCGCCTCCATGCTCCAGCTGCTGCGCCAGGACCGCATGCTGCGCACACGCGGCATGCTGGCCCTGCTGATGTTTGCCACCTTCAACATCTTCTGGAGCGCCCTTGTCCTGCCGCTGAGCGCACCGCCCTACAGCCTGTCGCTCACGGCCATCGGCGCCTTTGGCCTGGCGGGCGTGGTGGGCGCACTGGCCGCGGCCCGTGCCGGGCACTGGGCCGACCAGGGTTTCGCGCAGCGCACCAGCCTGGGCGCGCTGGTGATCCTGCTGCTGGCCTGGGCGCCGATTGCGCTGCTGGAGCAGTCGCTGTGGGCGCTGGTTGCCGGCATCGTGCTGCTGGACCTGGGCGGCCAGGCCCTGCATGTGACCAACCAGAGCCTGATCTTTCGCAGCAACCCGCAGGCCCACAGCCGGCTGGTGGGCCTGTACATGCTGTTCTATGCCGTGGGCAGCGGGCTGGGGGCGCTGATTTCCACCAATGCCTACGCGCGATTTGGCTGGCACGGGGTCTGCGTGGCGGGGGCGGCGTTCAGCCTGGCAGCCCTGGTGTTCTGGGCCATGACGCGGGAAACGGCTGCCCAGGCCAGCGTTCCCGCCTAGACCCGGCTCACCAGCTCCGAGGGCACCCGGCCCAGCGCCTTGCGGAACATGGTGGAAAACGCGCTGGGGCTGTCATAGCCCAGGTCCAGCGCCACCTGGGTGACCGATGCGCCCGCAGACAGCCGGGACACCGCCGCCAGCAGGCAGGCCTGCTGGCGCCAGGCGCCAAAGGCCATGCCTGTGTGCTGCTGGAAAAACCGGCTGAAGGTGCGCAGGCTCTTGTTCAGCGCTTTCGCCCAATCCTGCGGCGTGGCGCGGATGCTGGGCTGGGCCAGGAACTGCTTGCACAGGGCGGCCAGCTTTTCGTCGCGGGGAATGGGCGCGAACAACGGCAGGCTGCGGGCCGAGGCCAGCTCGTGCAGCACCAGCGTGACCAGGGCGCCGTCGCGGCCCGCTTCGTCGTACAGCGCCGGCAGGTCGGCGCAGGACAGCAGCAGCTGGTGCAGCAGCGGGGTGACGACCAGGGCCTCGCAGTGCACACCCGGGCGGGGCGCAGCAGCCGGTTCGATGTACAGGCTGCGCGTGCTCACGCCCTGCATGCGCACGCTGTGCGGCTTGCTGGCCGGAATCCACACGCCGCTGTAGGGCGGGATGGTCCAGGCGCCGTCGTCGGTTTCCACCTCCATCAGCCCGCTCATCCCGTAGAGAAACTGGGCACGCCGGTGGCTGTGCGTGGGCAGCAGCGTGCCAGGCGTGTAGTCG
Organism: Delftia sp. SD018; assembly: GCF_017355445.1. Lineage (NCBI taxonomy): Bacteria > Pseudomonadati > Pseudomonadota > Betaproteobacteria > Burkholderiales > Comamonadaceae > Delftia > Delftia sp. SD018. The sequence goes on from NZ_JADDRN010000011.1 coordinate 158,408, forward strand.
GTGCCGATGGCCAGCACGTCGCGCGCCACGGCGTCCACGGAATGCAGCGGGATGTTGAGCATGGGGATGTCCGGAAAACAGCCAACAGGCTTTGGCAGGAATTCGAGGATTATTGACCCATCCGCGAAAGCAGGCCAAACCGCGGCATCCTAAGGTTCAGTCCTTGCTCGTTTTTTCCAAAGGACTGTCTGTGTTCCCTCTCCTGCTGCTGGCTTTCGGTGTGCTTGCCGGCGTGACCACCGTGCTCTTCGGCTTTGGCGGCGGCTTCGTGGCCGTTCCGCTGCTTTATGCGCTGCTGACCTCCATCCACGGCGCGGACTCCGCCGTTGGCCAGGCTGCCATGCACATTGCCGTGGCCACCTCCACCTGCGTGATGATTTTTGGCGCCTCCATGGCCACGCTGCGCCAGCACCGCGCGGGCGCCCTGCCCTGGGATCAGGTGCGACCGCTGGCCGGCTTCATCGCGGCCGGTGCCGTGGCGGGCGCGGCGGCCGCCACCTGGATCAGCGGGGAATGGGTGCGCTGGGCCTTCATCGCCTACCTGGCCCTGACCATCGCCGACGCGCTGCTGCGCCCGGGCTTCGTGCACGGCACCGCCGCCGGCATGCAGCCCATGGGCCGGCGGGCGGCGGCCACGGCGGGCCTGGCCATTGGTGCGATCGCGGCCTTCCTGGGCGTGGGCGGCAGCGTGATGACCGTGCCGCTGATGCGCCGGCGCGGCGCCAGCATGGCGGCCGCCACGGCCATGGCCAGCCCGCTGTCCCTGCCCATGGCCGTGGCGGGCACCGCTGCCTACATGCTGGCATCCCAGGGCGCGGGGCTGGGCCCATGGCATGTGGGCTATGTGGACCTGCAGGCCTTTGCGCTGCTGACGGCCGGATCGTGGACGGGCATCAGGCTGGCGGCGCCGCTGATCGGCCGCATTCCCGATGCCCTGCATGCCAAGGCCTACCTGGCCCTGCTGGGCTTGGTGCTGCTGGTCATGATCGTGGCCTGAGCGCTGCGCTCAACCCTCCTGGAAGATCGCCTCGATCCGGGTCTCGAACACCCGTGCAATGGCGAATGCCAGCGGCAGGCTGGGGTCGTAGCGACCCGTCTCGATCGCGTTCACGGTCTGGCGCGACACGCCCAGCAGGTCCGCCAGCGCAGCCTGACTCCAGCCGCGCTCGGCGCGCAGTTCACGGATTGTGTTTTTCATGGGAGGGGCACTTTGGCGGAACAGCTCATCGGCTGCGCAGCCAGTGGGCCACCGAGGCAGCCACCCAGAGCGCACCCATCAAGGGCCATACCATGAACATGCTGAGCTTGGGAAAACCTGCCATTTCCAGGAATCCGTAGGTGAAGGTGATGCCGGCCGTGCCCGCCGCCGCAATCGCCAGCTGCTCCAGCATGGACTTGCGCAGGAACTCGTCGGTATCGCGCACCAGGCGCACGATGGCCCGCACGGCCAGCGCAAACGCCAGCATGGGGCTCAGCAGCAGCGCTGTGCGCAGGGCCCCGGCCTGCATGTCGGCGCTGAGCAAAAGCGCCCCCACAAGCAGCGCCATGTAGAGCAGCAGCGCAAATCCAAGTTCCTTCTGGTAGCGGCGGTTGGTGACCGTTGTTTGATTCATGGAAGTCTCTCGCAATGTGTAAAGGATGCTTGACATTGTGCGACGCCATCCGCGGACATGTCAAGCAAGCTTTACATCGGCACTGAACGCCCCGCCGTACAATCGCCGCCGTTGGTGCCAGCAGCCCCAGGGGCTGCGGTTAAACGGGAAACATGGGGCGGCCAGATAAAGCCGCCCGCATGTACTGCCCCCGCAACAGTGAGTGAAACGCCGCGTGCATGGCACCGGCCCCCGCCAAACCCGTGCCACTGGGCGTACAGCCCGGGAAGGCCTTGGCGAGTGCGTCACCAGTCTGGATACCGGCCAACAGGTGGCCGGCCGCGCATGCAGCGCAGCCGGTCTTTGTGGTTTCCGTGCCGGCGGGGTCGCTGGCGCGCAACTGGTCCGCATTCATGCACACCCTCGCCCTCGCGCGCGCCCCTGGCGCCGCTCTTCGCTCGCCCTCAGCGTTCCCCGTACTGCGCACGTTGTCCGCCCTGGCTGCGGCCTCGCTGCTGGCCTGCCAGGCCCAAGCGCAGGCACAACAGGCGCAGCGGGCACAGACCTCCCAGCTCGATACGGTGGTCGTCACCGCCTCGCGCAGCGAGCAGCCCCTGCGCACCGTCACGGCCGACATGACCGTGATCGACGCCGAGACCATTGCCCGCAGCGGCGCCACCGGCGTGGCCGACCTGCTGGTGCAGGTGCCGGGCGTGCAGATCAACCGCAATGGCGGGCCGGGCCAGGTCACCTCGGTCTACCTGCGCGGCACTAGCAACCAGCACACTGCCGTGTTCATCGACGGCGTGCGCTACAGCTCGCAGGAGCTGCAGGGCGGAGCGGTCTGGTCCACCCTGCCGCTGGCGCAGATCGAGCGCATCGAAGTGCTGCGCGGCCCGGCCGCAGCCATCTATGGCTCAGACGCCATGGGCGGCGTGATCCAGATCTTCACCAAGCGGGCGGACGGCCAGACCCGCGCCTATGCCGAGGCGGGCATAGGCAACCAGGGCACCAGCAAGCTGGCCACGGGATTTCAGGGCGGAGCCAACGGCTTCACCTATGGCCTGAACCTGGCGGACGAGCGCAGCGACGGCTTCGACGTCTACCCCGGCAACACCTTCTCGCCCAACCCGGACAAGGATGGCTACAGCAACACCTCGCTGGGCCTGAACGCGGGCTACAAAACGGGCATCCACCAGATCGACGCCAGCCTGCTGCACAGCCGCCTGCGTACCCACTACGACCAGAGCCCGCCGCCTTTCGACGACTACGACGTGGTCAAGAACACCACCGGCAGCCTGCGCTGGCAGGCCGGCTGGAACGCCATCTACAAGAGCGTGGTCCAGATCTCCCATACCGACAGCCAAAGCGACCGCCACACCCAGTCGCCCGAAAGCGCCAAGGGCCGCTCCACCAACTACCTGCTGCAGAACCTGTTCACGCTGGGCCAGCACCGTTTCAACATCGACCTGGAGCGCCGCGAGGACAAGCTGGACACGCAATACGCCTGGACGCAGAACACCGACAGCCGGCGCGTGCAGAACTCCCTGTCGGCCGGCTGGCGCCTGACGGAGGGGCGCCACCAGTTCGACGCCAACCTGCGCCACGACCAGGTGCGCGACCAACAGAACAAGACCACGGGCGGCCTGGGCTACGGCCTGCAGATCGACGAGCGCTGGCGCTGGGTGGCATCGGCCGGCACGGCCTTCAGAACGCCCACGCTGTACGAACGCTTCACGGGCCAGGCGGCGGCCGACCTCAAGCCCGAAAGCAGCACCAACGTGGAAACCGGCCTGCACTATGCGGCAGGTGCCAACCGCCTCTCGGCCGTGGTCTACCGCAACAAGTTCAAGAACCTCATCACCTACGACTGGAACAGCGCCCTTCCCTGCAACTGCTACCGCAACTGGCAGAGCGTGGAAATCACCGGCCTGACGCTGGCGGGCAGCACGCGCCTGGGCAGCGCCAACCTGGGCGCTTCGCTGGACTTCATGAACCCCGAGAACCTGGAGACCGGCAAGCTGCTGCCCTACCGATCCAAGCGCATGCTCAAGCTCAACGCCGACACCCAGGCGGCCGGCTGGACGCTGGGCGGCGAAACGCAGCTCTACAGCGGCCGCTACGCAGACGAGGCGAATACCTTCAAGCTGGGCGGCTACGGCGTGGTCAACCTCTACGCCCAGCGCCAGTTGACCAGGCAATGGACGCTGCTGGCCCGGGTCAACAACATCGCCGACCGCGACTACGCCCCCACGCGCGGCTATGCCAACGCAGGCCGCACCGTGTTCGTCAGCGTGCGCTGGACTCCCCTGCCCTGACCGCCATGCACCTGCTTGTGCGCCTTCCCCGCCTTCTGCTGCTGATCGCCGCCCTGGCCTGCGCGGGCGGCGCCGTCGCGCAAAAGGCGGTGGATGCGAACCAAGGCAGCACAGGCGCGAGCACAGCCACGCCGTACACCGTCACCGACATGCGCGGGCGCCAGGTGCGCCTGGAGCGGGTGCCGCAGCGCATCGTCTCGCTGCTGCCCTCGCTGACCGAATCGCTGTGCGCGCTGGACGCCTGTGAGCGCATCGTGGGCGTGGACGAGTTCTCCAACCACCCGGCCCGCGTGGCCGCCCTACCCAAGCTGGGCCATACTTTTGCCCCGCTGGTCGAGGCCACCGTGCGGCTCAGGCCCGACGTGGTGCTGATGGCGTATTCCGCACCCGTCATCGCGCAGCTGGAGCGCTTCGGCATTCCTGTGCTGGCGCTGGACGCCAATGACATGGCGCAGTTGGAGCAGGTGCTGCACAAGCTCGACCAGCTGCTGCAGGTGCAGCGCGCCAACGCCCTGCTGGCACGCATGCAGGCCGAGGTGGACCAGCAGGCCAAGGCGCTGGCTGCGCTCACGCCCGCCGGGCAGAAGGTGTATTTCGAAGTGGACGCCACGCCTTACGCGGCGGGGCCGGACTCCTTCATAGGCCAGTTGCTGCAGCGCCTGGGCGCGCGCAATGTGCTGCCGCAGAACCTGGGTCCCTTCCCCCGCATCACGCCCGAATACGTGCTGCGCCAGCAGCCAGAACTCATCATCCACACGCCGCAGACGCCATCAGCCAGCTTTGCCACCCGCCCCGGCTGGAGCCGCATGCCCGCCGTGCGCTCCGGCCGTATCTGCGCGCTGGACCTGGTCGAGACGGACGTGGTCTCCCGCCCCGGCCCGCGCCTGGGCGAGGCGGCCCGGGCGCTGGCCCGCTGCCTGGAGATGCGGGGCACGGCGCCTCGTTGACTTCGCTGGCCAGAGCTTGACCCGCTTGGCCGATAGCCTTGCCTACTCCAGCACCACGGCCGTGCCGCTGGCAGACACCATCAACATGCCGTTACCCTGGCCCAGCACCTCGTAATCCAGGTCCACCCCCACCACGGCATTCGCGCCCAGTTCCTGGGCGCGTTCCTCCAGCTCCTTGAGCGCAATCTCGCGCGCCCGCTGCAACTCGCGCTCATAGGTGGCTGACCGCCCGCCCACGATGTCGCGCAGCCCGGCAAACAAGTCCTTGAACACATTGGCGCCCAAAATCGCCTCGCCCGCGACCACGCCGCAGTAGCGGGTGATTCGGCGGCCTTCGATCTGGGGGGTGGTGGTGATGATCATTGAAGCTCCTGGGTGTTGGTGATGGGAGTGCCGAGCTTTCGCCACTCGGCCGGACCAGCTGTGAACCGTCAAGCGATTGTTTGGAGATTTGATCCTAGACACGGAGCGACTTGGCCGCTGCTGCGGTGCAGTCTGTGCCAGTTGTAATGATGCTGTCAGCTCGCCAGGGCATTGGTCCGCTCAGCCGAGTTCTGGCACGTCCACCCATCGGACTTGCCTACTATCGCTGCCCGCGTCTGTTCAAGCCCCATTACCACCCGCCCTCTTGCCTTTCCGGATTTGATCGCCACCGGCAGCCGGCTCAACCAATGCCCGTTTGGCCCCAGCGACGTGACGCGCAGGTTGGACAACTGGCGCGATGTGGGCAAGGGTTTCATGGAAAGTACACGAATGCACTCATCGAGCTGAGCCGCAGAGGAAAAACGCAGTACATGCGCCCCGAACTCCACACAGAGAACGGCAAAGCCCTTGTGGAGAATGTGAGCAGGTGCCGAGGGCAGGTAACGGCTGGCGCGGCACCAGAGCCCAACCTCTTGCTCGGCATGCACCCAGTAGGCCATGGGTTCGGCACGCCAGTCCTCAACGAATTCGATCCAATGGCGGGGCGCTGGCACAGGCCGTCTCCTTCAGAGGTATTCAAGAGGCGGATTGTGTCGCAAAGTACGGCGCGATTTGCCTTGATGCCCGCCATCACGCCGGGCCGTAGATGGCCCAAGTACTTACATTCATGGTTCCGGCACACAGTCGCCAGTATTCATGGCAGGAACATCCCATGCACACCAATGAGTCAAAAATCCTGGCGAAAGCCGTATACGAGATCCGTCTTCTCCTGAGCGGATATCTGGGAAGCAACGTGGATGCGGATCCGAGCGTACGGATCGCAGCGCACCTGGCCTATGCCCTGCACAACGATGCATTGGCCGTGCTGGAGGGAAATGGCTTCAGCGCCGACGAAGCGCTGAAGCGGGTGGCGGCCGTGGACTCTCTTCTAGGAGTCGAAGTGGGGAGCGAATTCGTTCGCAGCTTGGAAGCTTAGGGCTGCCTTGCCAGGCCGGTGTAACGCGGGATATTCCATCTGGCGTGATCGCTGCGGCCGTGCCGTGCCGGGGGGCGCGAGCCACCGAGGATAGGGCCGTCCTTTTCATGCCTGGCGCAGCTTCCACATGAAGCCAGCAGTGCCCCATGCCTTCCTCGCCTGCCTTTTTGTCGCCCGGCATGACCCTGAAGACAGGCATGTCTCGCCCGAACAGCCCCATAATCTGGCTTCAAAAATTTCGCACCCCTATGACACAGTCCCTCAAAGAACTCCTTGCGGCCAAGGCCGCGCTGGACATGGAAATTGCCAAGGCCCGCACCTCGGCGGCCGACGCTGCCCTGTCCAAGGTCCAGAAGCTGGTGACCGATTTCGGGTTCACCCAACAGCAAGTGTTCCCCTACATCCCTGAAAAAACCAGTGCGCCGGCGAAGTATCGCGATCCGGCCACGGGAGCGACGTGGACAGGTCGAGGCAAGCCTCCGAACTGGATCAAGGACCAGGATCGCGAAGACTTCCTCATCGAAAGCAAACCCGAAGCGGCCCAAGGCCCGTTTCTCGCCGAGATGGCGGCAGCGGCAGCTCGCAACTGAAGGCGCTGCACACGGCGGCACGCAGGATTCCGTGCGGTGCGGTGGAGTTCCGATGCGAAGGAATCTGTGCCTTCCGAAAAAAAGCCCTCTGAGCATTCAGCGGGCTTTTTTTCCGGCCTGGCGCCGGCAATGTGGCTGCCCTGTGCATCTTTGCAGGGCGTCCATGGCGGTCGTGCAAGAGGAACCAGCAAGGCCTGCGCTGCAGGGTGGTGCCCATCGGGATTTCTGTAGCAGATCCCGTTTTCAGAGCTTGGGCTTCACAGCCTTGGCACGTTCCGCGTCGAGTGCGTTCTTCTTTGCCGAGTCGGCCGCGTCCTGCTGCTGCTTTAGCGCGTCATAGACGTGCTGCGTCTCCACGATGGTGACCTGAAGCTGCTCCACCAGCTTTTCCGGATTCATGAAGTTCCACTGTGCCTGCACAAACGAGCCACAACGCTCACCGAATTTTTCCGGGGTTGAACCACGGTTGCGGGTGCCTGGGCATGGAGCCTGCCCACGCGCGCCTTTGTAGATCTTGCCAGCGCGATCGAATTGCCATGAAGCCAGTCCACGCAGGACATCCACGTCAGTGAAAGAAGGCTCGCCGTATTTTTCCTTCAAGGCCGCCAAGGTGGCTTCCTTGGTTGGACGCGAGCCGGTTTCATAACGCTGCTCCCGGTACACGAACCAGGTGGTATTTCGCTCGTCGAAAATGACCTTGAGCAGATCGGGCGAAAACACCTTGCGCGGATCATCCTTGGCCTCGAAACCTGCGACTTTCTCCTCTCCGGCGCGCCGCAGATCGGAAAAAACATATTTCGGATTGGCGGCCGCAGCGGCAGCACGGGCCTGATCTGGCGTGGCGCCCAAGCGGATGCCGCTGATATTCAAACTGGACTCTGCATGTGCTGGAAGAACAAGAGCAAGAACGGCAGCCCCAGTAAGAAACGCGGAAAACTTCACAAAAACCCCTTTTTAAAATCAATGAATAATCAAGCAGAAATATAGGAAATATTCTTGATATCTGATTATCAAATTCCAGAAAGCACCTATCCACGGCCTGAACAAGCCAATGAACAATGTAGATGGTGTTTCTGTAGTCTAGCCTCTCGAGACTGGGGAAAATCCGAACACCTTGGATTCCTTACACTTGAATACAAGTGCACCAGCCTGACGATTGCCTGAAATTGTTATTTTTCTATTATTCCTTCATTCTTCATTTGCTTTTCTTATTCAACCGGCAGCGTCATGCCGGCCCGGGCAGACACAGCAGACGCCCTCCCGCGCCTGCCTTTTCTGCTTTTTTTGCTTTGATGCCCGGCCTGCCCCTCAGGCGTGGCTGACCGGGCAGCTGCCTGCCTTGCCCATGATGCTGTCCGCAGGCGCCTGCGCGCGGTCATTCAGGCCGTAGTCGCGCAGCACCTGGGTGACGCGCACGCGGTAGTCCTTGAAGATCTTGTCGCGGCCGGCGCGCTGGGCGCTGAGGTGGGCTTCCACGTTGCGCCACTGGACGACGGCTTCCTCATCGCGCCAGGTGGTGACGGACATGACTTTCTCGGGGTTGAGCGTGCTCTGGAAGCACTCCACGGAGATGAACCCCTCCATGGGCTTGAGCATGGGGGTGAGCTTGTTGACCAGGTCCACATAGGTCTGGTTCTGGCCGGGCAAGGCCTGCAGTTCGAACAGTACGACAACCATCTTCAACTCTCCTTTTTTTCGGGAACAGAGATTCCGGCGCCGCGCAGCGGCGGCTCCGGCGTGGGGGGAAATGGGTGAATGGGCGGCGCCGCAGGTTCAGCGGCTGCGCTCCAGGTTGGTCAGCCAGGCGGCCAGCACATCGCGCGCAGCCAGGGTCAGCAGGCCGCCGTATTTCTGGGCATCGGCGCGCAGGGTGCGCGGGTCCACCTTGGCCATGCCGAGCTCACAGGCATGGCCGACCAGCCAGCGCTCCAGCCGGGCAGCGTCGGCCTCCAGATGGAATTGCAGGCCCAGCACCTGCGAGCCGACGGCGAAGGCCTGGTTGGCGCCGATGGCGGTGCCGGCCAGGTGCACGGCGCCTTCGGGAATGTCGAACTGGTCGCCATGCCAATGGAGCACGGGCACGCCGTCCAGTTTGGCCAGGGGCGAGGCCAGGCCCGCATCGGTAAGCGTGAGCGGCGAAAAGCCGATTTCCTTGACGCCCAGCGGGTAGACCCTGGCGCCGAGCGCGCGCGCAATGAGCTGCGCGCCCAGGCAGATGCCCAGCAGCGGCTTGCCGCTGTCCAGCCAGCGGCGCACGGCCGCCAGCTCCTGGGCGACGAAGGGATAAAGCGCCTCGTCATAGGCACCTATGGGGCCGCCCAGCACGACGAGCAGGTCGGCACGGCCCAGGTCCAGGGTGTCAAGCTCGCCGATGCTGGGATCGACGTACTGCACTTCGTAGCCGCGGCTGGCGAACTCGGCATGCAGGGTGCCCAGGTCTTCGAAGTGGATGTGGCGCAGCGCGATGGCTTTTTTCATGGGAGGAACTCAGGTGGATACAGGAGGGTGGCTTGGAACGTGCGGAGCCCGTCAGGCGCCGGGCTTGAGATCGACGTGGATATGGCCCGCCGAGGGGAAGGTGCAGCAGGCCAAGGCATAGCCGGCTTCCTTTTCCCTGTCGCTGAGGCAAAAGTCCGCCTCCAGCCGTGAACTGCCTCCCGTGATGCGGATGCGGCAGCTGCCGCAGATGCCGGCCCGGCACTGGCTGCGGATGGCAATGCCCACGCCTTCCAGGATTTCCAGCAGGCTCTTGCCGGACGCGGCTTCGACAATCTGCCCGCTGTGCGCGATCTGCAGCTGGCATGCCTGCGCGGTCTCGCCTGGCTGGGCGGTGGATGCGGCAGGCGGCGTGAAGGCCTCGATGTGCTGTATGGCACCGGGAAAGCAGGCCCGCGCATGTTCGCGAAAGGTCTGCGCAAAGGCATGTCCACCACAGATGACCACCGCCTGGGGCTGGCCCAGCGCCAGCAGGGACTGCGGCGAGGGGCGGCCCGGCACGAAGGGGCCGTGGGCGGCGATGTCTTCACGCGTGATGTGGATACGCAGGTCGAACCAGGGGGCCGTTTCGCACAGCTGCTGCAGCTCCTGCAGGAACGGAATGTCGGCCATGCGTGCAAAGCACAGCAGCAGCGTGGTGCGCGGCACGCGCTGGCCCTGCTGCTGCAGCCGGTCCAGTTCGCGCAGCAGCGCCAGCGGCAGGGTCAGGCCGATGCCGCCGGCCAGCATGACCAGGGAGTCCAGGCCCAGCACCAGGTCGGCCGTGATGTCACCGGCCACGTGGCCGAGCGGCAGCGTGGAGCCTGCGCGCAGCACCGCATGCATGTGGTCGGAGACGCTGCCCCGGCCCGAGCTTTTGACGGCAATGTCGAACTGGCCGGCGCCGTCGTGCTCGCTGCAGGGCTCGTAGCGGGTGATGGAGTACAGCCGCTGCTGCACGGCGCCACTGGCGTCGGCATGCTCGACGGCCACATGCCGACCGGGCCGCAGGCCGCCGAGGAACTGCGCCGAGGCGCCCTGCACGCGCAGGGTGTAGACCATGACGCCGCCCGCCTCTGCCCGTGCCGCGGCGCAGCGCGCCAGCGTGCTGCCTGCCTGGAGGGCGGCGCTCATGCCTGCATCTCCTCGAGGACCGAGGACACCAGCGCCACGCTGCCGCCCAGGTTGCGGCCCGCCAGGCCGATGCGGTCGATCAGGCTTTGCACCGAGTCGGTGTAGACGCCGATCTCGTTGCTGTCGCCCACGTCGTGCAGGATGTCGCGCGCATGCGGCATGCCGACCATGGTGAAGACGGTGGACCAGGCGCCCAGTTCGTTGTTGGCGAACATCTGCACGGTCTTGAGGATGATGGAGCGCAGGTAGCTGCGCTCGCGGTTGCTCAGGCCCTGGACGATGTCGGTGGCCACCGAGCTGAAGACGCTGGAGTGGCTCCATTCGTCCACGGCGTGGGTGCGCGTGACCTCGTGGCAGATGGGCTGGATGCTGCGGTCCTCGGCCATGGTCTTGAGGTAGTCGGTGATCAGGGTCTCGCTGGCGCAGGCAATGGCGAAGCGGGCCAGGCGGCGCTCCCATTCCGCGCCGCACTGCGCCAGCACGCCGTTGCGCCAGCCGACGAGGTTGAAGTCCGCGTAGTCCAGCGGCGCCAGGCCGCGCATCTCATAGATGTAGTTGCAGGCCATGATGGACATGCGGGTGTGCAGGGCCTCGTCCAGCAGGGCCTGGGACATGACGTCCTGCAGCAGTGCACGGTTGGCGCTGGGCGGCGGGGTCTTGATGATGTCCTCGCAGGCCGGCGTGACCACGTTGCACTCGATGTAGATGGTCTTGAGGTTGTAGATGCCCCAGGCGTAGGACAGGCATTGGTCGCGCAGGTGCTGTGGCGCCTCCACCCATGCCTGGTGATCGCGAAATGGCAGCAGCGAGGCGGTGAAGTCCTGCCGGGCGGGGTCGAACGCCAAGCCGCAGTAATCAGGCAGGTCCTGATTCACGGCCGCTCTTGACTTCCAGAGCAGGGACAGCTTTTTGAGCGCATCGCGCACGGCGTCATCTGTCCGAGAGATATCGAGATTCATTTTTCAACTCCGTGTGATTGAACTTGATTGATCTGAGTCAAATCGTCTATTCCCTCCCCCGCTTTCTCCATCCGCCGCAATCACCAATGGCGATTCAAATGACGCTGCAGATGGCAGATACGTTGTCATGGATTTCTTCACTCTGTCATATTCCGCCTTGAATCAATCTGCCCGACTGCAGATTGCGGATGATTCGTGGCGGTATTGGATCTCATGACTTTCAACGTCTGGCGGCGAATTCTATGGAGAGAGCATGGATTCAAACAGACCTATTTTCGTCAATGAACCAGACCGCTTTTTTCAACCGTTTACATTGGCATGCCACCTTAATTGGTCTGCTCACCCGCTGAAACATGGTCGGAATCAAGGCCGCTGCACTTTGTAGACTGCCCATTACCGATGCGCCCTGGTTTCCAAATCCTTCCATAAACCGGACGCTGCCGATTCCCGTGCTTCAGCGCCTCCAAGACAGCCAATGCGACATGGACGATTTATCGCTCCCCAAAATCAATTCACTGGATCTTCAACAGGCAGACAGCGAGGCCTGGGATGCCATCGCGGCCGAGCGGATTCGCCAGTCGCGCTCGATTGAATTGATTGCCTCTGAAAACTTCGTGAGCCGCGCGGTGATGGAGGCGCAGGGCTCGGTGCTGACCAACAAATACGCAGAGGGCTATCCGGGCGTGCGCTACTACGGCGGCTGCGCCAATGCCGATGCCGTGGAGAACCTGGCCATTGCGCGTGCCAAGGCGCTGTTCGGCTGCGCGCACGCCAATGTGCAGCCGCATTCGGGCAGCCAGGCCAACCAGGGCGTTTACCTGGCGTTCCTGGAGCCCGGCGACAAGATCATGGGGCTGGACCTGCGCTCGGGGGGACACCTGACGCATGGCTCCCGCGTGAGCGTGTCGGGCAAGTGGTTCCAGTCCATCAGCTACGAGGTGGACGCCCGCTCCCAGCGCATCGACATGGACCAGGTGCGGCGCATTGCGCTGAAGGAGCGGCCCAGGCTCATCATTGCCGGTGGCTCGGCCTATTCACGGCAGATGGACTGGGCCGAGTTCCGGCGCATTGCCGACCGGGTGGGCGCCATCTTCATGGCCGACATCGCGCACGTGGCGGGACTGGTGGCCGCGGGCGTGTTCCCCTCCCCCGTGGAGCACGCCCATGTGACCACGACCACCACGCACAAGACGCTGCGCGGGCCGCGCGGCGGCATGATTCTCTCGGCCGACGCCGAGATCGCCAGGCGCATAGACGCCGCCGTGTTTCCGGGCCTGCAGTCCGGGCCGCTGATGCATGTGGTGGCGGCCAAAGCGGTGGCGCTGGGCGAGGCGCTCAAGCCCGCCTTTCGCACCTATGCGCGGGCCGTGGTGGACAACGCCCGCGTGCTGTGCGACCGGCTTTCGCAGGGCGGACTGTCCGTGGTGTCCGCAGGCACGGACTGCCATCTGGGCGTGATCGACCTGCGCCCCTGGGAGCTGACGGGCAAGGCCGCCGAAACGGCACTGGAGCAGATCGGCATCACGGTCAACAAGAACGCCGTGCCCGGCGATGGCGCGCGGCCGCTGGTGACCTCGGGCATCCGCGTGGGCAGCGCGGCCTGCACCACGCGCGGCATGGGCGCCGACGAGTTCCGCGAGATCGGCGACATGATTCTTGCCACGCTGGGCGGCATACGCAGCGGCACCATGAACGCGCGCACGCTCAAGTCCATCCACGAAGGCGTGTCCGACCTGACCGGGCGCTTTCCCCTGCCCTACTGAGGCATGCAGCGTCCGGCGTCTCCCAACCTGTCAGGGTTTTCGCAGCGCGTTGGCCAGGCGCAGCACGGCGGCCTCGATCTCGTAGGCCGTGAGCGAGGCATAGCCCAGCAGCCAGCCCGGCTGCCGCTGCTCACCCGCGTACAGGCGGCTGAGCCCCTGCAGCAGCACGCCGGCTGCGGCGGCGCGGCGGATGGTGTCTTCCTCGGACCAGCCGGGCTCCAGCAGGCAGGGCACCTGCATGCCGCCCTGGGGCCGTGGCGCGGTGACGATGCCGGCCAGGTGCCTGCCTATGGATTCGAGGATGACCTCGCGCCGCCCCGCGTACAGCTTGCGCATGGCCCGCACGTGGGAGTTGTAGTGGCCGTCTTCCATGAAGCGCGCCAGCGTCAGCTGCTGGATCTGGGGCGTGTGCCCGTCCATGATGCTGCGCGCCTGGACAAAGGCGCGCACCAGCTCCTGCGGCAAGGCCATGTAGCCCATGCGCAGGCCCGGGTACAGGGTCTTGCCGAAGGTGCCGATGTAGATGGTGCGCGCGTGCTTGTCCAGGCCTTGCACGCAGGCGGTGGGCATGCCGTCGTAGTGGAATTCGCTGTCGTAGTCGTCCTCGATGATCCAGCGCCCGCTCTCGAACGCCCAGCGGATCAGGTCCAGCCGCCGCTCCAGCTGCATGGTGACGCCCGTGGGGTACTGGTGCGACGGCGTGACATAGACGCAGGTGGCGCCGCTGCGGTCGGCATGCAGCAGGTCCGTGCGAATGCCTTGCGCATCCACATCGATGGGCAGGACCTTGGCCTCGGCCGATTCGAAGGCCTTTCTGGCGCCGAAGTAGCCGGGGTTCTCCAGCAGGATGGGCCGGCCCGCATCCACCAGCAGCTGCGCGCACAGGAACAGCGCCTGCCGCGTGCTGCTGAGCACCACGATCTGCCCGGCGTCCACCTTGGCGCCGCGCTCCAGGTTGAGGTAGGTGGCAATGGCCTTGCGCAGCGGCTCGGCGCCCTGCGGGTCGCCGTGCAGCAGGACGCTGGCACGGTAGTCCTTGAGCGCCTGGCGCTGCAGCCGCTCCCAGACATCGGTGGGAAAGGTGCGCGTCTCGGGCAGGCCGGTGGCAAAGGCCCGAATGGTCTGCTGGTCGGCGATGCCGCCGCCGTCAACAATGGCCTGGCCGCGCCGGCTCAGGCCGGCACCGGCCCTGCCCGCTGTGGCCACCTGGGCGCTGCGTTCCTGCTCGGGCGAGCGGCCGCGCCGCGCCGCCCGGCCACGCAGCTCGGTGCCGATGGTCTCGGAGACATAGCTGCCCGATCCCTGGCGCCGCACGATGAAGCCGTCGCGGTGCAGCTGGGTGTAGGCGTTCTCCACCGTGTCGCGGGCAATGCCCAGCGAGTCGGCCAGCGAGCGCGTGGCCGGCAGCTTCAGGCCCGGCAGCAGCGCCCCATCCAGGATCAGCGCACGCATGGCGCGCTGCACCCGCTGGTGCAGGTCCAGCTGTCGCAGGTCGGCATCTCCCATGCGGATCTTCAGGGTCTCAAGCTCGAAGGTCTTGCTCATGCGGTCTGCCGCCTTTCATCCCATTGCACCTCTTGGGCAGGCCATTGTACTGACGCAAACGCTGCGCGCCCATTGCAAAGTGGTCTGAAACAAGAGTGCGAAGTGTATGGATCATTCAGTCCACTTCGGCGCTCAAATACCCATTTCCCCAGACAGCCAGGAATCCAACCCCCAAGGAAAACGAGAAGACCATGCCTTCATCAGACACACACTCACCCCTTCGCTTCAGCGACCTCATCCACCCCGTGGTGGCCGGGCTGATCTCGGTCATCGTCAACTACGGCGGCACCTTCATCCTGGTGTTCCAGGCCGCCAAGGTGGCCGGCCTGAGCCCGGAACTCACGGCTTCGTGGGTGTGGTCGATTTCGATTGGCGTGGGCGTCACCGGGCTGGTGCTCAGCTGGCTCTCGCGCGAGCCCATCATCACGGCCTGGTCCACGCCGGCCGCCGCCTTCCTGGTGACGGCCCTGGCCACCACGCCGTATGCCGAGGCCGTGGGCGCCTATGTGGTGTCGGCCGCGGCCTTCGTGGTGCTGGGACTGTCGGGCTGGTTCGAGCGCGTGATCCGGCTGATTCCGCCCGGCGTGGCCTCGGGCCTGCTGGCGGGCATCCTGCTGCAGTTCGGCATCAAGGCCTTTGGCGGCATGAGCGTGGACCCGGTGCTGGCCGGCCTGCTGATCGTGGCCTACGTTCTGCTCAAGCGGCTGACGGCGCGCTATGCGGTGGTCGGCATCCTGGCGCTGGGCCTGGCGTTCCTGCTGGCGCAAGACCGGGTGGACCTGTCCGGGCTGCAGCTGCGCTTTGCCGCGCCCGTGTTCACGCGGCCGGAATTCACGTTCAACGCCCTGCTGAGTGTGGCCCTGCCGCTGTTCCTGATCACGCTGACCGGCCAGTACATGCCCGGCATGCTGGTGCTGCGCAACGACGGCTTCAAGACCAGCGCCAACCCCATCGTCACGCTGACGGGCCTGGGCTCGCTGCTGATGGCGCCGTTCGGCTCGCACGCCTTCAATATCGCCGCCATCACGGCCGCCATCTGCACGGGCAAGGAGGCGCATGAAGAGCCGTCCAGGCGCTGGATCGCGGGCATCGCTGCGGGCGTGTTCTACATCCTGGTGGGCGTGTTCGGCGTCACGCTGGCGGCCGTGTTCATGGCGTTCCCGGCCACCTTCATCACCACGCTGGCGGGCCTGGCGCTGCTGGGCACCATCGGCGGCAGCCTGGCCAATGCGCTGGCCGACGCCAAAACCCGCGAGGCCTCGCTGATCACCTTCCTGGCCGCCGCAGCCAACATTTCCATGCTGGGCATAGGCGGCGCCTTCTGGGGCCTGGTCATCGGTCTGGTCGCCCATGCCGTGCTCAATGGCCAGTGGCCGCGCCGGACCGCCCGCAGCGAGGCGGGCACCGGCAACGTGCCCGCCGCCGATGCCGCCATCAAAAGGAGCTGAAACCATGCTTGCGACACAAGACACCGCCGGCGGCACCGCCCAAGCCACCGACACCCTGACCCGCCACGACCAGCACGGCCGCTACCCCCAGGCCGAGACGGTGGGCGATTTCCGGCACAACCTGGCCACCGTGCAGGCGCGCATGGCCGCTGCCTGCCGCCGCGCGGGGCGCGACCCGGCCAGCGTGCGCCTGCTGCCCGTGAGCAAGACCAAGCCCGAGTCCAGCCTGCGCCTGGCCCACGCGGCGGGCTGCCGCATGCTGGGCGAGAACAAGGTGCAGGAAGCCTTCGGCAAGTGGGAGGCCATGCAGGACCTGGCCAATCTGCAGTGGTCCGTCATCGGCCACCTGCAGACCAACAAGGCCAGGCTGGTGGCGCGCTTTGCCAGCGAGTTCCAGGCGCTGGACAACCTGCGCGTGGCCGAGGCGCTGGACCGCCGCCTGCAGGCCGAAGGCCGGGCGCTGGACGTGTTCGTGCAGGTCAACACCTCTGGCGAGGCCAGCAAGTACGGCCTGCCGCCCGACGAGGTGCAGGGATTTGTCCAGGCCCTGCCCGCCTTCAGTGCGCTGCGCGTGCGTGGCCTGATGACGCTGGCCCTCTTCTCCAGCGAGGCCGAGCGCGTGCGCCAGTGCTTCGTGCTGCTGCGCCGCCTGCGCGACCAGCTGCGCCAGAGCGCGCCGGCGGGTATCTCGCTGGACGAGCTGTCCATGGGCATGTCCGGCGACTTCGAGATCGCCATCGAGGAAGGCGCCACCGTGGTGCGCGTGGGCCAGGCCATCTTCGGCGCCCGCGCCCAGCCGGACAGCTTTTACTGGCCCGCAGGCGGCCCTGATCCCGCCGCCCTGGCACTGCCCTGAGCGCGCCCCCTCGCCCCCCTTTTCGATTCAACCCTGACCCCGCTTGAGGACCTTGCCATGCAAAAAGCCATGCAACCCCTTGATTCCCGCCTGATGAAGGCCTATGCCCGCCAGCCCGTGTCCTTCGTTCGTGGCCGTGGAGCCCTGCTGTGGGACGAGCACGGCACCGAATACCTGGACGCCATTGCCGGCGTGGCCGTGACCGCCCTGGGCCACGCGCACCCGGAAATCGCCGCCGTGATTGCCGAGCAGGCCGGCCTGCTGCTGCACACCTCCAACGTGTTCCGCATCGACTGGCAGGAACGCCTGGGCCAGCGCCTGTGCGCCCTGGCCGGCATGGAGACCGCCTTCTTCTGCAACTCCGGCGCCGAGGCCAACGAGGCCGCGCTCAAGCTGGCGCGCCTGCACGGCCACCGCAGGCAGGTGGCGCGGCCTCAGATCCTGGTGATGGACAACGGCTTTCACGGCCGCACGCTGGCCACGCTGTCGGCCACCGGCAACCCGGCCAAGCAGCGCGGCTTCGAGCCGCTGATGCCGGGCTTCGTGCGCGTGCCCTATGACGACATCGCGGCCGTGCACCACGCCGCCGCCCAGCATGGCGACATCGTGGCCGTGCTGATCGAGCCCGTGCAGGGCGAAGGCGGCATCCGCCTGGCAAGCCCCGACTACCTGCGCCAGCTGCGCAGCCTGTGCGACCGGCATGGCTGGCTGCTGATGCTGGACGAGATCCAGACCGGCCTGGGACGCACCGGCGCCTGGTTCGGCCACCAGCACGCGGGCATCGCCCCCGACGTGATGACCCTGGCCAAGGCCCTGGGCAACGGCATTCCTATCGGCGCCTGCCTGGCGCGCGGGCCTGCGGCCGACCTGATCTCGCCCGGCCAGCATGGCTCCACCTTTGGCGGCAACCCGCTGGCCTGCCGCGTGGGCTGCACGGTGCTGGACATCATGGAGAGCGAGGACATCCCCGGCCGCGCCAGGCAATTGGGCCGGCGCCTGCTCAACGGCCTGCAGCAGGCGCTGCACGGCCACCCCGACGTGCTGGCCGTGCGCGGCCAGGGCCTGATGGTGGGCATCGAGCTGAACCGCAACTGCCAGGAACTGGTGGGCCGCGCGCTGGCCCAGCAGCGCCTGCTGATCACGGTGACGCGCGAATCCACCATCCGCCTGCTGCCCCCGCTGATCTGCGACGAGCGCCAGATCGACGACATCGTCGCCCGCCTGGCCTGCCTGCTGGAGTCGGCCAGCGCCGCGCAGGCAGGCGCCCCCGCCGCAGGCCAGCTGGCAGCTGCATGACCATCGATTCCCCCAGCCCTTGCCCCGACACAGGAACCATTCACCCATGTACGACGCATCCCTGACCCTGGCCGACTTCGACCTGCAGCTGGCAAAGGCCATCCAGAGCGAGAAACGCCGCCAGGAAGACCATGTGGAACTCATCGCCTCCGAAAACTACGCCAGCCCGCTGGTGATGGCGGTGCAGAACTCGGTCTTCACCAACAAGTACGCCGAGGGCTACCCCGGCAAGCGCTACTACAGCGGCTGCGAGAACGTGGACGTGGCCGAGCGCCTGGCCGTGGAACGCGCCATGGCGCTGTTCGACTGCGACTACGCCAACGTGCAGCCCCATGCCGGCGCCCAGGCCAATGCCGCCGTGTTCCTGGCGCTGGCCCAGCCCGGCGACACCGTCATGGGCATGAACCTGGCCCAGGGCGGCCACCTGACGCATGGCAACCCGTCCAACTTCTCGGGCCGCCATTACCGCATCGTCCCCTACGGCCTGGACCCCGCCACGGGCCTGATCGACTACGACGAGATGGAGCGCATCGCCCTGGAGCACCGGCCCCGCATGCTCATCGGCGGCTTCTCTGCCTACTCGCGCCACAAGGACTGGGCCCGCATGCGCGCCATTGCCGACAAGGTGGGCGCCGTGTTCTGGGTGGACATGGCCCATGTCGCAGGCCTGGTGGCTGCGGGCGAATACCCCAGCCCCCTGCCCCACGCGCATGTGGTCACCAGCACCACGCACAAGACGCTGCGCGGCCCGCGCGGCGGCCTGATCCTGTCCAAGGGACAGGACGAAACCTTCAACCGCCGCCTGAGCTCGGCCGTGTTCCCCGGCGTGCAGGGCGGGCCGCTCATGCATGTGATCGCCGCCAAGGCCGTCGCCTTCAAGGAGGCGCTGCAGCCCGGCTTCAAGACCTACCAGCGCCAGGTGCTGGCCAACGCCCGCGCCATGGCCGCCGTGATCCAGCAGCGCGGCTACCGCATCGTCTCGGGCGGCACGGACAACCACCTGATGCTGATCGACCTGTCCGACCGCAGCTACACCGGCAAGGATGCCGATGCCGCGCTCAGCGAGGCGCACATCACCACCAACAAGAACACCGTGCCCAACGACCCGCGCTCGCCCTTCGTGACCTCGGGCCTGCGCATAGGCACGCCCGCCGTCACCACGCGCGGCTTCGGCCAGGCGCAGTGCGAACAGCTGGCCGGCTGGCTGTGCGATGTGCTCGATGCGCTGGACGCGCAGGAAGGCGCCCGCTTTGCCAAGGTGGCGGCGCAGGTCAGGGAGCAGGTGACGGGGCTTTGCGCCCGCTATCCGGTGTACGGATAGCCCGCGCGCAGCCGTGGTGGATCAGGGGTTGGCGTTGAGGTTGGGGTTGGGGTTGGCGCAGGCGCCGTCCATCCCCGCCATCTCCGCCAGCTTCTGCATGCGCGAGCGCTGGTCCAGGCAGGCCTGGTGCTGGGCTTCGGCCGCCTTTTGCTGGGCCAGCTTCGCGGCCTTGGCGCGCTCGGCCTGCAGCTGGGCGATGCGCTCGCGGATCTGGGGCATGGCGGCCACGGCGGCCTTTTCGCCTTCAAGAATGGCGCTGGCGCGCTGGGTGAAGTCGGCCGGGCCGATGTCCAGCACCTTGGGGCGGATGGTGATGTCGGCGCGGGCCAGCTCGGCCTGGCCCAGCTTCTGGCCCATGATGGCAATGGACTGGCCCAGGGCGCCCAGCATGTTCTCGGGCGCCTTGCCACGGGCCTTGTTGGAGATGTCCACAGCGATCACCAGGTCGGCGCCCAGCTGGCGCGCGGCGTCCACGGGCACGGGGCTGGTGATGCCGCCATCGACGAAGTGGAACTTGCCGATGGCCACGGGCTGGAACACACCCGGAATGCTGCTGGAGGCACGCACCGCCTGCCCCGTATTGCCGCGCGCGAACACGGTGCGCTCGCCGTCTTCCAGCCGCGTGGACACGGCCACGAAGGGCTTGGCCAGCTGCTCCAGCGGCTTGCGGCCCACCTGTTCGTTCACATAGTCTTCCAGCTTCTGGCCCACCAGCAGGCCGCCGGAGGACAGCTGCAGGTCGCGGATCTTGGTCTCATCCAGCGCCACGGCCTTTTCCTGCAGCTCGAAGGCGTTCATGCCGCTCGCATACAGCGCCCCCACCACGCTGCCCGCGCTGGTGCCGGACACCACCGCAGGCGCAAGGCCATTGGCTTCCAGCATCTTGATGACGCCGATATGGGCAAAGCCCTTCACGGCCCCGCCGCCCAGGGCCAGACCGATCCTGATGGGCGCCACGGGTGTGCCCGGCGCGGTGGGCGCGGACTCGGGCGTAGCCGCCGAGGGGCTGGGCGGGTTGCTGCCGCAAGCAGCCAGCCCCGCCAGGCTCAGGTACACCAGTGGACGCAAAAGGGCTTGGAGGCGCATGCCGGAAGATCCTGCTGTCGGATGACGAGATTCGGGGCGGGCAGTATAGCGGCAGGGGCAAACCACCGCCGGAGACGCATCATGCTGCGGACGGCAAAGTGCGCCCTGAGGTCGCTCAGGGATGCTAGGGCTCAAACCGCTGGATTCGCGCCAGCACGTCCGCCATGGCATCGCGGGCTTCGGCAAGGTCGTAGTCGGACTGCAGGTTGAGCCAGCTTTGCGCGTCCGTGCCAAAGAAGACCGCAAGGCGCAGCGCCGTATCCGCCGTGATGCCGCGCATGCCCTTCACGATCTCGTTGATGCGCCGGGGCGGAACATCGATGGCCTTTGCCAACGCGTACTGGCTCAGGCCCATGGGTTCGAGCCACTCGTGCATCAGGATTTCTCCTGGGTGCGGTAGCCTGATTTCACGCGACATGTGCACTCCTTTCAGTTTCGGGCCACTTCAACTCCGGGGACTGAGCAACTCCCGCATCCCCTGCACAGCCTCCCGCAAAAACCCCCAGACCGCCTCGATGCGCTGAACCTGCCGGGCATCCGAGGGCATGCTCATCCAGAAGGTGCGGGTGAAGCAGGCCTCGGCGGGCAGCACGCGGCTGAGCACGGGGTCGCGGTCGGCGATGAAGGCGGGCAGCACGGCCAGGCCGGCACCGGCGCGCACGGCCTCGTACTGGGCGGTGATGCTGGTGCTGCGAAAGGCAAAGCGCTCGGGCTGGAACAGGGTGGACAGCAGCTGCAGCTCGCGCGTGAACAGCAGGTCGTCCACATAGTGGATGAAGCTGTGGTGGCGCAGGTCCTCGGTGCGCGCCACCAGCGGGCGGCGCGCAAGGTATTCGCGCTGGCCGTAGAGGAACAGCCGGTAGTCTGTGAGCTTGGTGACCACGGCCGAGCCGCGCGTGGGGCGCTCCAGCGAGATGACGATGTCGGCCTCGCGCCGCGACAGGTGCAGCAGGCGCGGCAGGGCCAGCAGGTCGATGCTCAGCAGCGGATGGCGCTGCGTCAGCGCGGCCAGCTGCGGGGCCAGCAGCTGGGTGCCGAAGCCCTCGGTGGCGCCCACGCGCACCAGGCCGGACGGGCCCTGGCTTGCGGATTCGGCCGCCAGCGGCATGCGCTCCAGCCCGGCGGCGGCGCGCTGCATGGCGTCTGCCACGCCCAGCAGCTGTCGGCCGGCCTCCGTAGGCCGCCATTGACCCGCTTCGCGTTCGAAGAGCACGGCCCCCAGCTGCTTTTCCAGGGCCTGGATGCGGCGCGACACCGTGGTGTGCTCCACGCCCAGTTGCCGCGCGGCGGCGGCCATGCTGCCGCTGCGCGCCAGCTCGCCAAAGAATCTCAGGTGGTCCCAGTCCATGGGTCGAGGCCGCCTCAGTCGGCTGCGGCGCGGCGCGCGGCCAGCGTGCTGGGCGCGCGCGCCAGCTCGTCGTTTTGCCGCACCAGGACGGCCATCATGTCCATGAACAGGCCCCGCTGCTCCTGCGGCAGCGGCTCCAGCATGCGCTGCTGGGCCCGCAGCACCGAGGGTTCGGCAGCGGCCAGCAGCGCGGCGCCTTCTGCGGTGACCGACAGCAGGCGCACGCGCCGGTCGGCCGGGCTGGTGTTGCGCACCATGAGGCCGCGCGCCTCCAACCGGTCGATGACGCTGCCAATGGTGGAGGTGTCGAAACCGATCATCCGCGCCAGCGTGCGCTGGTCCACGCCGGGCTGGCGCAGCACGGCCGACAGCGCCGCGTACTGCACGGGGGTCACGCCGAATTCCTGGGTCTCTTCCATGAAGACGGCTACCGCGATCTGCTGCAGGCGGCGGATGTGATAGCCGGGGTAGTTTTCTAGTTCTGCGGGTTGGTAGTCCATGGCCATTGCGCTCTTTTCCGGGTCCCTGCGGGCAAGCGCAGATGTTCGCATGAACCGCGCCCTCCGTTGGCGTTGGCTGGCGGACAGGTGATTCAACTGAACACGCTGTCCACCACCGTTTTGCCTGCATCCAGGGAAACCCCAGGCTGGCCTGATGCGAATCAACACTACACTCATCGTCAGCATACTGTTTAATTACTCGCAACGCAGCTGCCCCGCAGGCGGGCGACACGCACCACGAAGCACAGGACATCCATGAGCACCAGCATTTCTTCCCGGGCGCTGCCCGTTCTTGTGGCAGGCGGCGGCATTGGCGGCGTGGCGGCCGCGCTGGCCCTGGCGCGCCAGGGATTCGCCGTCAAGGTGCTGGAGCAGGCGCCGCAGCTGGGCGAGATCGGCGCCGGCATACAGCTGGGGCCCAACGCATTCGCGGCCTTCGACGCGCTGGGCATTGGCGAGCTGGCCCGTGGCCGCGCCGTCTATACCGACGAGATGGTGATGCACGACGCGCTCGATGAGCGGCTGGTCGGCCGCATTCCCACGGGCGAGGCGTTTCGCGCCCGCTTCGGCAACCCGTATGCGGTGATCCACCGCGCAGACATTCACACCTCGCTGCTTGAAGGCGCGCGCGCCCACGGCCAAATCGAGACGCTGACGGGCACGCGCATCGAAGCCGTGCAGCAGGAGGGCGATACCGTCACCGTGCGCGACCAGCACGGCCAGGTCCATATGGGCCAGGCCCTGATCGGCGCCGATGGGGTGAAGTCCGTGGTGCGCCAGCAGTATGTGGGCGATGCGGCGCGTGTCTCCGGCCACGTGGTGTACCGCGCCGTGGTGGAGAAGAACGACTTCCCCGAGGACCTGCGCTGGAATGCGGCCAGCATCTGGGTCGGCCCCAACTACCACCTGGTGCACTACCCGCTGCGCGGCGGCGAGCAATACAACGTGGTCGTCACCTTCCACAGCCGCGAGCAGGAGGAATGGGGCGTGCGCGAAGGCAGCCGCCAAGAGGTGCAAAGCTACTACAGCGACTGCTGCCCGCGCGCCCGCCAGCTCATAGACCTGCCCAAAAGCTGGAAGCGCTGGGCCACGGCCGACCGCGAGCCCATTGGCCAGTGGAGCTTCGGCCGCGCCACGCTGCTGGGCGATGCTGCCCACCCTACCCTGCAGTACATCGCCCAGGGCGCCTGCATGGCGCTGGAAGACGCGGTGACGCTGGGCCAGGCGCTCAAGCACTGCGGCAACGACTGGCCGCAGGCGCTGCGGCTGTACGAGCGCTCGCGCATTGCCCGCACGGCGCGCGTGGTGCTGTCCGCGCGCGAGATGGGCCGCATCTTCCACGCCAGCGCTGTGGAGCGCCTGGTGCGCAACGACCTCTGGAAGGGCCGCACACCCCAGCGTTTCTACGACGCCATGGAATGGCTGTACGGCTGGAAGGCCGAAACCTGCCTCGCCGAAGACTGAACACAAGGAGACCGCCATGCAAGAACTTGGCCGCCTGGAAGACCTGCCCCAGGACTACCGCGACGAACTCACGCGCAACAACCTGGTGCCGCTGTGGCCCAGCCTGCGCAACGTGATGCCGCCGCACACGCCGCGCCCGCGCACCCAGCCCATTGCCTGGCCCTACCAGGCCATCCGCCCGCTGCTGATGCAGGCCGGCGAGCTGACGCCCATCGAAAAAGCCGAGCGCCGCGTGCTGGTGCTGGCCAACCCCGGCCATGGGCTGGAGAAGATGCAGGCCAGCTCCTCCATCTACCTGGGCATGCAGCTGCTGCTGCCCGGCGAGTGGGCGCCCTCGCACCGCCACACGCCCAATGCCGTGCGCATGGTGGTGGAGGGCCAGGGCGCATGGAGCCTGGTCGATGGCGAGAAATGCCCAATGGAGCGCGGCGACCTCATCCTCACGCCCACGGGCCTGTGGCACGAGCATGGCCACGACGGCAACGAGCCCGTGGTCTGGCTCGATGTGCTGGACCTGCCCCTGGCCTACTACCTGGAAGTCACCTACCACGTGGACGGCCCGCGCCAGCCCGCCCTGCCCGGCCGTGGCGACCGGGCGTATGCGCGCGGCGGCCTGGCACCCACGCAGGTGTTCGCCCGCAGCGCCAAGGCCTACCCCATGCTGCGCTACCCATGGAAGGATGCGCGTGCCGCGCTGCTGGAGCTGGCCGCCGACCGGCCGGACCTGGACTGCGTGCAGCTGGCCTACACCAACCCCGAGACCGGGGCCGACTGCGAAAACATCCTGGGCTTCTACGCACTGATGCTGCGTCCGGGCCAGACGCTGCAGCTGCCCGCGCGCTCGCCGGCCTGCGTGTTCCATGTCATCGAGGGCGGCGCCAGCGTGGCCGCCGTGGACCGCCATTTCGAACTGGCCCCGGCCGACACCTGCTGCGTGCCCGGCTGGGCGCCCGCCACGCTGGCCAATGCCAGCGCCAGCGAGCCCGCCTTCCTCTTCCTGGCCGACGAGGCTCCTTTGCACCGAAAGCTGGGCCTCTACGAAGTCCGGCCTTGAATCCTCCGATGTCTCTTTACTCCCCCATCGCCAATACCATGACCGCTCCCCAATACCTCTGGACCCCGCCCCCCGTCCAATCCCTGCCCGTGCGCGGCAGCACGCAGCGCCTGCCCGTGAACCGCCTGTTCTTCGTGGGCCGCAACTACCACGCCCATGCCGTCGAGATGGGCCGCCCGGTGGACAAGAGCGTGGAGCGCCCCTTCTACTTCACCAAGGCCCCCTCCACCCTGACCGAATCGGGTGCCACCGTGGCCTACCCGCCCGAGACGAACAACTACCACTTCGAGATGGAGCTGGTGGTGGCCATCGGCAAGGCGGGCTTTCGCATTGCGGCGGACCAGGCGCATGAACACATCTACGGCTACGCCTGCGGCCTGGACATGACGCGCCGCGACCTGCAGCTGGTGGCGCGCGACAAGGGCCGGCCCTGGGACCTGGGCAAGGACGTGGAGCAGTCCTCGGTGGCCAGCGAGATCGTGCCCATGCCGGGCCAGGTGATCGAATCCGGCGCCATTGCACTGGCCGTCAATGGCGAGACCAGGCAGCAGTCCGACGTGGACAAGCTGATCTGGAACATCCGCGAAATCATTGCCGACCTCTCGCTGTTCTATCACCTGCAACCCGGCGACCTCATCTACACGGGCACGCCCGAGGGCGTGGGCGCCGTGCTGCCGGGCGACCGCATCACGGGCCATGTGCAGGGCGTGGGCGAGATCGCGCTCACCGTGGGCCAGCCTGAATAAGGCCAGGGAGACCACCACCATGAAGCTCTACAGTTTTTTCCGCAGCGGCACCTCGCACCGCCTGCGCATCGCGCTCCACCTCAAGGGCCTGCGCCCTGACTACTTTCCCGTGGACCTGCGCGTGGACGAGCAGGCCCAGGCGCCGTTCAAGCAGGTCAACCCGCAGGGCCTGGTGCCAGCGCTGACGCTGGACGACGGCCGCACGCTGATCCAGTCGCCGGCCATCATCGAATGGCTGGAGGAGCGCCACCCCGAGCCGCCGCTGCTGCCCGCCGACCCTGAGGAACGCGCCCAGGTGCGCGCGCTGGCCGCTATCGTGGGCTGCGACGTGCATCCCATCAACAACCGCCGCATCCTGCAGACCCTGCGCCGCCAGTTCGGTGCAGACGAGGCCGCCATCAACGCCTGGTGCGCCACCTGGATTGCCGACGGCTTCGACGCCATCGAGGCACTGCTGGCGCAGGACACGCGGCGCGGCAACTTCTGCTTCGGCCACGCACCCACGCTGGCCGATGTCTACCTGGTGCCCCAAATCGAAAGCGCACGCCGCTTTGGCGTGGACCTGGACCGCTGGCCGCTGATCAGCGCTGTGGACAGGGCCTGCGCCGCCCTGCCCGCCTTTGCGCAGGCCGCGCCCCTGGCCCAGCCTGACGCCGGCTGAACCTCGCCTGAACCCCGCCGCACCTTTTGCCGGCAGCCCTACCCCGCCCCGAGTCCTCGCCAGAAGGACCGGGGCATTGCAAGCAGTGAAAAAAGCAGATCCAACAGGAGACAGACTGTGAAAGCATCCCCATCCAGCCGCCTCGGCGCCGCCCCCTCCCGCCGCAAGGCCCTTGCAGGTGCCGCCCTGCTGCTGGCCTCCATCGCCCCGCTGCATTGCGCCTGGGCGCAGGCAGGCTCCAGCAGCACCGCCAGCTTTCCCACGCGCCCCGTCACCGTGATCACGGCCTTTGCCGTGGGCAGCGGCCCTGACGCCGTGCTGCGCATCGTGGGAGAAAAGCTCTCCGCCCGCTGGAAGCAGGGCGTGACCGTGGACAACCGCCCAGGCGGCGGCGGCTTTGTCGCCATTGAAGCCGCACGCCGCGCCAAGCCCGACGGCTACACCCTGCTGCAGCTCGACAGCGAACATGTCTCCGCCCTGCCCTACCTCTACAAGCAGCGCAACTTCCACCCGCTGCAGCATTTCGACCCGGTGGCGCCGCTGTTCCTCACGCCCTTCTTCGTGGCCGTGCCCACGAACTCGCCCTGGAAGAGCATGGGCGACCTGATCAAGGCGGCCAAGTCGGAGCCAGGCAAGGTCAGCTACGGCTCCTGGGGCGTGGGCAGCCCCGGCCACCTGGGCGGTGAATGGCTGGACTTCCTGACCGGCAGCAAGATGACCCATGTGCCCTACCGCGAGGTCAGCCAGCTCTACACCTCGGTGGCCAATGGCGATCCGGCCTGGAGCTTTGCCAGCATTCCCTCCAGCCAGGGCATCTACAAATCCGGCAAGATCCGCTACCTGGCCGTGGCCGCGCCCCAGCGCATCGCCCAGATGCCCGACGTGCCCACCGTGGCCGAATCGGGCGGCCCCGCCGACCTGATCGTGAACTCCTTCGTCTCCCTGCTGGCGCCCAAGGGCGTGGACGCCGCCCTGCGCGACAAGATCCATGCCGACGTGGTCGCCGTGCTGCAGGACCCGCAGGTGCGCGAGAAATTCGCCACCTTCGCCTTCCAGCCCATCACCTGGGAGGTGCCGGAAATGGAGAAATTCGCCAGGACCAAGGCGGATCAGTACAAGCTGCTGATTCAGAAGGCGAACATCAGCCTG
>NZ_JADDRN010000012.1:0-182393 GCF_017355445.1 Delftia sp. SD018
CAGCGTCACCCATGCCTTTTGCGGCGACTGCAACCGCGCACGCCGCACGGATCAGCCGCCGATGTAGCTCATCTCGATGCGCCTGCGCTGCGTGCCCGTGCTGGCCGGCAGGCTGGCGCGCAGCTCGGAGTAGCGGTCGCTGCGCTGCTGCCAGATGGGGGCCAGCGCGGAGGCGACCTCGGCATCGCTGGCGCCGCTGCGCAGCAGGCTGCGCAGGTCCCAGCCTTCGGAGGCGAACAGGCACAGGTACAGCCGGCCTTCGGTGGACAGGCGTGCGCGGTTGCAGTCGCCGCAAAAGGCATGGGTGACGCTGCTGATCACGCCGACCTCGCCCAGCGACGGGTCGTGCAGGCCGCGTGCGTCGGCATAGCCCCAGCGCACGGCCGTCTCGCCGGTGGCGCTGGGCTGCAGCGGCACCAGGGGCAGTTCGGCGCGCAGCCGGGCGATGACCTCGTCGGAGGGCAGGACCTCGTCCATGCGCCAGCCGTTGGTCGCGCCCACATCCATGTATTCGATGAAGCGCAAGGTCACGCCCGTGCCCTGGAAGTGGCGCGCCATGGGCAGGATCTGGTCTTCGTTGGTGCCGCGCTTGACCACCATGTTGACCTTGATGTTGGTCAGGCCCGCGGCCTGGGCCGCCTCGATGCCGGCCAGCACGTCGGAGACCGGGAAGTCCACGTCGTTCATGCTGCGGAACACCGCGTCGTCCAGCCCGTCCAGGCTCACGGTGACGCGGTTCAGGCCGGCGTCCTTGAGCGCGCGGGCCTTGCGGGCCAGCAGGGAGCCGTTGGTGGTCAGCGTCAGGTCCAGGGGCTGGCCGCCGGGCGTGCGCAGGGCGGAGAGCTGCTCCACCAGCGTTTCCACGTTCTTGCGCAGCAGCGGCTCGCCGCCCGTCAGCCGGATCTTCTGCACGCCGTGCTGCACGAACAGGCGTGCCGTGCGCGTGATTTCCTCGAAACTCAGCAGCGAGCCGTGCGGCAGGTAGCTGTAGTTCTTGTCGAAGACTTCCTTGGGCATGCAGTAGCTGCAGCGGAAGTTGCAGCGGTCGGTGATGCTGATGCGCAGGTCGCGCAGCGACCGGCCAAGCCTGTCCTGCAGATCGCCGGTGGGCGTCTGCAGCAGACTTGGCACGGCGGCCGGGCGCGTGGGGGAGCGCTCGTCGACCAGGGGGATCACTCGTTCTGCCATGCCTGCGATTTTGCCCGAATGCCTATGTCCAGGCACTGCGCAAGCCTGCAGTTCTTGATCTGTGTCTAGACGCAGCGCGCTCCGTCCACCTCGATGCAGGTGCCGCTGATGAAGGCGGCCTCGTCGCTGGCCAGATACAGCGCGGCATTGGCCACGTCCAGCGCTGTGGAAAAGCGGCCCAGCGGAATCGTCGCGCGAAAGCGCGCGCGGCGCTCCTCGTCCACGGGGCCGCCGGCAAACTCGGCGGCCAGGCCGGTGTCCGGGTTGAACACGGGGTTGATGCAGTTGACGCGGATGTTCTCGGGCCCGAGCTCGGCCGCCATGGACTTGCTGGTGATGATGACGGCACCCTTGGAGCCGTTGTACCAGGTCAGCCCCGGCCGAGGGCGCAGGCCTGCCGTGGAGGCGATGTTGATGAAGCTGCCGCCGCCAGGGCGGCCATCGGCCAGCGCCGGGTTGGCGCGCATGGCGGGCACGCCGTGCACGGCAGAAAGGTAGATGCTCTTGACGTTGATGGCGTAGACGCGGTCGAACTCGGCCTCGCTGACTTCGAGCATGGGGCGGTTGCGGTGCGTCCAGCCCGCGTTGTTGACGAAGGCATCGAGCCGGCCATGCGCCTGCAGCGTGGCCTCCACCAGGGCCTTGACCTGTTCGCTGCTTGTCATGTCCGCCTGCACGAAAAGTGCCCGGCCGCCTTCGGCGGTGATGGACTGTGCCACGCGCGTGCCGGCCTCGCGGTCGATGTCGTTGACGATGACCCGGGCACCTTCGGCGGCCAGCCGCTGTGCGATGCCGGCCCCGATGCCGCTGCCGGCGCCTGTGACGATGATGGATTTGTCCTGGACACGCATCGGGCTTTGCTCCTCGGTCGGGGGTCAGGCCCCCTGGGTTTCGGTGGTTGCTGTGGTTGCCGGGATCGGGGTCGCGCCGCCTGTGCCGGGCTGCCAGCCCACGAATTGCGGGTAATAGCGGGCCACGCCGGGGCCATTGAAGTCCCAGCCCAGGCACTGGCCCAGGTGGCGTGGCGGCTGGCTGGGGTCGGCATCGCCAAAGACGCCCGGCACGGACTGGAAGGCGGC
The DNA here is from genome assembly GCF_017355445.1 of Delftia sp. SD018. Classification (NCBI taxonomy): domain Bacteria; kingdom Pseudomonadati; phylum Pseudomonadota; class Betaproteobacteria; order Burkholderiales; family Comamonadaceae; genus Delftia; species Delftia sp. SD018. The sequence goes on from NZ_JADDRN010000012.1 coordinate 2,268, forward strand.
GGTGGCCATGTTGAACAGCAGCTCGCGCAGATGCGTGCAGCTGGCCACGCCGCCCAGGTTCTCGTTGATGGCCTTGCGCCAGCCGCGCGCCATGCTGCAGCCCACCATTTTTTGCAGGGCCCGCGTGGCCTCGGGGCAGTGGCCCAGCGGGTGGGAATCCATGACGACCTCGATGGCCTGCACCGTCAGGCGGGCATCGACCGTGGTGCGTATCCACATGTGGTGTATGGCCGTGCCGGCGGGCATGTGGCGGCCGCCGCTCAGTTCGATGTCATGGGTTTTGCTGTCGCGCAGCTCGCCTTCGATATCCCAGAGGCCGTCGGCGCGGGCGTAGCTGCGGTAGCGCACGTCGCGTTCATGCTGGGGCGTGCGGTCGGGAATGGGGGACAAGGGCATGGGGGAAGCTGTTCTTTCTGTCGCGGGCTGCCGGCTGGCGCCGGGCATCCCGCGATTTTCCGTCATGCGCCAGGATCAGCCATGCCGTATGGCGACGGTCTTCAGCGTGGTAAAGCCGTAGAGCGCCTCGAAGCCCTTTTCGCGGCCATGGCCGCTGGACTTGACGCCGCCGAAGGGCAGCTCCACGCCGCCACCGGCGCCGTAGTTGTTGACGAAGACCTGGCCGCAGCGCAGGCGCCGCGCCATGCGCAACTGGCGCGCGCCGTCGCGCGTCCACAGGCCGGCCACCAGGCCGTAGGCCGTGCCGTTGGCCAGTTGCACGGCATGGTCCTCGTCATGGAAGGGCATGGCGCAGAGCACGGGGCCGAAAATCTCTTCCTGCGCCAGCCGGTGCTCGGGCGGCACGTCGCGCAGCAGGGTGGGCGCCTGGTAAAAGCCGCTGTCGGGCGCATCCTCGACGATCTGGCCCTGCGCCACCACGGCAATGCCGGCCACCTGGGCGTCGGACAGGAAATCCCAGACGCGCTGCTGCTGGCTGGCGCGGATCAGCGGCCCCAGGTCCAGGTCCATGGCAGCCGGGCCAACGCGCAGCGCCTCGAAGGCCTGGCCCAGGCGTTCGAGCAGCGGCTCGTAGATCAGCGAGTCGATCAGCACGCGCGAACCTGCCGAGCAGGTCTGGCCCGCGTTCTGCACGATGGCGTTGACGATGGCGGGCACGGCGGCATCGAGGTCCGCGTCTGCAAACACGATCTGCGGGCTCTTGCCGCCCAGCTCCAGCGTGACGGGGCAGTGGCGCTCGGCAGCGGCCTGCTGGATCAGCGTGCCCACGCCGGGGCTGCCCGTGAAGCTCAGGTGGTCTACGCCGGGATGGCGCGCCAGGGCCTCGCCCACCTCGTGACCCAGGCCGGTGACCACGTTGAAGGCGCCGGCTGGAAAGCCGGCCTCGGTGGCCAGCCGCGCCACGCGCAGCACGGACAGGCAGGCGTCTTCCGACGGCTTGACCACACAGGTATTGCCCGCAGCCAGCGCCGCGCCCACGCTGCGGCCCAGGATCTGCATGGGATAGTTCCAGGGCACGATGTGGCCGGTCACGCCGTGGGGCTCGCGCCAGGTCAGGGCGCTGTAGCCCTGCTGGTAGGGCAGGGTCTCACCGTGCAGCTTGTCGCAGGCGCCGGCATAGAACTCGAAGTAGCGCGCCAGCGCCAGCACATCGGCACGGGCCTGGCGCGTGGGCTTGCCGCAGTCGCGCTGCTCAATGGCCGTGAGCTCATCGGCATGCTGGAGCACGCTGCCCGACAGGCGCATCAGCAGGCGACCGCGCTCTGCGGCAGAAAGCTTGCTCCAGACGCTGTCCTGGCACTCGCGCGCCGAACGCACGGCCAGGTCGATGTCCTGGGGCGAGCCGCGCTGCAGCTCGTCGAAAGCCTGCCCGTCCGACGGGTCCAGCACGGGGATCGTGCGTCCCGACTCCGTGGGCACGGACGCATTGCCGATGTAGTGGTATTGCATGGAGCCCGATTGTGGGGTGCCCGCGCCGCTTGTCCAGTCCCGGGCGTTGCTGCGTCCCCTCGATCGCCTTGGTGGCTCCAGCGGCTACAGCGGCTTCAGTGGCTTCAGTCCTCGGGCCAGCCCGCGTCGCGCAGGCCCTGCCGGTCCAGCACCTCCATCTTGCCGCGCCGCAGTTGCAGGCAACCGGCCTGCTGCAGCTCCTGCAGGATCTGGTTGGTGGTCTGGCGCGACAGGCCCAGCATGCGCGCCAGCTGTTCCTGGGAAACATCCAGCTCGCGGCGCCAGCGCTGGCGGCCCTGGCCGTCCGGCTGCCACTGGTCAAAGCCTTCGGCCATGCGCACCAGGCGCCGCGCCAGACGCTGCGGCGCAGGCAGCAGCGTGTGCTCCTCCAGCGCCATCAGACACACGCGCAGCTTGTCGGTCAGCAGCAAGGCCAGCACCTGCCAGTGTTCGGGATGGGCCGCCAGCCATGCCTGCAGTGGGGCCTGGGGCACGTGCAGCACGGTGCAGGCCGTGGCTGCCTGGGCATCGTGGGTGCGCTCGGCTCCATCGAACAGCGCGATTTCCCCCAGCCACATGGGAGGCTCCACCAGGGTCAGCAGCGCCGTGCGGGCCTGCTCGCCGCAGGCGGCCGTTCCCGAGATACTGAGCGCACCACGCGCCACCGCATACAGGCCGCAGGGCGGGTCGCCGCGCCGGAACAGCCAGTCGCCTGCTGCCAGCGTGCGGGGCTGGGCCAGTGCCTTGAGCTGTGCGCCCAGCTCCGGCGGCAGGGCGTGGAACCAGCGGCCCGCCTCGATGGTGGCCCAGAGATCGGCCATGCCCGGCGGGCCGGCCGCAGCACGGCGCCGTACGCCGCGCGGGGCGGCGTGGGCTGCCGGAGCTGCCGGGGCGGGTGCGGGTAAGCCCGAGGTGTGCGATGAGGCTTGTGTCGGATCCATGACAGACGCCAATCCTTGATGACACCACCATGGTTGCGCAACATCCACCGCAGGTGCAGCCTATGAAAACCCTCATCGACCAACTGTCCCAGTACGCGGACTATCACCGTGATCCGCGCAACATCCTCACGCACTTCGTCGGCGTGCCGCTGATCATGTGGGCCGTGGTGATTTTGCTGGCCCGCCTGCAGTGGGCTGCCCCATTGGGCGATGGCCTGCCCGAGCTGCCATTGAGCCTGGCCCTGCTGGCGGCACTGGCGGCAGGCATCTACTACTGTCTGCTGGACCTGCGCTACGGCATCGCCATGGCCCTGGTGCTTGCCCTGATGCTGGCGCTGGCCCAGCCCATCGCCATGCTGCCGATGGGGGCTTGGCTGGGCTGGGGCCTGGGCATCTTCGCCGTGGGCTGGGTGATCCAGTTCGTGGGCCATTACTACGAGGGCCGCAAGCCGGCTTTCCTGGATGACATCGTGGGCCTGGTCATCGGGCCGCTGTTCGTGCTGGCCGAGCTGGGCTTTGCCCTGGGCCTGCGCCGCGAAGTGCAGCATGCGGTGGAGCAGCGCAGCGGGCCCGTGCAGCGGCGCGCGGGCGGCGCACACGCCTGAAAACGGCCCGGGCGCTGCAAGCTTGGCGCAGGCTTGCCGCCGTAGCATGGCAGGCGTTCCTGCGGAGCCATCCGTGGGGGCGTGTGCCTGCGCCTAAAATCACGCTGCTATCCCCCTGCGGGGGCTTTTTTGTTTCAACTCTCCTCATCCATCATGTCTTTCGACAAAGTCACACCGGGCAAGAACGCTCCTGAAACCTTCAACGTGGTCATCGAGATCTCGGCCAACTCCGATCCCATCAAGTACGAAGTGGACAAGGAAAGCGGCGCCGTCTTCGTGGACCGCTTCATGGGCACGGCCATGCACTACCCGGCCAACTACGGCTATGTGCCCCAGACGCTGTCCGGCGACGGCGATCCGGTGGACGTGCTGGTGATGACGCCCTTCCCGCTGCCCCCGGGCGTGGTCGTGGCCTGCCGCCCCATCGGCATCCTGCTGATGGAAGACGAGTCCGGCGTGGATGGCAAGGTCCTGGCCGTACCCACGCAAAAGCTGCTGCCCGCCTACGACAAGATCAACACGCTGGAAGACATCCACGAGATCACCCTCAAGCAGATCCAGCATTTCTTCGAGCACTACAAGGACCTGGAAAAGGGCAAGTGGGTCAAGGTGCTGGGCTGGAAGGGCGTGGACGAGGCCAAGAAGGAAGTCGTGGACGGCATCGCCAACTACAAGGGCTGATCCTTTTCACTCCCGTTGAGGGAGTCTCAACTGCGCTGAGGTAAATGCCCGCTTCGCAGTTGATACAATTTGAAACGCACCCGTTGCCTACGCGCCGGGTGCGTTTTTTGTTTTGTCGTGGATCAGGGTTTGGACAGATCAATCAGGCGCTGGTGCGAGCCATCAGCCCGGGAGCGAGCAAATGAAGTTGGCAGATTGGCGCATGGGCACGAAGCTGGGCATGGGATTCCTCGTCATGGTCCTGTTCTCGGCCATCCTGGGGGCTGTGGCCTGGTTGCAACTGGCGCAGATGCACCGCAACGCATTGCATTTGTCGGATGTGGCCCTGCCCAGCATGTTCCATGCGGGCGCCATGCGCTCCGAGTACAACCGCCTGCGCCGCCACGAGGCCGGCATCGCCTCGGCGCGCAGCCTGGGCGAGGTCGATGGCTTTGCCAAGCAGGTGCAGGACCGGCTGCAGACCATCGGCGAGCATGAGACGGCGCTGCGTGCGCTGATCGACCAGCAGGCCCTGCGCGCGGCCTTTGACGACTACCTCGGCTTCAAGCAGCAGTTCCTGGCCATGCATGCGCGCCTGCTGGAGCGCGCGCGTGCCGGCAACTATTCGACCACCGAGGAGCAGGCCTTCATGGCCGACGAGATGGGGCTGATGTTCGCCGGCGAATCCGAGGCGCAGTTCGGCAAGCTGGCCGAAAGCGCCGGCCGCCTGCTGACCCTGCAGCGCGAGGCGGGAGAGCAGGCGCGCCAGCAGGCGCAGGCAGGCTTTGACCTCGCCCGCATCTGGGTGCTGGGCACGCTGGCCGTGGTGGTGGCCATTGCCGCCCTGGTGGGATGGTCCATCACGCGTGCCGTGACCGGCCCCGTCGCCCAGGCCGTCCATGTGGCGCGCAACGTGGCGGCCGGCCATCTGGAGACGCCGGTCACCAGCCGCCGCCGCGACGAAATGGGCCAGCTCATCAACGCACAGGAAGACATGCGCCGCAAGCTCGCCGAGCTGGTGGGCGAGGTGCGTGGCAACGCGCAGGGCGTGGCACTGGCCGCCGGTGAGATCGCCCAGGGCAATGCCGATCTGTCGGCGCGCACCGAAAGCCAGGCCAGCGCGCTGGAGGAAACGGCAGCCTCCATGGAGCAACTGGGCGCCACCGTGCGGCAGAACGCCGACAGCGCGCGCCAGGCCAACCAGATGGCGGCCTCCGCATCGGGCATCGCCGCGCGTGGGGGCGAAGTCGTGGCCCAGGTGGTGGACACCATGAAGGGCATCAACGACAGCAGCCGCCAGATCGCGGACATCATCGGCGTGATCGACGGCATTGCCTTCCAGACCAACATTCTTGCGCTGAACGCGGCCGTGGAAGCGGCCCGCGCTGGCGAGCAGGGCCGGGGCTTTGCCGTGGTGGCGGGCGAGGTCCGTTCGCTGGCCCAGCGCAGCGCCGAGGCGGCCAAGGAGATCAAGGCGCTGATCCAGGCCAGCGAGCAGCGCGTGGAGCAGGGCACGCAACTGGTGGACAAGGCCGGCGAGACCATGTCGGAAATCGTCACCGCCATCCGGCGCGTGACGGACATCATGGGCGAGATCAGCGCGGCCAGCAGCGAGCAGAGCGCGGGCGTGGCCCAGGTGGGCGATGCCATCACGCAGATGGACCAGGCCACGCAGCAGAACGCGGCCCTGGTGGAGCAAAGCGCCGCCGCCGCCCAGTCGCTGCAGCAGCAGGCACAGGCCATGGTGGCCTCGGTCTCGGTATTCCGCACGGCCGCTGCCGATGCGCCAGCTGTCACTGTGGCGACTGCCGCAGCATCGCGCGCAACGGTTGTTGCCTCCCTGGCATCGCGTCCGGCCCTGGCTCCCATGGCCGCCGGGCCGGCGCAACAGATCGCTGCGGCCACCCCGGCCAAGGCCACCAAGGCCACCAAGGCCACCAAGACGACCACCGCCGACGATGAGGAGTGGGCCGCATTCTGAGGCCTCACGCGCAGTTCGGCTCCCTTTTCTGGCGGCTCCATGCTTTGCATGGGGCCGCTTTCCTTTTGTGTCTGCCGCTGAGCTGGCGCAAGACGGGAGCGAGAGGCTGTGGCACAAATCTGCCAGTGAAGGTTTCTGCCTACTACCAGTCCCTGAACTTGTCCTGAACAATGCCTGGATACTGGCAGAATGTAAGTGGATGTAGTCCTATTCTTACAGCGTGAACAATGGCGGCTTCTGGCGCCGCTCCCTAGGAACGAAGGGGTATCCCGTGATCACCTTGTTCTCATGGCCGCCACGCCTGGCGGCAATCAGTCTTCCAGCGGACCGCGCCACCGCGGCGGCTCTCCCTCTCCGATCCCTGCCAACAAGCCGACTTGCGCGGTTGCGGCAGATCTGTTTTTGCGAAGTCCGCGCCGGGCCTGGCTGACGCCTGTCCATGGCGCAACACAAAGCTAGGCACAACAAGATGGCAGGACTTCGACAAGAAAGACGAACGTGAAAAACCTCAAGATCTCAACGCGCATGCTGGGCACCTTCGGCCTGCTGGTGCTGCTGCTGCTGGCCGTGGTGGCTGCGGCGCTGGTGCAGTTGCGCGCCATGCGCGCCAGCATGGAAGTCATCACGGGCAACGCCATGCCCAGCGTGGAAGTGATCAACCAGATCGGCACCGATGTCGTGCGCACGCGCCTTCTGGAAGTGCGCCATGTCAACAATGACGATGCCGCCTACAAGACCGATTCGGAAAAGCAGCTGGAACAACTGCAGCGCCGCCTGGCCGAGCGCAAGAAGGCCTATGAGCCGCTGCTGTCATCGGACGAAGAACGCAGGCTCTACGCGCAACTGGTCCAGGAACGCGAGCGCTACCAGCAACTGAGCCAGCAGGTGCTGGCGCTGTCGCGCCAGGGCGAGAAGGAAAAGGCCCAGGCGGTGCTGGGCGGCGAGTCGCTGAAGCTCTACAACGATTCGTCGAACACGCTGGATCTGCTGGTCAAGCTCAACAGTGATGCCGCCTTGCAGGAAAGCCGCAACGCCGAGGCCGTGTACGGGCGCTCGGTCGTCGTCCTCAGCGTGGCGGCGCTGGCGGCCGTGCTGCTGGCCGTGCTGGCCGGCCTGTGGCTGACGCGCTCCATCCGCGCGCCGCTGGCGCATGCGGTCGATGCCGCAGACCGCGTGGCCAACGGCGACCTGGGCGGGACCATCCGCATCGACCGCAATGACGAAACCGGCCTGCTGCTGGGCGCGCTGCAGCGCATGCAATCGAGCCTGGTGCAGACCGTGCGCAGCGTGCGCCAGAACGCCGAAGGCGTGGCCTCGGCCAGCGCGCAGATTGCCTCGGGCAATGCCGACCTGTCCAGCCGCACGGAAGAGCAGGCCAGTGCCCTGGAGCAGACGGCAGCCTCCATGGAGGAGCTGGGCTCCACCGTGCGCCAGAACGCCGACAACGCACGCCAGGCCAATCAGCTGGCGCTCAATGCATCCAGCGTTGCGCGCCGTGGCGGCGAAGTGGTGGCCGAGGCCGTGGAGACCATGAAGGGCATCAACGACAGCAGCCGGCGCATCGGCGACATCATCGGCGTGATCGACTCCATTGCCTTCCAGACCAACATCCTCGCGCTCAATGCCGCGGTGGAGGCGGCCCGCGCAGGTGAGCAGGGCCGGGGCTTCGCCGTGGTCGCGGGCGAGGTGCGATCGCTGGCCCAGCGCAGCGCCGAGGCCGCCAAGGAAATCAAGGCGCTGATCACGGCCAGCGTGGAGCGTGTGGAGCAGGGCTCGCAACTGGTGGACCGCGCAGGCACGACCATGACCGAAGTGGTGGCCGCCATCGGCCGGGTCACCGACATCATGGGCGAGATCAGCTCGGCCAGCACTGAGCAGAGCTCCGGCGTGGCCCAGGTTGGCGAAGCCGTCACGCAGATGGACCAGACCACGCAGCAGAACGCGGCCCTGGTCGAGGAAAGCGCGGCCGCCGCTGCCTCGCTGCGCAAGCAGGCGCAGGACCTGGTCGAGGCCGTGGCCGTCTTCCAGTTGCCCCGTGGCGCCACGGACAGCCATGCGCATGTGCCGCACAGGGTGGCGGCACCGGCCAGCGCCGCAACGCGCCCCGCAGCCCCGCCTGTCCGGCCTGCCCCACCCGCCAGCCCTGCGCGGCCTGCGGCCCTGGGCGGCGGCGGTGCGCCTGCAGGCGGCGAGACGCTGGCCCGCCGGCTTGAGCGCGATGCCACACCCCCCATCCGGCCGCGCGCCGGACCCACGCAGGCCGGCAAGCCGGCACCACGCCAGCCCGGCCAGCCCGGTCAGGGCGATGACGACTGGGAAACCTTCTGAGCCTTGGCCCTGGCCTTACCCCTGGCGCAGCGGGCTGTGGGCCTGCAGCTCCTGCAGATAGCCGGCCATGCCCTCGCCCTCGCGGTCCAGAAAGCGCGAGATGGCATCGGCAAAGGACGGGTGGGCAATCCAGTGGGCGCTGGGGGTGACCACGGGCAACAGTGCCCGTGCCATCTTGTGCTCGCCCTGGGCGCCTCCCTCGAAATGCGCAATGCCGCGTTCTATGCACCAGGCGATGGGCTGGTAGTAGCAGGCCTCGAAATGCAGGCAATCCACGCGCTCCAGTGCACCCCAGTAGCGGCCGTAGGCCGTTCCCTGCGGGGTCTGCGGCGCGTGGGCGCGTCCGCCTGGATGGCCCGCTGACAGCCTTGCGGCCGCAGCATCCAGCGCGATCAGGCTGCAGGCCATGGGCTGGCCGTCGCGCTCGGCGATGAACATCAGCCAGGCCTCGGGCATCTGGCGCGCCATGGCCTCGAAGAAGGCCGGTTCGAGGTACGGGGCGTTGCCATGCTCCAGGTAGGTTCGCTCGTGGCAGCGGTAGAAAAAGGCCCAGTCCTGTGCGCCCATGTCCGGCCCGTGCAGGGCGCGAAAGCGCACGCCGGCCTCATGCACCTTGCGCCTTTCCTGGCGTATCTTCTTGCGCTTTTCCTGGTTCAGCGTCGCCAGAAAGTGTTCGAAATCGCCGTGCCCGGCGCCATCGGCGCCCTGGTTGGTCCAGTGGAACTGCACGGTGCTGCGCTGCATCCAGCCGTCGGCATCGCAGGCTGCCAGATCCTCTGCATCGCTGAACAGCAGGTGCAGCGAAGACAGCTGCTGCGCCTGGGCCCATTCGCGCACCGCGCGCACCAGGGCTGCACGCAGCAAGGGCGTGCGCGCCAGCAGGCGGCTGCCCGGCACGGGCGTGAAAGGCACGGCCAGCACGCCCTTGGGGTAGTAATCCAGCCCGTGCTGGGCGTAGGCACGTGCCCAGGCAAAGTCGAACACGTACTCGCCATAGGAGTGCGCCTTGGCGTAGACCGGGCAGGCGGCGACCAGCTCGCCGCCCTGCCAGAGCGTGACCACGCGGCCGGCCCAGCCGGTTTGCGGCACGGCGCTGCCGCTGGATTCCAGCGCGCTCAGGTACTCGTGGCGCATGAAGGGAGTGGGCGCGGCCTGCGATGCCAGCAGCGCATTCCATGCCTGGGCATCGAGCTGCTGCACGCTGTCCAGCACGCGGGTGATAATTGCGGTTTCAGCCATGCCATTCCTTGCAGGCCGGTGTGACGCGCGCTGCCGCCTTTCGCTGTGGGGTGGCCTTGTCGGCCCTGTTGGCTCCATTGCATTCCATGACGCTCTCCATCTGCACTGCCCAGCTCAACTTTGTCGTGGGCGACCTGCCCGGCAATGTCCAGAAAATCATTGCCGCAGCCCGTGAAGCTTATGCCACGGGAGCACGCTTGCTGCTGACGCCCGAGCTTGCCCTGTGCGGCTATGCGGCCGAAGACCTGTATCTGCGCCCCGCCTTTCTGGATGCCTGCGACCAGGCCGTGCAGCAGCTTGCGCTGGAGACCGCGCAATGGCCGGGCCTGGCGCTGGTGCTGGGCCATCCCTGGCGCGACCCGGGCGCCGGTGGCGCGTTGCGCAATGCGGCCAGCGTGCTGCGCGACGGGCGCGTGGAATGCAGCCATGCCAAGCAATGCCTGCCCAACTACGGCGTGTTCGACGAGCAGCGCTACTTTGTGGCCGGCCAATCGCCCTGCGTGATCGAAGTGCAGGGTGTGCGCGTGGGCCTGCTGATCTGCGAGGACGCCTGGCATCCCGAACCCGCACGCGCCGCCGCCCAGGCCGGTGCGCAATTGCTGGCCGTGATCAATGCCTCGCCCTTCCATGAGGGCAAGCAGGCCGAACGCGAAGCCACGCTGGCCGCGCGTGCGTGCGAGACCGGCTTGCCCCTGGTCTACGCACATCTGGTTGGCGGCCAGGATGAAATCGTCTTTGATGGCAGCTCCTTTGCCGTGCAGGCGGACGGCTCCATTGCCGCGCGCGCGCCGGCCTTTGCCGAGGCCTTGCCGCGGGTGGAGGTCCGCACGGGCGGGCATGCGCTGGTGCTGGCCGGCGAGGTGATTGCGCAGCCAGGGCACCTGCCGGCGCTGTGGTCCGCCCTGGTGCTGGCCGTGCGCGACTACGTGGGCAAGAACCGTTTCCCCGGCGCCCTGCTGGGCCTGTCGGGCGGTATCGACTCGGCCCTGGTGCTGGCGATTGCAGTCGATGCCCTGGGAGCTGACAAGGTGCATACGGTGATGATGCCTTCGCCCTATACGGCCGACATCAGCTGGATCGACGCGCGTGACATGGCCGAGCGCGTGGGCGTGCGCTATGACGAAATCTCCATCGCACCGCAGTTCGAGGCCTTCAAGGCCGCCCTGGCCCCGGCCTTCGCGGGCCGCGCCGAGGACACGACCGAAGAAAACCTGCAGGCCCGCATCCGCGGCACCTTGCTGATGGGCCTGTCCAACAAGTTCGGCTCCGTGGTGCTGACCACGGGCAACAAGAGCGAGATGTCCACCGGCTACTGCACGCTCTATGGCGACATGGCGGGCGGCTTTGCGGTGATCAAGGACGTGCTCAAGACCGAGGTCTTTGCGCTGGCGCGCTGGCGCAATGCCAACGATCCGTTCGGCACGGGGCTGGACCCCATTCCGGATCGCATCATCACGCGCCCGCCCAGCGCCGAACTGCGCCCTGACCAGAAAGACCAGGACAGCCTGCCCGCTTATGAGGTGCTCGATGCCATCGTGCGCCGTTACATGGAAAATAACGAAAGCATCGCCTCCATCGTGGCCGACGGATACGCCAGCGCCGATGTGGAGCGAGTGACGCGCCTGATCCAGATCAACGAGTACAAACGCCGCCAGGCGCCCGTGGGGCCGCGACTGACGCGCCGCAGCTTCGGCAAGGATTGGCGCTACCCCATCACCAACCGCTTTCGCGCTTGAAGCACCTGAGGCGGCGGGGTTTCCCGGCCAGCCGTCTTGCCCCGTATTGCATGCACTGAGGAGTTCACCCCATGAAAATGATCACCGCCATCATCAAGCCGTTCAAGCTGGAAGAGGTCCGCGAGGCACTGGCCGACTGCGGCGTCAACGGCCTGACCGTCACCGAGGTCAAGGGCTTTGGCCGCCAGAAGGGCCATACCGAGCTTTACCGCGGTGCTGAGTACGTGGTGGACTTCCTGCCCAAGGTGAAGATCGAGGTCGTGGTCCGCACCGAGGACGTGGACCGCTGCGTGGACGCCATCGTCAACGTGGCGCGCACGGGCAAGATCGGTGACGGCAAGATCTTCGTCACGGCCGTGGAGCGCGTGGTGCGCATCCGTACCGGCGAGCTCGACGACGGAGCCATTTGAGTCCGAGAGCAGGGCAGGGCGCATTCGGCGCCCTGCATTCCTGATATCTCGACGCTGGCGGCCATCCTCTCAAGGGTGGCCGTTTCCGTTTCCGCTTGTGTTCAGATCACGGCGCGCAAGGGCGCAGTCTCCAGGCCCGTGCCGGCGTTCTGCACCAGGGATTGCAGCAGCGTGGGGATGTCGCTGCCGCTTTCGATCAGTCCCATCTGCCACTCGCCCATGAAGCCATGGCCCACGCAGGTCTGCAGGAACTGCAGCATGCTGTCGTAGTAGCCATCCACATTGAGCAGGCCGATGGGCTTGTCGTGGTAGCGCAGCTGGCGCCAGGTCCAGACCTCGAACAATTCCTCGAAGGTGCCTATGCCGCCGGGCAGGGCGACGAAGGCATCGCTGCGCTCGGCCATCATGGCCTTGCGCTCGTGCATGGTCTGGACGATGTGCAGTTCATCGCAGGCATGGTTGGCCAGTTCCTTGTCCACCAGCGCCTGCGGGATCACGCCCACGACGCGGCCGCCGGCCTGCCGCGTGGCTTCGGCCACCTCGCCCATCAGGCCGCTGCGGCCGCCTCCATAGACCAGCTGGCCGCCGTGCTCGCCGATCCAGCGGCCGGTGGCGCGGGCCGCCTCGATGAATCCGGGCTGGTCGCCGGGGCGCGAGCCGCAATACACACAAATGGAAAACGTGGGATTTGTCATGCAATGAACCGTTGATAGAGGGCGGCCAGCCAGACGCCGGCGCACAGCAGCAGCGCCAGCATCACGGCCGCGCTGCCCATGTCCTTGGCCTGCTTGGACAGAACGTGCCATTCGGGGCCTATGCGATCGACCACGGCCTCGATGCCGCTGTTGAGCAGCTCCACGATCAGCACCAGCAAGACGGTGCCCGCCAGCAGTGCGACCTCGATCCAGCTGCTTCCCAGCCAGAAGGCGGCAGGGATCAGCACGATGGCGGCCAGCGCTTCCTGGCGGAAGGCTTTTTCATTCCATCCGGCGCGAAGGCCCGACAGCGAATAGCCTGCTGCGTGCCAGACACGCGTCAGGCCTGTGCGGCTTTTCTGGGGATTGACAGGTGCACTGTCGGTCGGGTCGGGAGATGCGGCGGGCATGCTTGCGAGTGTAGGAGATGCGACGCTGCCTCTGGGCCTGTCAGTGCTTTTTCCTGGGTGCCGGTGCCTGGTGGATCAACTGGGTGCCGGCCCATGCGTCATGCCAGAACTGGCGGCGCGGATGAAAGCGGCTGAGCAGCGCCCAGAGCGCCACCCACAGCACCAGCAGCATCAGCGTGGTCAGTGCAGGCACGCCGGTCGAGTAAGCCGCCAGCGGCGGCAGCAGCCAGATCCAGCTGAACACATAGCGCCGCAGCGCGCGCAACTGGCTGACGGGCTGGCCAGCTGCATCCACCAGGCGGATGTGCCAGGTCTTCATGGCCAGCGTCTGGCCCTTGGACCAGAACCAGACGAAATAGATGCCCAGCACCACGAACATGAAGGCCTGCAGCGCATGGCGGTTGTCCATGGCATTGCGTGTCTGCGACAGGGTGCCGAACAGATAGCCTGCAATGAAGACCACGCCGAACAGCAGCATGCCCTCGTAGAGCCAGCAGGCCATGCGCCGCGCCAGTCGCGGGGCCATCTGTGGGGAGGATGCGATTGCGGCTGCCGTGGTGGAGGCGGGGGATGTGGCGTTCGTCATGCGGACGGGGAGATCGGTGCGTCAGTGCGTCAATGCGAGAGGGGCGCTTCGCCGTGCGATGGCTGGGATGCAGCATCGGGGCTGTCATGCAGTTCCATGGGCGGCAAAGGCATGGGCGTGGCCGAGGGCACTTCCACCGGCGCTGTCTCCACCAGCGCCGGCGGGCGCACGGGATGGGTTTCCACGGCCGCAGGGGATGGGGCAGGGGGTACCGGAAGCGGCGGGTTGTAGATGGTGGCGGGCGGAATCTTCGGCGGATTCGGAATGGTGGCCGGAGCCACCGAGGCCGCCGGAATCCGCGCCAGCCGCTTGGGGGCCACGGGCTCTATGGCGGTGGCGGCGCCCTTGGCCTTGGGCGCGGCGCGCGCGGCCAGCAGGCGTTTTTCCTCGTCGCTGAGCGCCTGGTAGGCCTCCCATTGGGCGCGCTTGTCGGTGGCCAGGCGGTTGGTCAGGGCGAAATTCAGGCGGGCCTGGCTGCGCTGCTGGGCGCTGAGGCTGGACCAGGTCTGCATGCGATCGCGCAGCTTTTCCTGCTCTTTTTCACTGAGCTTGTCCCAGCCCTCGGCCAGCGCCATCCAGCGGCGCTTTTGCAGCGCATCCATCATGGACCAGCGCTCGGACAGGGGTTCAAGCACGCTGCTTTGCGCCGGTGTCAGCTCTGCCCAGCGCGGGCCGGAGGCCAGGTCCGTGGCGCGCTGGCGTGTGGCTGCATCACCGTGCAGGGTCTTGGAGGCTGCGATCGTGGCCGGCGAGACGGTGCTGGGTGCCAGCCGTACCTGCTGCACGACGCGCCAGCCGGTCCAGGCCAGCGCCATCAACAGCACCGCCGCCAGGATGGCGGCGGCTGAGCGGTGGAACGCGGCGCGTGAATCAGTGGGCATGCAGGCAGGCAAGGCGGGGATCAGCGTTCCGTGTTGGTGGCCGAAGTCTTCAGGTACTGGATGAAGCCGGGGTCGGCGTAGGCGGCGGGCGGCAGATCATCGGTCAGCAAGGCGGTGTCCACCTCGGCAACCTCTGTCAGACCTGTCTGGTCCGTCTGCACGTTGACGACCACCAGGCCAACGATCAACGCCAGCACCGGCACGGCCGAGATCAGCGCGCGCCACCAGGTGCCGCCCTCGTCGCCCGAGCCCAGCGTCAGCGTGCCGCCCTGAGCCTGGGTTGCGCTGGCGGTCTGCAGCGGTGCAGCGCGCAGTTCGCGCCGGCGAACGGACAGGGCGCGCTCGCGCCCAGCGCGCAGCCGTTCGGTGATGTCGTATGGCAGCAACGCCTCGCCGTCACCCAGGCGCGCGGTGATCCGGCGTGCGATGCGGTCGGCCGCCATTTCGCTGTGGAGAGTGAGAGTGGGCGCAGTCTTCATAGCTCGATTCCTTTGGCCTTCAGTGCCTTGCTCAATGTCTGGATGGCGCGGAAACAATGTGTTTTTACACTTCCTTCGGAACACCCCATCGCGGCAGCGGTCTCCGCGACGTCCATCTCTTCCCAATAACGCATCAGGAAAGCTTCGCGTTGACGTGCTGGAAGCTCCTGTATCTCTTTTTCAATGCTTTGCAAAATCTGGGCCCGCTCGGTCAGATCTTCGGCGCTGCGGGCGGTTTCGCCGTTCTGGCCTGAGTCGGCGTAGGTTTCTAGCCAGTCGAAGTCCGCATCGTCGCCGGCCGAGGCCTCCAGGTCGCTCATGCGGGTGAAGAGGGCGTTCTGCGTTTTTTGCCTGCGAAACCAGTCCAGCGTGCTGTTGGACAGGATGCGCTGGAACAGCATGGGCAGCTCGTTGATGGGCTTGTCGCCATAGTGCTGCGCCAGTTTGAGCATGCTGTCCTGCACGATGTCCAGCGCCGCCTCCTCATCCCGGACGTGAAAAAAGCTGCGCTTGAAGGCTCGCTTTTCTACGCTTTTGAGGAAGTCGGATAGTTCTTGCTCGGTTGCCAAAAGGAACGCAGGCCCGGATGAGGGGCTCGTTGATGAGGGGCTGAACGGGTGCGGGGCCTGATTATCGCACCGCACTGTCAATTTTTTTCGCAGGATGGCGCGCAGGCTTGTTGCAGTGCGATAATGTCTGCTGCAATTCAAAAAGGCAAACGGGTCACGGTCCGGCGTTTACTCACTCGCCCATGTCTGTTGGTCCTAAGTCCCGCACCGGCCTCACAAGGGCTTCAGGCAAGGGGCACCCAAGGTTTTTCGTTAGAGAAATTCACAAAGGTTGATCATGGAAATTTCCAAAGCCGAGTACTCCAGCGCGGCAGCAGCGGCGTCGCAGTCCCATGCATCCCAGGAGCTGATGGGCTCCGAGATCCTCGTCAAGTCCCTGCAGGCCGAAGGTGTCAAGCAGCTTTGGGGCTATCCGGGCGGTGCGGTTCTGTACATCTACGACGCCCTCTACAAACAAGATTCCATTCAGCATGTGCTGGTGCGCCACGAGCAGGCGGCCGTGCATGCGGCAGACGGTTTTGCCCGTGCCACGGGTGAAGTCGGCGTGGCCCTGGTGACCTCGGGTCCCGGCCTGACCAACGCCGTGACCGGCATTGCCACCGCCTACACCGATTCCATTCCCCTGGTCGTGATCAGCGGCCAGACCTCGACGGCCTACATCGGCACCGATGCGTTCCAGGAATGCGACACCGTCGGCATCACCCGCCCCATCGTCAAGCACAACTTCCTGGTGAAGGATGTGCGCGATTTGGCGGACACGATGAAGAAGGCCTTCCACATCGCGCGCACCGGCCGTCCCGGCCCTGTGGTGGTGGACATCCCCAAGGATGTGTCCTTCAAGAAGGCTCTCTACGCCGGCTACCCCGAGAAGGTGGAGATGCGCTCCTACAACCCGGTGCGCAAGGGCCATGCGGGCCAGATCCGCAAGGCGCTGCAGTTGCTGCTGGCTGCCAAGCGTCCCTATATCTACACGGGCGGCGGCGTTCTGCTGGGCAATGCCTGCAACGAGCTGCGCACGCTGGTGGACATGCTGGGCTACCCGGTCACGCATACGCTGCTGGGCCTGGGTGCCTATCCGGCCAGCGACCGCAAGTTCCTGGGCATGCTGGGCATGCACGGCACCATCGAAGCCAACAATGCCATGCAGAACTGCGACGTGCTGCTGGCGGTGGGTGCACGCTTCGATGACCGCGTGATCGGCAACCCCAAGCATTTCATGTCGGTGGAGCGCAAGATCATCCACATCGACATCGATCCCTCTTCCATCTCCAAGCGCGTGAAGGTGGACGTGCCCATCGTGGGCGACGTCAAGGAGGTGCTGACCGAGCTGATCTCCATGATCCGCGAGGCAAGTGCCCGTCCCGACGCAGCGGCCCTGGGTCAATGGTGGGAGACTATCGAAGGCTGGCGCAGCCGCGACTGCCTGCAGTACAGCCGTGGCGATGGCTCGGTCATCAAGCCCCAGTACGTGGTGGAGACGCTGTGGAACATGACCCGCGACGCCGATGCCTACATCACGTCCGACGTGGGCCAGCACCAGATGTGGGCCGCGCAGTACTACCGCTTCGACGAGCCGCGCCGCTGGATCAACTCCGGCGGCCTGGGCACCATGGGTGTGGGCCTGCCCTACGCCATGGGCATCAAGCTGGCCAAGCCGGATTCCGAGGTGTTCTGCATCACGGGTGAAGGCTCCATCCAGATGAACATCCAGGAGCTGGCCACCTGCCTGCAGTACAACACGCCGGTCAAGGTGGTGTCGCTGAACAACCGCTACCTGGGCATGGTGCGCCAGTGGCAGGAGATCGAGTATTCGGGCCGCTACAGCAGCAGCTACATGGACTCGCTGCCCAACTTCGTGAAGCTGGCCGAGGCCTATGGCCACGTGGGCATGCTGATCGAGCGCCCCGAGGACGTGGAGCCCGCCCTGCGCGAGGCACGCAAGCTCAAGGACCGCACGGTGTTCATGGACTTCCGTACCGATCCCACCGAGAATGTGTTCCCCATGGTGCAGGCCGGCCGTGGGATCACCGAGATGCTGCTGGGGGCTGACGACCTCTGAGCATGGTCCCTTGCGGGATCTGCCCGGGTTCATTCCTGCCGCATCCGTTCCAGTGAGCCGTCCTCGAGGCGGCCCCTTTGACGAATCTATTGCCTGCCAAGCCCGACGTTTACCGGCGCCGGGGGAGGGCAGCGAAAAGAGGAATCTTTCTTTCATGAAACACATCATTGCCGTGCTGCTCGAAAACGAGCCGGGAGCCTTGTCGCGCGTGGTGGGCCTGTTCTCGGCCCGCGGCTACAACATCGAATCGCTGACCGTGGCCCCCACGGAAGACGCATCGCTGTCGCGCATGACCATTCAGACGAATGGCTCCGAAGACGTGATCGAGCAGATCACAAAACACCTGAATCGCCTGATCGAAGTCGTCAAGGTCGTGGACCTGACCGAAGGCTCCTATACCGAGCGCGAACTCATGATGGTCAAGGTCCGCGCCGTGGGCAAGGAACGCGAGGAGATGAAGCGCATGGCGGACATCTTCCGCGGCCGCATCATCGACGTGACCGAAAAGAGCTACACGGTCGAGCTGACCGGCGACCAATCCAAGAACGACGCCTTCCTGCAGGCGCTGGACCGCACGGCCATTCTGGAAACCGTGCGCACCGGCTCCTGCGGCATCGGCCGCGGCGAACGCATCCTGCGCGTTTGATGCGCTGCAACGCACCTGAAACCTGTCCCCTTCCCCTTTTCAACCCCTACACACACGAAGCCTGGAGCCAACATGAAAGTTTTCTACGACAAGGACTGTGACCTGAGCCTGATCAAGGGCAAGACCGTTGCCATCATCGGCTACGGCAGCCAGGGCCACGCACACGCGCAAAACCTGAACGAAAGCGGCGTGAAGGTCGTGGTCGGCCTGCGCAAGGGCGGCGCTTCCTGGGACAAGGTCGCCAAGGCTGGCCTGACCGTCGCGGAAGTCGATGACGCCGTGAAGTCCGCCGACCTGGTCATGATCCTGCTGCCGGATGAGAACATCCCCGAGGTCTACAACAACAACGTGGCCCCCAACATCAAGCAAGGCGCCACGCTGGCCTTTGCCCACGGCTTCAACATCCACTACAACCAGGTCGTGCCCCGCGCCGATCTGGACGTGATCATGGTCGCCCCCAAGGGTCCTGGCCACACCGTGCGTTCCGAGTACCTGAAGGGCGGCGGCGTGCCTTCGCTGATCGCTGTGTACCAGGACAAGTCCGGCAAGGCCCGTGACCTGGCCCTGTCCTATGCCATGGCCAACGGCGGCGGCAAGGGCGGCATCATCGAGACCAACTTCAAGGAAGAAACCGAGACCGACCTGTTCGGCGAGCAAGCCGTTCTGTGCGGCGGCGCGGTGGAACTGGTGAAGATGGGCTTCGAGACCCTGACCGAAGCCGGCTACGCTCCCGAAATGGCCTACTTCGAGTGCCTGCATGAGCTCAAGCTCATCGTGGACCTGATGTATGAAGGCGGCATCGCCAACATGAACTACTCGATCTCGAACAACGCCGAATACGGCGAGTACGTGACGGGTACCGAAGTCATCAACGACAAGTCGCGCGAAGCCATGCGTGCTGCCCTCAAGCGCATCCAGACGGGCGAATACGCCAAGATGTTCATCCAGGAAGGCCGCACCAACTACCCGAGCATGACGGCCCGCCGCCGCATGAACGCCGACCACGCCATCGAGAAGGTCGGTGGCCAGCTGCGCGCCATGATGCCCTGGATCTCCAAGAACAAGCTGGTTGACCAGAGCCGCAACTGAGATTGCTGCATTCCATCTTGCCTGGGTCGCGCAAGCGGCCTACGCAAGGTGCAGGACAAGGCCACCCCGACGGGTGGCCTTTTTCGTGCAGGGAAGGGGTGCGGCGCGCAGGTACACTGACCCTTTCGGGGCGGCGCGGTCCGCTCCCTTAGAATACTATCGTTTTAATAGCTGCCCGCGCCCGTAGGCGCTGTGCTGGAGGCTGGATTGATGCAAAACCACAATGAGTCCAACGAGATTGAGGGCGTGGTGGTGCGCAAGCGCCGCAAGGGTATCTACATCCTGCCCAACCTGTTCACGCTGGCTGCGCTGTTCGGTGGCTTCTACGCCATCGTGATGGCCATGAACGGCCGCTTCGAACTGGCTGCTGCAGGCGTGTTCTGCGCCATGGTGCTCGACAGCCTTGACGGCCGTGTGGCACGCATGACCAATACGCAAAGCGCCTTTGGCGAACAGATGGACTCGCTGTCGGACATGGTGTCCTTCGGCGCCGCTCCCGCCTTGATCGCCTATGAGTGGGCGCTCAAGGGCATTGGTCGCTGGGGCTGGATTGCCGCCTTTGTCTATTGCGCCTGCGCCGCACTGCGGCTGGCGCGTTTCAACGTGAATACCGGCACGGTGGACAAGCGCTGGTTCCAGGGCCTGCCTTCGCCTGCGGCGGCGGCGCTGGTCACGGGCTTCATCTGGCTGCTGGACGAAGCGGGCCTGCTGCGCGGGCAGGATGCCTGGCTGAGCTGGACGCAGATCACCTGGATCATGTTCTTCCTGACGCTGTACGCGGGCCTGACCATGGTCACCAATGTGCCGTTCTACAGCTTCAAGGACGTGCACTTCAAGAAGAGCGTGCCGTTTGCCGCCATCGTGCTGATTGCGCTGGGCATTGCCATCATCAACATCCACCCGCCCATCGTGCTGTTCGGCGTGTTCCTGCTCTACGGTTTCTCGGGCTATGGCGTCTACGCCTGGCGCAAGGCCAAGGGCCAGCGCACCAGCGTCATCAGCACCTCGACCGACGAGCCCGAGGAGCGCGGCCTGCACAAGTGATGCGGCGCAGCATCTTCACAGCCTTTGTGAACCTGTGCTAAAGTCGTCCGAATGCAATACCTGTCGCTAGCTCTACTACTGATGTCCAACGGGCAGAGACAGTAGCGCGCGCGTACATACCTACTTTCACGGCCCGTTTGCACCAGCGACGGGCCGTTTTGCATTTGTGGGGTCGCTGGAGCAGGTGGGTCTTGTTTTTACCTAGACGATAGAAAGCACTTCAGCCATGTTGCAAAACCCTTCGACCAAGTACCGTCCGTTCGCTTTCGCTCCCGTGCGTCTGCAAAATCGCAGCTGGCCCGACGCGACGATTACCAAGGCTCCGATCTGGTGCAGCGTGGATCTGCGCGATGGCAACCAGGCGTTGATCGAGCCCATGGACATCGATCGCAAGATGCGCATGTTCGAGCAGCTGGTGAAGATCGGCTTCAAGGAGATCGAGGTCGGTTTTCCCTCCGCTTCGCAGGTGGAGTTCGACTTCATGCGCAAGCTCATCGAGGAAAACCGCATTCCCGATGACGTGACCATCCAGGTGCTGACCCAGGCGCGCGAGCACCTCATCCGCCGTACCTTCGAAGCGCTCGAAGGCGTGCCCCGTGCCATCGTCCATCTCTACAACGCCACCGCGCCCGTGATGCGCCGCGTGGTGTTGAACATGAGTGAAGACGAGATCGTCGAGCTGGCCACCACCAATGCCCGCATGTTCAACGAGATCGCTGCCGGCTACCCCCAGACGCAATGGACCTTCCAGTACTCGCCCGAGATGTATTCGGACACCGAGCTGGAGTTTTCCAAGCGCGTCATCGATGCCGTCACCGATGTATGGCAGCCCACGCCCGAGCGCAAGTGCATCATCAACCTGCCCACCACGGTGGAGCATTCCACGCCCAATCTGTTTGCCGACATGGTGGAGTGGACGCACCGCCACATCCAGCGCCGTGATTCCATCGTGCTGTCCGTCCATCCCCACAACGATCGCGGCACGGGCACGGCCACGGCCGAGCTCGCGCTGATGGCCGGTGCCGACCGCCTCGAAGGCTGCCTGTTCGGCAACGGCGAGCGCACGGGCAACCTCGACGTGGTCAACGTGGCGCTGAACATGTACATCCAGGGCGTGTCGCCCGGGCTGGATTTCTCCGATATCGACGGCATCCGCAGCACGGTCGAGCATTGCAACCAGTTGCCCGTGCACCCGCGCCATCCCTACGTGGGCGATCTGGTCTACACCTCGTTCTCTGGCTCGCACCAGGATGCGATCAAGAAGGCCTTCGCCGACCGCAAGGACGGCGACATCTGGGACATGCCCTATCTGCCCATCGATCCCAAGGACCTGGGTCGCAGCTATGAGGCCGTGATCCGCGTCAACAGCCAGTCGGGCAAGGGCGGCATCGCCTATCTGCTTGAAAGCGAATATGGCCTCCAGTTGCCGCGCCGCCTGCAGATCGAGTTCAGCCAGGTCGTGCAGCGCGAGATGGATGCCAGCGGCAAGGAATTGGCTGCCGCCGACCTGTGGAATCTGTTCCAGCGCGAATACGGCCTGCAATCCGTGCAGGCGCCGCACTACCGGCTGAGCGAGAACGATGGTGTGGTCAGCCTGTCGGCCGACCTGGCCGTCGAGGGCGGCAAGCGCACGGTCGAGGCCGAGGGCACGGGCCCGATCGACGCCTTCGTGCAGGCGCTGAGCGAGCACAGCGGCCGCGCGGTGCGCGTGCTGGACTATGCCGAGCACGCCATTGGCGAAGGCGCCAACGCCAAGGCCATCGCCTATGTGGAACTGCGCGTGGACGAGTCCCACGTGTGCTACGGCGTGGGGGTCGATGCGAATATCGTCTCTGCCTCGTTCCGGGCCATCATGTCGGGCTTGCAGCGTGTTCCCTCCGCCGAGAATGCGGTGGCGCAGGAGGCAGTCGCCGCCTGAATTTCGTTCCCGAGCCGGTGCAGCCACAAGCGCACCGGCTTTTTTCATCGCCTGCCCGTGGGCAGGGGCTTCGCATCCACAAGAAAGACGAGACTCCCCATGACCGACCAATTGATCATTTTCGACACCACCTTGCGTGACGGCGAGCAGTCGCCCGGTGCCTCCATGACCCGCGACGAGAAGCTGCGCATCGCGCGCCAGCTCGAACGGCTGAAGGTCGATGTGATCGAGGCCGGTTTTGCGGCGAGCTCCAATGGTGACTTCGAGTCGGTGCAGGCCATTGCGCGCGCCATCAAGGACTCCACCATCTGCTCGCTGGCGCGGGCCAATGACCGTGACATCGCCCGTGCGGCCGAGGCTCTGAAGGACGCCAACCGCGCGCGCATTCACACCTTCATTGCGACCAGCGCGCTGCACATGGAGAAAAAGCTGCGCATGACGCCCGAGCAGGTGCTGGAGCAGGCGCGCCAATCCGTGCGCTTTGCGCGCAACCTGATTGCCGACATCGAGTTCAGCCCGGAGGACGGCTACCGCAGCGACCCGGATTTCCTGTGCCGCGTCATCGAGACCGTGATCGCCGAGGGCGCAACCACGATCAACGTGCCCGACACCGTGGGCTATGCCATTCCCGAGCTCTACGGCGCCTTCATCAAGAACCTGCGCGAGCGCGTGCCCAACAGCGACAAGGCGGTCTGGAGCGTGCACTGCCACAACGACCTGGGCATGGCCGTGGCCAACTCGCTGGCCGGCGTCAAGCTCGGCGGCGCCCGCCAGATCGAATGCACCATCAATGGCCTGGGTGAGCGCGCCGGCAACTGCTCGCTGGAAGAGGTGGTGATGGCCATCAAGACGCGCAAGGACTACTTTGGCCTGGACGTCAACATCGACGCCCTGCACATCGTGGCCGCCAGCCGCATGGTCAGCCAGACCACCGGCTTCGTGGTGCAGCCCAACAAGGCCGTGGTGGGGGCCAACGCCTTCGCCCACGCCTCCGGCATTCACCAGGACGGCGTGCTCAAGGCGCGCGACACCTACGAGATCATGCGTGCCGAGGACGTGGGCTGGAGCGCCAACAAGATCGTGCTGGGCAAGCTCAGCGGCCGCAACGCCTTCAAGCAGCGCCTGCACGAGCTGGGCGTGGAGCTGGACAGCGAAGCCGCGATCAATACCGCCTTCGCCGCCTTCAAGGAGCTGGCCGACCGCAAGAGCGAGATCTTCGACGAGGACATCCTGGCCCTGGTGACCGAGCAGGACGCGCATCAGCAGGCCGACCCCTTCCAGTTCATCTCGCTGGCTCAGCAAAGCGAGACAGGTGAGCGCCCACACGCGTCAGTGGTGTTCAGCCGCGACGGCCGAGAGATCAAGGCCCAGTCCGACGGCAATGGCCCGGTCGATGCCTCGTTCAAGGCCATCGAGTCCGAGGTGAAGAGCGGTGCCGAGATGCTGCTGTACTCGGTCAACGCCATCAGCGGCTCCACCGAAAGCCAGGGCGAAGTGACCGTTCGCCTGCAGCGCAGCGGGCGCGTGGTCAACGGCGTGGGCGCCGACCCTGACATCGTCGTGGCTTCTGCCAAGGCCTATCTGAGCGCGTTGAACAAATTACACAGCAATGCAGAGATCGTGGCTGCGCAGGGGTAAGCACTCGCCTTATAATTTCACTTAAATTATCGAAAAGTCGCACAAGTTATTGTCACAGTGCGACTTTTTCGATTAATGTAAGGTCTAGTCACAAATTCTTGCTGCTTGGAGCATTTCTCATGCCCACCCTACGCCGTGCCCGCCTCGGTCGATTTGCTCAGGTCATGTCCTTTCTGGCCCTGAGTTGTGCTCTTGCTGCTCCGGGCGCATATGCCGCGCCCGCCAAGAAAGTTGCCAAGAAACAGGTGGCCGTGGCCCCTGTCAAGAAGAAGGCGGTGAAGGAGCGCGCCACGGCCGCTCCCCAGGGCAAGCGCGTTGCCAAGAGCGCGCGCCAGCCCAGCCGCGTCGCTGCACGCAGCGTGGCCAGCCCCATTCGCGCCGTTGCCTACGAGCCACGCCTGTCCTTCGGCCAGATGGCCGGTCTGCATGCGGTGGCCGATCCTCTGGATCTCAAGAGCAGCGTGGCCCTGGTCCTGGACCAGGACACCCATGAGGTGCTGCTGAGCAAGAACGACCATGCCGTCTTGCCCATCGCCTCGTTGACCAAGCTGATGACCGGCCTGCTGATTTCCCAGGCCCATCTGCCGATGGATGAAACCATCACCATCACGCAGGACGACGTGGATACCGAAAAGGGCAGCAGCTCGCGCCTGGCCGTCGGCACCACGCTCACGCGCGGTGAAATGCTGCACCTGGCCCTGATGTCCAGTGAAAACCGCGCTGCCCATGCCCTGGGCCGCACTTTCCCTGGTGGCCTTGATGCCTTTGTCCAGCAGATGAATGCCAAGGCCCGTCTGCTGGGCATGACCGATACCCGCTACGTGGAGCCCACCGGGCTGTCCAGCCGCAACCAGTCCAGCGCCCGTGATCTGGCCGTGCTCGTCAATGTGGCGCACAGCGATCCGCTGGTGCGCGAGTACACCACCTCGCCCGGCTATGAGGTGGCCGTGGGCCGCCGCACGCTGCAGTACAACAACACCAACCGTCTGGTGATGAGCCCCACCTGGGACATCGGTCTGCAAAAGACCGGCTACATCTCCGAGGCAGGCCGCTGCCTGGTCATGCAGGCGCAGGTGGCTGGCCGCAAGATCATCATGGTCTTCCTGGATTCGGCCGGAAAGTTCAGCCGCCTCGGTGATGCCGAGCGCGTGCGCCACTGGGTGGAGTCCATGGGACAGGTGGCTGGCGATCCCATGATCCACAAGGTCAAGGGCTGAGTTTTCTTTCCCCTCACGACAAAGGCGCCGATGGCGCCTTTGTCGTTTCTGGTGGGCAGAGGTCTGTGTAGCCAATGGCCCCTGGCCAATGCCAACGGGGCCGACGGCCGTTCAGTGGCTGCTGCGCGCGTAGGGGTTGGGAGGCGGTGCAGCCGGACGGGTTGCATTGAAGCCCAGGGCGCCCGAGATCTCCTGTGCGGTGGATTGGAGCTTGGACATCCAGCTTTCGTCCAGCCGGTCGGCGGGAGCGGAGATGGACAGGCCGGCCACCAGCTTGCCCTGGTCGTCGTAGATGCCGGCGGCCATGCAGCGCACGCCCAGTTCCAGCTCTTCGTTGTCGCGGGCCACGCCATGGTGGCGTACCTTGTCCAGCTCGTTTTCCATGTCGGCCAGCCGCGTGATGCTGAAGTGCGTCTTGCCGGGCAGGCCGGTGCGCGTGGCGTAGGCGCGGACCTGTTGCGCATCGTCGGCCGCCAGGAACAGCTTGCCGTTGGATGTCAGGTGCAGCGGCGCATGGCCGCCGATGGCGCGCACCACCTGCATGCCGGAGCGCTCGCTGTAGGCGCGTTCCACATAGACGATTTCATCGCCCTGGCGCACGCTGAGGCTGACCGGCTGCTGGATCTGCTTGTGCAGCTGGCGCATGGGGATCAGGGCCGCTTCGCGCACGCTCAGGCGGGCCTTGACCAGATTGCCCAGTTCCAGGAAGCGCATGCCCAGGCGGTAGCTGCCCGATTCGGGGCGATCGACAAAGCGGCCAATGGCCAGATCGTTGAGGATGCGGTGCGTGGTGGAGGGGTGCAGGCCGGTGCGCTCGCTGATCTCCTTGAGCGATACCGCTTCCTCGCGCGAGGCCAACACGTCGATCAACGTGAACATGCGTTCCAGGACTTGGACGCTGGGCTTGGGGGAGGCCGCGTTATCGTTTTTTTTCATGAGGCGGAGTGGAGTTTCGGCATTCGGTCATTCTAGCGGCGGCCATGGCATGGCGGCATATGTGCCGCCAGCAAACAGCGGCTATGCGCATAAGAAATGTCGCTGAAAAGGCGTGGAGTGACGCTGTATCAGCGCGGCAGCTGATCCACGCGCTGCCAGCGCTCGTCAACGCGCACTTCATGGGGCAGGAAGCGCGCCTTGTAATTCATCTTCTGGCTGTCGGCGATCCAGTAGCCCAGGTAGACATAGGGCAGGCTCATGGACCGGGCCTGGTCGATCTGCCACAGCACATTGAAGGTGCCGTAGCTGGCGGGGTCGTTGGGCTCGTAGAAGGTGTAGACGGCAGACAGCCCGTCTTCCAGCACATCGAGGATGGAGACCATCTTCAGCGTGCCGATGCCGCCATCGGCCGCCGGCGTGCGGAACTCCACAAGGCGCGAGTTGACGCGGCTTTGCAGCAGGAACTGGGTGTACTGGTCCACGCTGTCATGGTCCATGCCTCCGCCGCTGTGGCGGCTTTGCTGGTAGCGCAGGTACAACTGGTAGTGCTCGTTCGAGTAGTGCAGGCGCTGGATCGATGCCGTGAGGTCGGTATGGCGCGCGGCAGCGCGGCGCTGGCTGCGGTCGGGGCGGAAGTCGTGGACCAGGATGCGCATCGGAACGCAGGCTCGGCATCCGTCGCAATACGGCCGGTAGGTGAACATTCCGCTGCGGCGAAAACCCAGTGAAACCAGCTCCGAATAGGCGCTGTTCTGGATCAGGTGGCTGGGCGTGGCCACTTGCGAACGCGCCAGCCGGCCATCGAGATAGCTGCAGGGGTAGGCGGCGGTGGCATAGAACTGCAGGGCCTGCAGCGGAAGATCGTTCGGGTGCGTCATGGTGTGCTGGCGGCAGCCGGTGATGTGTCGCCAGCCTCGCCGGACGGTGGCAGCAACGCGTCCCAGTATACGTTTTCGAACCGCCAGCGCATGGGCAGCAGCTGGCTTTGCTCGGCCACGGTTTGCAGGAACCGGGCGCGCGGCATTTCGCGCGCCCCCAGCGAGGCCAGATGCTGCGTGGCCTGCTGGCAATCGATCTGCACGGCGCCTTGGTGTCTGCACAGTGCAACCAGGGCTGCCAGCGCGATCTTGGATGCGTCGGTGGCATGCGCGAACATGGATTCGCCAAACACGGCGCGGCCCAGTGCCACGCAATACAGGCCGCCCACCAGGCGTCCGTCCATCCAGGTCTCCACGCTGTGGGCTGCACCCTGGTGGTGCAGATCGGTATAGGCGTCAAGAATTTCCTGCACGATCCAGGTGCCATCCTGGTCGTGGCGCACCGTCTGGGCGCAGTGCTGCATCACCGTCTCGAACGCGCTGTCGATGCGGATCTCGCAGCCCGGCGTGGCGCGAAAGCGCTGCAATGTCTTGCGCAGGCTGCGGTGCAGCCGGAACTGCGATGTCTGCAGCACCATGCGTGGATCGGGCGACCACCACAGCGTGGGCTGGCCTTCGCTGAACCAGGGAAAAATCCCCTGGCTGTAGGCGATGCGCAGGTGCGCCGCATCCAGCGTGCCGCCTGCGGCCAGCAGGCCTGGGATGGGGTCGTTGGGGCCCCATGCCGTTTCCACAGGAGGGAAGGCCTGGTGGGGGATGAGCCATGGGAGGGGATGGGACATGATCGGGTGCGGACGGAGGAAATGGATTCGTATGCTCTGCAGCCGCAGTCTTGCACAAACCATGCGCAAGAGGGCTGCGTGGATGCGAGGGCATCGCCTGGCCGGGGTAAGTGAACCTCCTACGCGGCCTTGTCGCGCCAGGGGACAGTGCCGCTTGGCAGGCTTGGGCTATGCTGGTTCCGTCTTCTTGCGGATGCTTGGCTTTCGCTGTGAAGGCATCGAAGGAGGATGAGCGATGTTTTTCAGCAAAATCTTTGGCGCAAGCCTTGCCGAGCCGCGCTATATCCGTCGCACCCGGGCCTACCTGCAGGAAGCCCGCATGGCGATGCTGGAGCACACCATTGCCGCGGAGTACTACAAGTCCTCTGCTGACATGTATGCGGAACGTGCCGCACGGCTGGAAGAAGAGCTGCGCGCATGGGAAGAGGGTGTCGAGCAATCCCGTACTGCCCATGGTTCGCGCCGCGCACATGCCAGGCACAGCAAGCCCGTCACCGTGGAGCCCGCTGCAGCTCCATCGCCACCGAACACGCCCACCGTGGGCATGGTGCGTGCAGCCTGACCCAACAAAAAAGCCCGCATGCGTTGGCATGCGGGCTTTTCATCTGGCTCCTCAACCTGGGCTCGAACCAGGGACCTACGGATTAACAGTCCGGCGCTCTACCAACTGAGCTATTGAGGAATATGTTGGCGTTGGGTCTTGTGCGATTGCAAGGCCACTGAAATTTGGCTCCTCAACCTGGGCTCGAACCAGGGACCTACGGATTAACAGTCCGGCGCTCTACCAACTGAGCTATTGAGGAATACACGTCTATCGACAGAGATCTTGTGCGGTTGCAAGATCTTGAAATTCTTTTGGCTCCTCAACCTGGGCTCGAACCAGGGACCTACGGATTAACAGTCCGGCGCTCTACCAACTGAGCTATTGAGGAACAAGACCTAGATTATATGACGTAAAAAACACGTCATAGAAAACTCGGGGGAATTTTTTCAGGAAGGCCCGCTGCAGGCCTTCATTCTCACGGCTCAGGCCTGAACCACAGCCATACCAGCACGCAGCCCATGGAGGTCAGCGCCACGGCCTGCACCCAGGCGGGCGGGCGTGTCCACAGCAGTATGACGGCGCACAGGCTCATCATGGCGCTGGCGCTCCATTTGGCGCGCCGGCTCACGCAGCCGCCCCGTGCCCAGTTGCGCAGCATGGGGCCGAACAGGCGATGGCGCCACAGCCAGGTGTGCATGCGCTGCGAGCTGCGCGCCGCGGCCCAGCCGGCCATGAGCACGAACACCGTGGTGGGCAATCCTGGAATGAAGATGCCGGCAATGCCCGTGGCCAGGCTCAGGCAGGCAAACAGCTGCAGCGCCCAGCGCAACGGGGCGGCCGGCATGCGGTGCAGGGGAGGGGGATCGTCATCATGGAAGGCCGGCGCCGTGCCTGCCTGCGCAGTGGCCTCTGGCTCCAGGGCCTGTGCCGTGGGTATTTGCTGCGCGCCTGCCTCACGGTCCTCTGGGGACGCGGTGGATGACTCTCTGGCGGTGCTGGGCATGCTGCGATTGTGCCAGCGCGCTGTGGCCATGGCGGCCAAGAGGTGGCCAGGAGGCAGTCGGGAGGCAGCCGGGAACCGGGCGGCAGCTATGCTTGGCAACCCACATATATATGCATAGCCTTGTACTGCCATGACTGTCCGCACCATTTTGAAGATGGGCGATCCGCGCCTGCTGCGCGTCGCCCAGCCCGTGACCGAATTCGACACCGACGAACTGCACCTGCTGCTCAGCGATTTGCTGGACACCATGCATGCAGCCAACGGCGCGGGGTTGGCCGCGCCGCAGATTGGCGTAGACCTGCAGATGGTGGTGTTCGGCTCCGGCCTGCCCAATCCGCGCTACCCCGATGCGCCCGTGGTGCCGCGCACCGTTCTCATCAACCCGGTCATCACGCCCATGGGCGAGGACGAGCAACTGGACTGGGAAGGCTGCCTGTCCGTACCCGGCATGCGCGGCATGGTGCCGCGCTGGAACCATATCCGCTACACGGGCTTCGATGTGTTTGGCGATGCCATCGACCGCACGGTGGATGGTTTTCATGCGCGCGTGGTCCAGCATGAGTGCGATCACCTCTGGGGAAAGCTCTATCCCATGCGCATGCGTGACTTCAGCCAGTTCGGCTTCACCGATGTGCTGTTCCCCGGCATCAGCGCGGCCGAGGACGACTGAGCGGGCGGGCGCTGCCCGTATTCAAGGATCTTCGGTCAGGTCTTTGTATACAAATCGGTAGACAATTTTTCCATGCTGGCGCCGTACATTGGCACTTCCCGCCAAGGCGGGGATTGTGTGCGTTCGCCCCCCAAGAGCTGCCAAGCAGCCACCGGGCTTCGCGATGCAGGATGCAGGAGAGCGCGGCCTATCGGGTCGGCGGCAAAGGTGCGCGGGGGCGCGCCTGCCGCCATCCGGCTGCCGCGTACTTGTCCGGCGTTCTGTGAACAAGAGGACAAGGAGACAGCGATGGAAAAAAGTTCTGGCAATGCGCCGGCCCTGGGTACAGACATCCGCCCGGAGGACGAGCAACTCGGCCTCACGGCCAACACCCTCTATGGTTTGCAGCATGTGCTGACCATGTACGGAGGCATCGTGGCCGTGCCCCTGGTCATGGCCAATGCGGCCGGCATGTCGGCGGCCGACACGGGCCTGCTGATCACGGCCTGCCTTTTCATGGGCGGGCTGGCCACGCTGCTGCAGACGCTGGGCATTCCGTTCTTCGGCTCGCGCCTGCCGCTGGTGCAGGGCGTGTCCTTCTCGGGCGTGGCCACCATGGTCAGCATCCTGCACACAGGCGGCGGCATGCAGGGCGTGCTGGGCGCCGTGCTCTTTGCCTCGGTGTTCGGCCTGATCATTGCGCCCATTTTTTCCAAGCTCACCCGGTTTTTCCCGCCGCTGGTCAATGGCTGCGTGATCACCATCATCGGCCTGTCGCTGATGCCGGTGGCGGCCCACTGGGCCATGGGCGGCAATCCCCAGGCGGCCGACTACGGCAGCATGGGCAACATCGGGCTGGCGGGCCTGTCGCTGGTCATCGTGCTGGCACTGAGCAAGCTGGGCAACGCCATGATCTCGCGCCTGTCCATCCTGCTGGCCATCGTCATCGGCACGGCGGTGGCGGCCATGATCGGCAAGTCCGACTTTTCCGAGGTGGGCAGCGGCGCCTGGTTCGCCGTGCCCATGCCGCTGCACTTCGGCTGGCCGACCTTCAGCCTGGCGGCGACGCTTTCCATGTCCATCGTGATCCTGGTGACGCTGGTGGAAACCTCGGCCGACATCCTGGCCGTGGGCGACATCGTGGGCACCCGCGTGGATTCGCGCCGCCTGGCCGACGGCCTGCGCGCCGACATGCTGTCCAGCGTGGTGGCGCCGTTCTTCGGCTCGTTCACGCAGAGCGCCTTTGCCCAGAACGTGGGCCTGGTCGCGGTCACCGGCATCAAGAGCCGCTATGTGGTGGCCTTCAGCGGCCTGATCCTGATCGCCTTCGGCCTGTTGCCCATCATGGGGCGCATCGTGGCCTGCGTGCCGCCCTCGGTGCTGGGCGGCGCGGGCCTGGTGCTTTTTGGCACGGTGGCGGCCAGCGGCATCCGCACGCTGGCCAAGGTGGACTATCACAACAACATGAACCTGATCATCGTGGCGGCGTCCATCGGCATGGGCGTGCTGCCCATGGTCAAGCCGGACTTCTATCACCACTTCCCGGACTGGTTCGCCACCATGTTCCATTCGGGCATCAGCTCCACTGCGGTGACCGTGCTGCTGCTGAACCTGGTCTTCAACCACTTCAAGCAGGGCAACCCCGAGGAGCCTTCGGTGTTCGGCGCAGGTTCTGAGCGCGTGCTCAGCGAGGCCGTGCTGTCTGCCCTGGCCGATGGCGACCGGGTGGTTGACGGCAAGCTCTATGACCGCGAGGGCAAGGAGGTGGCCACGGTGTCGGCGCCTGCGGCCGCCATGCACTGACGGCCGCACCCGCGCCAGCGCCTGGATGCAAAAGGCCCGCCCTGGTTGACAGGGCGGGCCTTTTTTCGCCGCAAGCTCAGACCGCCAAGGCCTGCAGCAGCTCGGTTTCTATGAGCAACTGGCGCTGGTTGTTCTGCAGTTCGGCGCCCTCGATCAGAAAGCTGTCTTCCACGCGCTCGCCCAGCGTGCTGACCTTGGCCAATTGCACGCTCAGGTGGTGCTGGGCCAGGATGCGCGCCACGGTGTAGAGCAGGCCGGCCCGGTCCGTGGCCGAGATGGACAGCAGCCAGTGCTGGGCTTTCTCGTCGGGCTGCAGCGTGACGCGCGGCGCAAAGGGGAAGCTTTTGACGCGGCGCGACAGGCGCCGGGGGGATGGCTCGCGCAGCGGCCCGCCCTGCATCAGCGCGGCGACCAGGTCGTTCTCGACCATGTGCATCAGCTCGCGGTACTGCTCCTGCATGGCGGGCGCGACCACCTGGAAGGTGTCCAGCGCATAGCTGTTGTGGGCCGTGTGCACGCGCGCATCCAGAATGGAGAAGGCCGCCCGGTCGAAGTAGCCGCAGATGCGCGCGAACAGATCGGGCTGGTCAGGCGCGTAGACCAGCACCTGCAGCCCCTCGCCGGCCAGGGAGCGGCGCGCGCGCACCACGGGGCGGGTGGTGCCCACATGGCGCGACAGGTGGCGCGTGTGCCAGGCGATGTCGGCCGCCTCATGGCGCATGAAATAGTCCACGCCCAGCGTGTCCCAGAGCTTCTTGTGCGATTCGAAGGGCTGGGCTGTCAGTGCAAGCTGCACCAGGGCCTCGCGGCGGCGGGCCTCGATTTCGGCGGCAGCATCGGGCGCGCGTCCGCCCATGACGCGCAAGGTCAGGCGATAGGTGTCCTCCAGCAGCTTGCCCTTCCAGGCGCTCCAGACCTTGGGGCTGGTGCCGCGGATGTCGGCCACGGTCAGCAGGTACAGGGCCGTGAGGTTGCGTTCGTTGCCCACGCGCTCGGCAAAGGCCTGGATCACCTCGGGGTCCGACAGGTCCTGCTTTTGTGCGACCTGGCTCATGGTCAGGTGCTCGCGCACGAGGAATTCGATCAGCTCGGCGTCGGCGCGCGCAATGCCGTGGGCGCGGCAAAAGCGCTTGGCCTCCACGGCGCCGATGATGGAGTGGTCTCCGCCCCGGCCCTTGCCGATGTCGTGGAACAGCGCGGCCACGTACAGCAGCCAGGGCTTGTCCCAGCCGCTGGCCAGCTGCGAGCAGAACGGGTACTCATGCGCATGCTCGGCCATGAAAAAGCGCCGCACATTGCGCAGCACCATGAGGATGTGCTGGTCTACCGTGTAGACGTGGAACAGGTCATGCTGCATCTGGCCCACGATGCGCCGGAACGGCCACAGGTAGCGCCCCAGCACCGAGGTCTGGTTCATCAGCCGCATGGCGTGCGTGATGCCGCTGGGCTGCTGCAGGATCTTCATGAAGGTGGCGCGGTTGACCGGGTCGCGCCGGAAGGCCGCATCCATCAGGTCCCGCGCGCCGTACAGCGCGCGCAGCGTGCGCGCCGACAGGTCGGTGAGGCCCACATGGGTCTCGTACATCAGAAAGGTTTCGAGGATGGCGTGCGGCTCGCGCTCGTAGAGATCGTCGCTGGCCACCTCGATGGTGCCGGCCTTCTCGTAGAAGCGCGAGTTCAGCCGGATGCGCGGCGTGGGGCGCGGGTTCAGCCGCTCCTCGATGTTCAGCCGCAGGATCTGGCACAGCTGGGTCACGGCCTTGGCCGCCCAGTAGTAGTGGCGCATCAGCGTCTCGCTGGCGCGCATGGCCAGCTTGCGCCCCTCGGCCGAGGTGGAGCGGTAGCCAAAGGCCTCGGCCACGGCGGTCTGCTGGTCGAAGACCAGGCGGTCCTCATGCCGGCCCGCCACCGCGTGCAGGCGTGCACGTATCAGGCTCAGCAGGGCTTCGTTGTCCTCGAGCTGGCGGCGCTCGAAATCGGTGATCAGCCCCTTGCCGGCCAGGGCCTGCCAGCTGCTGCCCAGGCCTGCGGCACGGGCCAGCCAGATCATGGTGTGCAGATCGCGCAGGCCGCCGGGCGATTCCTTGCAGTTGGGCTCCAGCGAGTAGGGCGTGCTCTCGTACTTGTTGTGGCGCTGGCGCATTTCCAGCAGCTTGCCGGACAGAAAGGCGTGCGCATTCATCTGGGCCTGGTAGCGCGTCTGGAACTCGGCGAACAGCGGCTCGCTGCCGCAGATGCGGCGTGATTCGAGCAGGGCGGTCTGCACCGTCAGGTCGCGCTCGGATTCCTCCAGGCATTCGGCCAGCGTGCGCACGCTGGAGCCGATCTCCAGGCCCGCGTCCCAGCAACTGCCGATGAATTTCTCGATGCGCGAGGCCAGCTCGGCATCTGCCGTGCCGGCGGCTGGCAGCAGCACCAGCACGTCGATGTCGGAATAGGGAAACAGCTGGGCGCGCCCGAAGCCGCCCACGGCGGCCAGGCAGGCCTCGGGCGGCATGCCGGCGCGATGCCACAGCGCGCGCAGCAGCGTGTCGGCCAGATCGCTCAAGTGCTGCAGCACCAGGCGCACGCCGCGCCGGCCCATGGTGGGCGCCAGCAGCGAGCCTATCCAGCGCCCGCGATCCCGGGCGTACTGCACGCGCAACTGCTCCAGCGAGTCCGGGGCAGAGGGCGCAGCGTGGGAAGGAGTGTGGTCAGTGGTCTGTTTCATGCGCGGCGAGGGCAGGGAAGGCGCCGGGAGCGGGTGCCCCGGACGCCATGCCATTTTGCCTGCGCATCACGCAAGAAACATGCCGAGCCTCAGCAGCTCGTGGTGGTAACGAAGGGGGGCAGCGCGGGCGAGCCGGCCGACAGGGTCATGACTTCGTAGCCGGTCTTGGTCACCACCAGGGTGTGTTCCCACTGGGCCGAGAGGCTGTGGTCCTTGGTCACGATGGTCCAGCCGTCCTTGCCCAGCTCCTTGATCTCGCGCTTGCCCAGGTTGAGCATGGGCTCCACGGTGAAGACCATGCCTTCTTCCAGCACGGTGCCCGTTCCGGGGCGGCCGTAGTGCAGGATCTGGGGCTCTTCGTGGAACTTCTGGCCGATGCCGTGGCCGCAGAACTCGCGCACCACCGACAGGCCGTGGCCTTCGGCAAAGGTCTGGATGGCGTTGCCGATGTCGCCCAGCGTGGCGCCGGGCCTGACCTGCTGGATGCCCAGCCACATGGCGTCGAAGGTCAGTGCCGACAGGCGCTTGGCCGCGATGGAGCACTCTCCGATCATGAACATGCGGCTGTTGTCGCCGTACCAGCCGTCCTTGGTGATGACCGTGACGTCCACATTGACGATGTCGCCCTTCTTGAGCGGCTTGTCATTGGGAATGCCGTGGCAGACCACATGGTTGACCGAGGTGCACAGGTGTCCGGGGTAGGGAGGGTAGCCGGGCGGCTGGTAGCCGATGGTGGCGGAGACCGTGCCCTGCTGCGCCATGCATTCGGCGCCCAGGCGGTCGATCTCGGCCGTGGTGATGCCGGGCTTGATGTGGGGGGTGATGTAGTCCAGCACTTCCGAAGCCAGGCGGCAGGCCACGCGCATGGCTGCGATGTCTTCAGCGCTCTTGATGGTGATGCTCATGCCCGCAATTATCCCATTGCGCCTTCGGGCGTGCAGGGGTAAGGGGCGGCTGTCGCCATCGGGACGACTCAGCCCGGTAAAATAGCGGCCTCACCGATTCAGCGCCTTGCAGCCAGCCCCCGGAGGGCGGGGCCGCAGGGCGCTTTTCACAAGCCTCCTCACCCAACAGGCCGCCACGTGACCTTGCATCTGACACAGTTGGAGGGTGGAAACGCTCTCAGCTCGTTCCGCGCCCAGCAGCTCCTGACCGAACTGGTCTCCATCCATCCCAAAATCACCGGCATTGCCGCGCGCTTCGTGCATCTGGTGGCCACGGACGCCGCACCCACGCCCGCATTGCAAGAGCGCCTCCAGGCGCTCTTGACCTATGGAGACCCCTATGAAGGCCCGGCCGACGGTGCCGCCCTGGTGGTCACGCCGCGCCTGGGAACGATCTCCCCCTGGGCCTCCAAGGCCACGGACATTGCCCGCAACTGCGGCCTGGGCGTGTTCCGCGTGGAGCGCATCACCGAATACCGCATCGCCTTCAAGACCGGCCTGCTGAGCAATGTGCTGGGCAGCGCGCCTGAGCTTTCGGCCGAGCAGACTGCACAGATCGCCGCCTTGCTGCACGACCGCATGACCGAGTCGGTCTTCGCCACGCGCGCCGAGGCCGAGCAACTGTTCTCCGCCCTGGACGCCGCTCCCATGGAGTTCGTCGATGTGCTGGGCGGCGGCCGCGCCGCGCTGGAGACTGCCAACCGCCAATGGGGCCTGGCCCTGGCCGACGACGAGATCGACTACCTGGTCGATGCCTTCAAGGGCCTCAAGCGCAATCCCACGGACGTGGAACTGATGATGTTCGCGCAGGCCAACAGCGAGCACTGCCGCCACAAGATCTTCAACGCCCAGTTCACCATCGATGGCGAGGCCCAGGACAAGAGCCTGTTCGGCATGATCCGCAACACGCACCAGGTCTCGCCCCAGCACACGGTGGTCGCCTACTCGGACAACGCCTCCATCATGGAAGGCCATGAGGTCGAGCGCTTCGTCGCCACCTTCGAGGCGGCCCTGGACAAGATCAAGGCGCCCAGCTACCAGAAGAAGCAGGCCGTCAACCACGTGCTGATGAAGGTGGAGACGCATAACCACCCCACGGCCATCTCCCCCTTCCCCGGCGCATCGACCGGCGCGGGCGGCGAGATCCGCGACGAGGGCGCCACGGGCCGCGGCTCCAAGCCCAAGGCCGGCCTGTCGGGCTTCACGGTCTCCAAGCTGTGGGGCAGCGAAGTGGGCAAGCCCGAGCACATCGCCAGCCCGCTGCAGATCATGATCGAGGGCCCGCTCGGTGGCGCGGCCTTCAACAACGAATTCGGCCGTCCCAACCTGACCGGCTATTTCCGCGAGTACGAGCAGCAGGTCGGCGTGGGTGCCGATGCCGTGATGCGCGGCTACCACAAGCCCATCATGATCGCGGGCGGCCTGGGCGTGATCGACTCCGAGCTGACTCAGAAGATCGAATTCCCCGCCGGCACCCTGCTGATCCAGCTGGGCGGCCCCGGCATGCGCATCGGCATGGGCGGGGGCGCTGCCAGCTCCATGGCCAGCGGCACGAACGCGGCCGAGCTGGACTTCGACTCCGTGCAGCGCGGCAATCCCGAGATCGAGCGCCGCGCCCAGGAAGTCATCAACCACTGCTGGGCCCAGGGCGACAAGAACCCCATCCTGGCCATCCACGACGTGGGGGCCGGCGGCCTGTCCAATGCCTTCCCCGAGCTGACCAACGATGCGGGCCGTGGCGCGCGCTTTGACCTGCGCGCCGTCAACCTGGAGGAATCCGGCCTGGCGCCCAAGGAAATCTGGTCCAACGAAAGCCAGGAACGCTATGTGATGGCCATCGCTCCCGAATCGCTGGCCGAGTTCACGGCCTTCTGCGAGCGCGAGCGCTGCCCGTTTGCCGTGATCGGCACGGCCACGGAAGAACGCCAGCTGGTGCTGGAGGACACTGCGGTGGCCTCGGGCGACCAGAAGTTCCCCGTGGACATGCCCATGAACGTGCTGCTGGGCAAGCCGCCCAAGATGCACCGCGACGTGGCCACCGTGCAGCGCGAGCTGCCGCCCATGGACCTGACCGGCGTGCCCCTGGAAAAGGCCGTGATCGACGTGCTGGCCCACCCCACCGTGGCCTCCAAGCGCTTCCTGATCACCATTGGCGACCGCGCCGTGGGCGGTCTCACGCACCGAGACCAGATGGTCGGCCCCTGGCAGGTGCCCGTGGCCGACGTGGCCGTGACCCTGGCCGACTACCGTGGCTTCAAGGGTGAGGCCATGGCCATGGGCGAGCGCACGCCGCTGGCCTCCATCAACGCCCCGGCGTCGGGACGCATGGCCGTGGCCGAGGCCATCACCAACATGCTGGCCGCGCCCATCGAGCTGTCCAAGGTCAAGATGTCGGCCAACTGGATGGCGGCCTGCGGCGAGCCCGGCGAAGACGCGGCGCTCTACGCCACCGTCAAGGCTGTGGGCATGGAGCTGTGCCCGCAGCTGGACATCTCGATCCCCGTGGGCAAGGACAGCCTGTCCATGCGCACCCAGTGGAACGAGGGCGGCCAGGTCAAGAAGGTGACCTCGCCCGTCAGCCTGATCATCACGGGCTTCGCCTCCATCGACGATGTGCGCGGCACGCTCACGCCCCAGCTGGACGCCACGGAAGACGACAGCACCCTGGTCCTGGTGGACCTGGGCCGCGGCAAGATGCGCATGGGCGGCTCCATCCTGGGCCAGGTGCTGGGCCAGTCCGGCAATGAAACGCCTGACCTCGATGACGCCAAGGACCTGATTGCCCTGGTCGATGCCGTCAACGACCTGCGCGCCAAGGGCCAGATCCTGGCCTACCACGACAAGGGCGACGGCGGCCTGCTGGCCACCGTGGCCGAGATGGCCTTTGCCGGCCATGTGGGCGTGGCCATCAACGTGGACATGCTGGTCACCGAAGGCGACGGCATCAGCGACAGCCGCATGGACTCGGGCGAAGGCAAGAACTGGGCCTCCCAGATCAGCGGCCGCCGCGACGACATGACGCTGCGCGCACTGTTCAACGAAGAGCTGGGCGCCGTGCTGCAGATCCGCACGGCCGACCGCGCCGCCGTGCTGCAGACCCTGCGTGAGCATGGCCTGTCCACCTGCAGCCACATCATCGGCAAGACGCGCCCCGTCTCGTCCAAGGTCGATGCGGGCAAGGGCGAGCTGCAGGTCTGGCGCGATGCCAAGTCCGTCTTCGGCGCCTCGCTCAGCGACCTGCACCAGGTCTGGGATGCCGTCAGCTGGAAGATTGCCCAGCAGCGCGACAACCCGGCCTGCGCCGACAGCGAGCACGCCGCAGCCGGCGAGCCTGCCGACCCGGGCATGCACCTGCACCTGACGTTCGACCCGGCCGAGAACCCGGCCGCACCCTTCCTGAACCTGGGCGCGCGCCCCCGCGTGGCCGTGCTGCGCGAGCAGGGCGTGAACTCCCATGTGGAAATGGCCTACGCCTTCACCGAAGCCGGCTTCGACGCGGTGGACGTGCACATGACCGACCTGCAAAGCGGCCGCGCGCAGCTGCAGGACTTCGCTGGCGTGGTGGCCTGTGGCGGCTTCAGCTACGGCGACACGCTGGGCGCCGGCATCGGCTGGGCGCGCTCCATCACCTTCAACGACAGCCTGTCCGCGCAGTTCCAGCAGTTCTTCGGCCGCAGCGATACCTTCGGCCTGGGCGTGTGCAACGGCTGCCAGATGTTTGCCGAGCTGGCCGACATCATTCCCGGTGCCCAGGACTGGCCGCGTTTCACGCAGAACCAGAGCAACCGCTTCGAGGCGCGCCTGTCCATGGTGGAAGTGCTGGAGTCGCCCAGCCTGTTCCTGCAGGGCATGGCCGGCAGCCGCCTGCCCATCGCCGTGGCCCACGGCGAAGGCTTTGCCAACTTCCGCTTCCGCGGCAATGCGGACAAGGCCATCGCCTCCATGCGCTATGTGGACAACCACGGCAAGGCCACCGAGCAGTACCCGTTCAATCCCAACGGATCGGCCGGCGGCCTGACGGCAGTGACCACGGCCGACGGCCGCTTCACGGCCATGATGCCCCACCCCGAGCGCGTGTTCCGCAACGTGCAGATGAGCTGGACCAACGGCGACAAGTCGGAATTCAGCCCCTGGATGCGCGTGTGGCGCAACGCCCGCAAGTGGCTGGGTTGATGCACTGAGCGACGCTGCAAAGCAGACAAAGGCCCTTCGGGGCCTTTTCTTTTTCTGTTTCTTTTTGGTGGCTGCCGTTACGGCGCCAGCATCTGCGCCGTGCGCGCGCGGGCCTGCTGGACCAGGGTGGAGATCAGCACCGTCTCGGGCAGGTTGTGCCAGTAGCGGCGCGGCATCTCGCGCAGCATGGCCTGCTCCTTCAGGCGCGCCGGGTTGAAGGTGCTGGCGTAGTAGGTCAGCCACAGGGCCTCGCCCGCGTCGGCTGGCGGGGCATCGCTGCGGCGCGCGCCGGGCGCCAGGCGCAGCGCATGGCCGTCCCAGTGAGCGCTGCATTGCGGCGTGAGGATGGCCCAGTGCATGTTGGCAAAGCGCTTGCAGAAGAAGGGCGCCGCCGCGCGCACGATGTGGTGCTCGGGCTCGAACCAGGCAATGTGCAGATCGGGCTGGTCCGGTCGCTGCGTGGTCCGAAAGCGCACAAAGGCGTGCATCTTGTGGATCTCGCGCGAGACGGGGCGGGCCAGGGCCTCGATGGCGCGCCAGTCCGCATCCAGCGCATCCAGCCGCAGTTCGGGCCGGGCCTGCATGCGCGCCAGCCAGCGGTGGCATAGCTCGAAGCGGCCTGCCGCGCGGTGCATGCAGGCATGGCGCAGCGCGGACATCTGGGTGTCCGACAGGGACAGCCCTGCCTCGCCGGGGCCGGTCAGCCCGGCGAGTGCCGAGGCGGGCATGGCCTGCTGCGGCGCGCTGGAAAACAGGTCCACCCCCGCGCCGAGTTGCTGCGCACCCCGCGTGTCGGGCCACCGCCAGCGCACCAGGGCGGGGTCGGCGCCATGGGCCAGCAGCGCCCGGCAGGCTGCGCGAAAGCCGGGCCAGTCGTCGGGGCTGTCGAGTTCGATGGTGAGAGCCTGTGCTTGCATGGCGAGCTCCAGGCGCTAGAACAGGCTGGCCTGCAGCGCGTTTTGCACGCGCATGCCGCTGTGCCGGGCCTGGGCCTGGCTGGCCTGCGACTGCGCGATCAGCCGGGTGCGCAGCGCGGCCGAGTCGGTCTCGCCCAGCAGGGGCCGGTGGCCGTCGATCAGCACGAAGGGCAGGGCCTTTTGCACGGGGGCGCGCAGCCGCAGCAGATCGTCCAGCCGCAGCCTGCGCACGCGGCGCGCCGCCAGCAGGCGGTCCACCGTCTGCGTGCCCAGGCCCGGCACGCGCAGCAGCAGGCTGCGCGGCGCACGGTTGAGGTCCACGGGGAACTGCTGTCGGTTGGCCAGTGCCCAGGCCAGCTTGGGGTCGATCTCCAGGTCCAGCATGCCGTGGCGGCTGGCCGCCGCGATCTCGCCCGCCCCGTAGCCGTAAAAGCGCATCAGCCAGTCGGCCTGGTAGAGCCGGTGCTCGCGCATGAGGGGCGGCGCCTGCGGCGGCAGATCGCGCGAGGCATCGGGAATGGGGCTGAAGGCCGAGTAGTACACGCGGCGCAGGCCGTAGCCCGCATACAGCGTGTGGCTGGATTCGAGGATGTCGGCATCGGTTGCGCGGTCGGCGCCCACGATCATCTGCGTGCTCTGCCCGCCCGGCGCAAAGCGGGGCACGGCGGCGCGCTGCGCGGGCGCGCCGGGCAGGGACTGCGCCTGGCGCTGCTCGCGCGTGGCCGCGCGCCAGGCCTGCACATGCCGGTCCACGCCCTGCATGGCCTGGCGTATGCGCTGCCCATCCTTTTCAGGCGCGAACTGCGCCAGGCCGCTGGCCGTGGGCAGTTCCACATTGATGCTCAGGCGGTCGGCATGGCGGCCTGCCTGGGCCAGCAATTCGGGCGCGGCATCCGGGATGGTCTTCAGATGGATGTAGCCGCGAAAGTCATGCTCCTCGCGCAGGCGGCGCGCCACTTCCACCAGTTGCTCCATGGTGTAGTCGCTGGAACGGATGATGCCGCTGGACAGGAACAGCCCCTCGATGCAGTTGCGCCGGTAGAAGTCCAGCGTCAGCTGCACCACCTCGGCCACCGTGAAGCGGGCGCGCTGCACG
The DNA here is from genome assembly GCF_017355445.1 of Delftia sp. SD018. Lineage (NCBI taxonomy): Bacteria > Pseudomonadati > Pseudomonadota > Betaproteobacteria > Burkholderiales > Comamonadaceae > Delftia > Delftia sp. SD018. The sequence goes on from NZ_JADDRN010000012.1 coordinate 43,739, forward strand.
TTGGAGCTTTTGCGGTTGATGCAGTAGCGGCAGTCGAAGATGCAGACATTGGTCAGCAGGATCTTGAGCAGCGAGATGCAGCGCCCGTCGGGCGCATAGCTGTGGCAGATGCCCATGCCGGTGACCGAGCCCATGCCCTTGCCGTCCAGCGAGTCGCGCCCCTGCGATCCGCTGGAGGCGCAGCTGGCGTCGTACTTGGCGGCGTCGGCGAGGATGAAAAGTTTGCGTTGCAGCTCCATGGCTGTATAAATATACAGTATATTTGCCTGACACGTCCGGTTTTCTGAGAGCCCATCCCCCAGCCAGGGTCTGGTCCGGCCTTGCCTGGCTGCGGGTCGAACGCACTGTCGCTCTATCGCAATGGCCAGCGGATTGCAATGGTTGCCAGTGCAATGGAATGAAACCGTTTTCAGGTGCGGAATGAGTGCTTGCTTTCAATGGGTGGCGATGTGCATCGCAGGAAATGGTGAATGCGTGTTTTCTGCGTCTTTCGCAATGCCTGAAGACTGGCATGGCTTGGTGCCATCAATGCACGCGCTGATATAGCGCAGCTGGCTGCACGCCATGGGGGGTTCCCATTCATGGGAGAGAGGTTGGGTGTTGTTGTGAATTGTTTCAAATTGCCGATAACTATTGCTGATAGGCTTTCGGGTTTGCCGGGCGGTGCCGTTTCATTCAATGCGCTCGGCGATGACAAACACTTGGAGAGGGAGCTTCGGTGTCGCGTGTATTAGGAACAGAGAGCGAAGTGCTGGCGCTGTCGCCGGACGCCTCATCCAGCAAGGCCGCCAAGGGCCTGCAATCGCCCGCCAAATGGCCCGCCATGGGCGCCAATGACGTGGCGGTCTGGGGTGAATGCCAGGGCAGCGGCAGCAAGCCCTACCAGACCCAGGTGGACCTGTCGGGGCCTTCCTTCAAATGCTCTTGCCCCAGCCGCAAATTCCCCTGCAAGCACGGGCTTGCGCTGATGCTGATGCGTGCCGGCGGGCAAGTCCCCGAAGGCGTTGATCCGCCCGCCTGGGTGCAGACCTGGCTGGACAGCCGCCAGGAAAAGGCCGAGAAGAAAGAGGCCAAGGCTGCCGCCGCAGCGGCCGAGCCGCCACCCGATCCCGAGGTCGCGGCCAAACAGCAGGCCAGGCGCGAGGACAAGCGCTGGGACAAGGTCGAAGCCGGGCTACAGGAGTTGTCGCTGTGGATGCAGGACATGGTGCGTGCGGGCCTGGCCAACCAGGCCAGCGACACGCAGATGCGCCAGCGCTGGAACAACATGGCCGCGCGCATGGTCGATGCGCAGGCCACCGGCATGGCGGCGCGCATCAAGGATTGCCGGGATCTGGTGGACAGCCACCGAGACTGGCCGCGCGACATGCTGGTGCAGCTGGGCCACTGGCAGTTGATCATCGACGCCGTGCGCCGCCGCGAATCGCTCAGCCCCGAGGTCAAGGCCGACGTGATGGCCGCGCTGGGCTGGCCCATGGACAAGGCCGAGGTGCAGGCCAGGGGCCAGCTGGTCGAGGACGAATGGCTGGTGGCCGGCCTGCGCATGATCGAGCGCGAAGGCCGGCTCATGGAGCGGCGCGTCTGGCTGCAGGGCCAGCGCACGGGGCGCATGGCCCTGGTGCTGGACTATGCGCAGGGCGGGCGCGGCTTTGAATCGGCCTGGGTGCCGGGCCATCGCTACGGCTGCGCGCTGAATTTCTACCCGGGCCATGCGCCGCTGCGCGCCATTGCGGCCAATGGCAACGGGCCTGCGCTGCCTGCCGATGGCGCCAGCCCGCTGGCCAACTCGGCCGTGGGCGACGTCCTGCAACTGCTGGGCCAGCGCATTGCCGCCAACCCGCTGCAGGCCACGCAGCCGCTGTGCCAGGACCGGCTGCGGCTGGTGCCCGCCCAGGGCCAGTGGTTTGCGGCCTGGCCCCAGGCGCTGGATGCATCGCCGGTCGCCCCTGGCACGGCAGCGCCAGTGCAGCCCGTTCCCGTGGCGATTGACGATGCCGAGGCCTGGCGCCTGCTGGCGCTCAGCGGCGGTGCGCCCATGCAGCTGTTTGGCGAATGGGAACCCGGCCCGGCCGTGGGCCGCTGGCGGCTGCTGAGTGCCTGGCAGGCCCGCGAGGGCGAAACCGCCCAGCAATGTATCTGGCAGAACCAGGGTGATCCGGTATGAGCAACGCACAACTTTGGGCTGCGCTGCAGCAATCGGCCATGGTCGGCTCGGACCGGCTGGCCGTGCCGCCTGCGCTGGCTTCGGGCGTGGACCCGTCCGCAAGCGGGTCGCAGCAGGCCGTGCAGGCCGCGCTGCAGCCCCGCACTGACGTGGCCGGTGACTCGCCCGCCCAGCAACTGCTGCGCGCCAGCGCCGTGGCGGCCGTGTTCGAGCGGGCCGGCTGGCAGCCTGGCGCGCTGGTGCGTCTGACGGCACCGCTGGCCGTGCCGGCCGCAGCGCCTGCGGAGTCGCGCACCGCGCCTGCCGATGCGCGCCTGCACACCCTGATGGGCGACGTGCTCAAGGACGGCCCGTTCGAGCTGCAGGCCTCCATGCTGCGTACCCTGGACCAGGCCGGCCAGCGCCTGCCCCATGACCTGCTGGTGTCTGCGCTGGAGCAGGGCCGCCAGTCCGTGGAACTGCGCCAGTGGCTGGCCCCCGTGCTGGGCGAGCGCGGGCGCTGGCTGGGCGCGCTCAACCCGCAATGGGGCTATGCCAGCGGCGTGGAGGAAACCGCCGACCCCGAACTGGTCTGGCAGGAGGGCTCGGTGGAGCAGCGCGTGGCCCTGCTGCGCAGCGAGCGCGCAACCGATGCCGCCAAGGCCCGCACGCGGCTGGAAGGCAGCCTGAAGGAGCTGGGCGCCAAGGAGCGCCTGCCCCTGGTCCAGGCCCTGGCCGTGGGGCTGGGCATGGACGATGAGCCGCTGCTCGAAAAACTGCTGTCCGACCGCAGCAAGGAGATCCGCGAGAACGCCGCGCAAATGCTCTCGTGCCTGCCGGACAGCGCGCACAGCCAGCGCGTCATGGGCTGGATGCAGTCCATGCTGCAGCAGGACGACAAGGGCCAGTGGATCGTGGAGCCCCCCGAAGAAGGCCTCAAGGAATGGGAGCGCGACGGCATCACGCTCAAGCCCGACGCCTACCACCGTGGCGGCAAGAAGGCCTGGCTGCTGGAGCAGATGGTGCAGCTCACGCCCGTGTCCTTCTGGACCCGCGCCCTGGGCCTGACGCCCCTGGAAGTGATGGAGTGGAGCCGGCGCAGCGACTGGAAGTCCTCGCTGCGCCAGGGCTGGGTGCAGGCCCTGCAGTACCAGTTGGACGTGGAATGGATCGATGCCGCCCAGACCATGGGCCGCGACATGCGCCACGACGCCCTCCTGCCCGCCCTCATGGCCCGGCTGTCCCGCGAGGAACGCGAGTCCCGCTGGATTGCCCAGTTCGAGCGCGACAGGCACAAGCTCATCGATGCCATCGAAGGCATGTCCCAGTCGCTGGGCGGTGCCGAACTGCTCTCGCCCGCGCTGTCTGCGCGGCTGACAGAGGCACTGCACGTGGCCGTGGGCGGCAAGCAGATTACGGGCAACTGGCACAGCTACCGCGCCGACCAAGCCCTGCTGTCCTGTGCGCGCATGCTGGACGTGACCGCGCTGGAGCGCTTTGCCGAACTGTGGCGCAAGCCCTCGGTGCTGGATGCGCAGCCCGAGCCTGAGCCCGAGCCGCAAACCGAACCTGCTGCTGCGGCAACAGTCACGGCCACCGCTGCCACAGCCGCTGCAGTTGCCGCACCGGCAAGCATTCCCCTCACGCCCCAGCAGCAGGCGCGCCTTGAACGCAGCCGCGTGCGGCCCTGGGACGAGGAGCGCATGCGCGGCCATCTGGAGCGCATCGTCGATCTGCGCCTGGGCCTGCACCAGGCCTTTGTCGCCCTGCGCGGCCCGGCCTGAGCCGCGCCCGTCCTGCCGCATACCCCGAACCGAACCGAATCCAACCCTTACCCCTTCCCGGAAGCACACCATGAGCCAAGTCCTGCGCCAGCATGCCGAACAGCAATTCGCCGAAGAACTCGAAGCCCTGCGCAAGGTGGACGACCGTCCGCGTCCGCCCAACTGGAAGCTCTCGCCCTGGGCCGTGCTCCAGTACCTGATGGGCGGCAAGCTCGGCAACGGCTTCGAGGTCAGCCCCAAGTACATCGGCAATCCGCGCCTGATGGAAATCGCCGTCTCCACCCTGGCCACCGACCGCGCCCTGCTGCTGTACGGCGTGCCGGGCACGGCCAAGTCCTGGGTGTCCGAGCACCTGTCGGCCGCCGTCAGCGGCGACTCCACCATGCTGGTGCAGGGCACGGCCGGCACCAGCGAGGAGCAGCTGCGCTACGGCTGGAACTACGCCCAGCTGCTGGCCCACGGCCCGTCCGAGAAGGCGCTGATCCCCAGCCCCCTGGTCAACGCCATGAAGCTGGGCAAGATCGCCCGCATCGAAGAGCTGACCCGCATCCCGGCCGATGTGCAGGACACGCTGATCACCGTGCTGTCCGAAAAGACCCTGCCCGTGCCCGAGCTGGGCAGCGAAGTGCAGGCCGTGCAGGGCTTCTCGGTCATCGCCACGGCCAACAACCGCGACAAGGGCGTGAACGAGTTGTCCAGCGCACTCAAGCGCCGCTTCAACACCGTCATCCTGCCCGTGCCGGCCTCGCAGGACGAAGAGGTGCAGATCGTCACCAAGCGCGTGGCCGAGCAGGGCCGCGCCCTGGCCTTGCCCGCCGAGCCGCCGGCCCTGCAGGAAGTGCGTCGCGTGGTGCAGATCTTCCGCGAGCTGCGCAACGGCCAGACCGAAGACGGCAAGACCGTGCGCGTCAAGTCGCCCAGCAGCACGCTGTCCACGGCCGAGGCCATCTCGGTCATCAACAGCGGCATGGCGCTGGCCGGGCATTTCGGCGACGGCGTGCTGCGCGCGGGCGATGTGGCCTCGGGCCTGCTGGGCGCCGTGATCAAGGACCCGGTGCAGGACAGCGTGGTCTGGAAGGAATACCTGGAGACCGTGGTCAAGGAACGCAGCGACTGGAAGGACCTGTACCGCGCCTGCCGCGAGCAGCTCTGAAGCCCCCAGTCCCGCACCGCTGACCGACCGCACCCTCTGCGCATCCCCTGTATGGCCACCTCTGCCAATCCGCTTCATTTCTTCGGCATCCGCCACCATGGCCCGGGCTGCGCGCGCAGCCTGCTGCAGGCCCTGGAGCAGCTGCAGCCCGACTGCCTGCTGGTGGAGGGACCGCCCGAGGGCGAGTCCCTGCTGCCCATGCTGCAGCATGCCGACCTGCAGCCGCCCGTGGCCATGCTGGTCTATGTGCAGGACAGTCCGGCCCATGCCGCCTTCTATCCCTATGCCGAGTTCTCGCCCGAATGGCAGGCCCTGCAATGGGCGGCGCGCCAGGGCGTGGCCACGCGTTTCATCGACCTGCCCCAGACCCACCGCATGGCGCTGGACATGGCCGAACAGGAGCGGCGCCGGGCCGAGGCGGCGGCAGCAGATGCAGCTGATGCAGGCGCGGATGCGGCCGATGGAGGCCAGGATGCAGATGCAGATGCCGACACCGGCTCCGATTCCGGCGCCGCTGCGGCAGACGGCAGCCAGCTCCAGAGCAATGCCGCGGAGGCCCTGGACCGCGACGACACCACGCAGTCCGTGCCGGCTGCCGACCTGGCCGTCGATCCCTCGGCACCGTCCCCGCAGGACTGGCACGATCCGCTGGACCTGCTGGCCGAGGCCGCTGGCTACCCCGACGGCGAAAGCTGGTGGAACCGCATGGTCGAGGAACGCGGCGACGGCGCCACCCTGTTCGAGGGCATTGCCGAAGCCATGACCGTGGTGCGCGCCGAGCTGCCCAACGAAGTGCGCGGAGAACGCCACGCCCAGCGCGAGGCATTGCGCGAAGCCTGGATGCGCCAGTGCATGCGCGAGGCCGTCAAGGCCGGCCACCAGCGCATTGCCGTGGTCTGCGGCGCATGGCATGTGCCTGCCCTGCAGGCCCAGGTCACCGCCAAGGCCGATACCGCCACGCTCAAGGGCCTGCCCAAGGCCAAGGTCCAGGCCACCTGGGCGCCCTGGACCTACCGCAACCTGTGCTCGTCCAGCGGCTATGGCGCGGGCGTGGATTCGCCGGGCTGGTATGAACATCTGTGGCGCTGCTCCGAGCCTGTGCCCGAGTCCTTGCTCCAGCCCGCACCTGCTGCCGACCCGGCACGCGCCAGCACCCAGCGCACCGTCGGCTGGCTGGCGCGCGTGGCCCATCTGCTGCGCTCCAAGGACCTGGACTGCTCCAGCGCCCACATCATCGAGGCCACGCGCCTGGCCGAAAGCCTGGCGGCCCTGCGCGGCCATGCCAGCCCCGGCCTGCCCGAGCTGGACGAGGCCATCGTCACCGTCATCAGCATGGGCGAGCGCACGCCGCTGCGCCTGATCGAGCGCGAACTCAGCGTGGGCGACCGCATCGGCGGCGTGCCCGCCGACGTGCCCCAGGTGCCGCTGCAGCGCGACATCGAGCAGCAGCAAAAAAGCCTGCGCCTCAAGCCCGAGGCGGCCGCCAAGGTCCTGGCCCTGGACCTGCGCAAGGACACGGACCGCGAACGCAGCCACTTCCTGCACCGCCTGCGCCTGCTGGGCATAGAGTGGGGCAGCGTCACCACCGACCAGCAGCGCAACCGGGGCACCTTCCGCGAAAGCTGGCAGCTGCAGTGGGAGCCCGAGCTGGCCGTGCGCATCATCGAGGCCAGCCGCTACGGCGGCACCCTGGTGCAGGCCGCCGCCGCCAAGGTGCGCCAGGCGCTGACGTCCGAGACCCCGCTGCCCGAGCTGGCCAAGACCATCGACGACGCCCTGCTGGCCGACCTGCCGCACCTGGTCGATGCCCTCATGCACGACCTGGCCGACCGCTCGGCCAGCACCGGCGATGTTTCCCAGCTCATGCAGGCGCTGCCGCCGCTGGCCAATGTGCTGCGCTACGGCAGCGTGCGCCAGACCGACACCCAGGCCCTGGCCACGGTGATCGACAGCATGGCGCTGCGCGCCGCCATCGGCCTGCCCCTGGCCTGCATGGCGCTGGATGAAGACGCTGCAAGACACATGCAGGCCACGGTGCTGCAGGCCCACGAGGCCCTGCGCCTGCGCGATGCCGAGGAGCCGCGCGAAGCCTGGTTCGGCGCCCTGCGCAGCATTGCCATGGGCGACGCGGGCGCCGCCTTGCTGCGCGGCGCGGCCTGCCGCCTGCTGCTCGATGCCCACCGCCTGGACAGCGAGGCCGTGGCCACGCAACTGGGTCGCAATCTCTCGCTGGGCGTGCCGCCGCTGGACGCTGCCGCCTGGCTGGACGGCTTTCTCAATCGCCAGGCCCTGGTGCTGCTGCACGACGACGCCATCTGGGGCGCCGTCGATGCCTGGCTGGCGCAGCTGGGCGAGACCCAGTTCACCCAGATCCTGCCCCTGGTGCGCCGCAGCTTCTCGGCCTTCTCCAACCATGACCGCCAGAGCCTGGGCGAAAAGGCCCGGCGAGGGCAGGGCAGTGCGGCCGTCGTGGCGGCTGCATGCGCAGGTGCCGCAGGCGCGGCAGGCGGCGGTGACGACGGCGCCTGGAACGAGGCGCGCGCCGTGCTTGCCCTTCCCGTACTCGATCAACTGCTGGGCCTGAACCTGCCCGTGCAACTGCTGTCCAGCCCGCAGGAGGCCCAGCCATGAACACCGCTGCCACCGTGAACGATGCATCCCTTGCCGGCGCCGACCCGCAGGAGACCGCCCCCCAGCCCACCACCCGCCTGCAACGCTGGCGCCTGGTGCTGGGCCAGCCGTCCGAGGCCAGCTGCGGCGGGCTGGGCCCCAAGGGCAGCTCCATCGACGAGATGGACAAGGCCCTGGCCGCGCTCTACGAAGAGGACAACAAGGACGGCGGCCTTTCGCGCCGCGGCGGGCGGGGCAACTCCTCGCCCAGCGTGGCGCGCTGGCTGGGCGACATCCGCAAGTACTTTCCCAGCCAGGTCGTGCAGGTCATGCAGCGCGACGCCATGGAACGCCTGAACCTGCGCGAACTCATGCTCCAGCCCGAAATGCTGGAGCATGTGCAGCCCGACGTGCACATGGTGGCCGACCTCATCTCCCTGGGCTCCGTCATCCCGCAGAACACCAAGGAGACCGCGCGCATCGTCGTGCGCCAGGTGGTGGACGACCTCATGCGCCGCCTGGAAGAGCCCATGCGCAGCGCCGTCTCGGGCGCGCTGGACCGCAGCCAGCGCAACCGCCGCCCGCGCCATTCCGAGATCGACTGGAACCGCACCATCCGCGCCAACCTGCGCCACTGGCAGCCCGACTACCGCACCATCGTGCCCGAGACCCTGGTCGGCTACGGCCGCAAGGTGCGCCGCCCGCAGCGCGAAGTCATCCTGTGCATAGACCAGAGCGGCTCCATGGCCAACTCCGTCGTCTACTCCAGCATCTTCGGTGCCGTCATGGCCAGCCTGCCGGCCGTCGCTACCAAGCTGGTGGTCTTCGACACGGCGGTGGTGGACCTGACCGACAAGCTCTCCGACCCGGTGGACGTGCTCTTTGGCGTGCAGTTGGGCGGCGGCACCGACATCAACCGTGCCGTGGGCTACTGCCAGGGCCTGATCAGCGAGCCGCGCAACGCCATCGTCGTGCTCATCTCCGACCTCTATGAAGGCGGTGTGGAAAGCGGCCTGCTGCGCCGCGCCTCCGAACTGGTGGAGTCGGGCGTGCAGTTCATCACCCTGCTGGCACTCAGCGACGAAGGCGCCCCCGCCTACGACGCGCAACTGGCCGCCAAGCTGGCCGCGCTGGGCGTGCCCTCGTTCGCCTGCACGCCGGACGCCTTCCCGCAGCTCATGGCCGCCGCCATCCGCCGCGACGACGTGGCGGCCTGGGCGGCAGGGCAGGGCTTCAAGACCAGCAAGTGACGCACGGCCGGTCGGCCCCGTGACCGGGCTGGCCGCCGGGCATCTCCTACATGGGCAGGACATGCCCAGGCCCCATGATGGCGCCCAGGCAAAAAGAAGTTCCCCGAACAATTCACTGGAGTAATGCGATGGCTGGTGCTGGTTTGCTGATGCTGCTGGACGATATTGCAGCGATCCTGGACGACGTGGCCCTCATGACCAAGGTGGCGGCACGCAAGAGCGTGGCCATGGCCGACGATGTGTCCGTCATGACCAAGGTGGCTGCGCAGAAGACGGCCGGCGTGCTGGGTGATGACCTGGCCCTGAACGCCCAGCAGGTCACGGGCGTGCGCGCCGAGCGCGAGATTCCCGTGGTCTGGGCCGTGGCCAAGGGCTCGCTGATCAACAAGGCCATCCTGGTGCCTGCGGCGCTGCTGATCAGCGCCTTCATTCCCTGGGCTGTCACGCCGCTGCTCATGGTCGGCGGCGCCTTTCTGTGCTTTGAGGGTTGCGAGAAGCTGGCCCACAAATTCCTGCATTCGCCCGAGGAAGATGCCGTGGAGCGCGAGCGCCTGACCCAGGCCAATGCCGATGCGGGCGTCGATCTCGTCGCCATGGAAAAGGACAAGATCAAGGGCGCTGTGCGCACCGACTTCATCCTCTCGGCCGAGATCATCGCCATCACGCTGGGCACCGTGGCCTCGGCGCCGTTCGGGCAGCAGGTGGCCGTGCTGGCGGGCATTGCCCTCATCATGACCGTGGGCGTCTATGGCCTGGTGGCCGGCATCGTCAAGCTCGATGACCTGGGACTGTGGCTGGGCCAGCGTGCCAGCGCCGCGGCCCGCGCGCTGGGCCGGGGCATCGTCGCCGCCGCGCCCTGGCTGATGAAGGGGCTGTCCGTTGCGGGCACGGCCGCCATGTTCCTGGTGGGCGGTGGCATCCTCGTGCACGGCGTGCCTGCGCTGCACCACGCCGTGGAAGGCCTGGGCGAGGCCGTGGCCCAGGGCGCGCTGGGCGGCCTGTGGCGCGTGCTGGCGGTGAATGTGCTCAACGCGGTGGCCGGCATCGTGGCCGGTGCCATCGTGCTGGCGGCTGTCGAAGGCATCAAGCGCCTGCGCCGCCGCTGAGTCGCGGCAAACATCGCCGGCCGGCCCTGCAGCCGGCAAGGCACGCCACGGGGGCCGGACGGCCCCCGTTTGCATGGAATTTTCGCTTCGGCGCATCGCATTTGACTGTGGGCGCAAGCACATGCATTCCCCCTGGAACTCCGCAAGGCCAGGCGTCCTCCTGTCCCTTGGCGGCGGCGCAATGCGTTTGCGCCTGCCGGCCGCCGAGGCTCCGGGAGCGGCCTATTGCCGCAGCGGAGCCGTTGTCGGGACCGGGCGGCTGAATTCGCATCCGCACCGGTCCCTGGGTGTTCATCAGGGGGACTCCATGATTTCCAACCTCACCAAGGCCAGCGTGCTGCGGTCCGTCATCGCCGGCTGCACGCTCGCGCAAGCGGGCAGGGCCGAGAAACTCAGCACCGAGCGCGCGCGCACGGCGCTCAACCGCATCTGCGAGCTGCTGCATCTGCCCAACGACCTGGCCGCCATCCACGCGGAGCCGCAGCTGTACCTCGAATCCCTGGCCCACTTCGAGAGCCTGCCCCAGTTCGAGCTGCGCACGCCGCTGGTGGCCAAGCTCAAGCAGGTGCTGGGCCTGCGCTCGTCCAGGCAACTGACGCCGGCCGTGCTTGCGCAGGTCAGCGCGTCACAGCTCATCAACCAGGGCGTCTCCATCATCGCCCTGGCCGATCTGCAGGAGTGGCTGCTCAAGCATGACCTGTCGCTGATGCATGGCCCGCCCATCACGGATATCGACTTCAGGGAGGCCAGAAAGGCCATTGCCTTGCTTGACGCCTTCGACTTCGACACCGAATCGCTGGAATGGCAAATGAATCACCTGGCCCGCAAGCGCGGCCGGGCCAGGAGCCGGCCTGCCCCGGCTGCCTGCGCAGTGGAATCCCTGCCTGCCGTCAGCACCACAGGGGCTGCGCCCTAATATCGGGGCTTCCCAACAAGGCCCGATACACCATGAAGTTCTCCTTGCTTGCTGCCGCGGCTGTGGCATTGCAACTGCTGGCGCCGGCTCCTGCCCTGGCGGCCGACGACATCGTGTTCAAGGACAGCGCCGGCCGCGTGCTCAGGCGCAGCGACCTGGACAAGGCCGATGGCCGCTTCAGCTGGGAACTGCCCTCCGCCACACCCGTCAACCAGGCCGCGCGCGATGCCCATGCCTTGGGCCGCGCTGCAGGGCAGAACGGCGATTACCGCGCCGCCCTGGCACATTTCGAGACCGCCTCGAAGCTGGCGCCCCGCTGGCCCTATCCCATCTACGACGCTGCATTCACCTACCTGCTGCAAAAGGACTTTGACGCGGCCTATCGGCATTACCGGCGCGTGGATGCACTGGCGCCCAGGGGCTTCTTCACCGCCAAGACGGCCGTGCACAGCCTGCGCATGGAGCGTGACGGCAAGCTCCCCCAAGGCACCTACCTGCGCTACCTTGCCCTGGAGTGGGAAACCGACCGCGACAAGACGCGCCAGGCCGCGCTGGCCATGACCCGCGAGACGCCCGGCTTCGCTCCCGCCTGGAAGACCGCCGCCCATCTGGAGGACGACCCCGCAAAACGTCTCGCCCTGCTGGACAGCGGCCTGAAGGCCGACCCCGATGCCGAGACCCGCGGCTTTCTGCTCCTTAACAAGGCCATGGTGCTGCGCGAACGCAACCAGATCCCAGAGGCCATGGTGATGCTGGGAGAGCTTGCGTTAGACCCGCAGTCTCCGCTGGATGTCGAGGCCCTGGCGCGGCACACGCTGGCGCAGTGGGCGCGGCCTTGACGCTGGCACCTGCACATTCCACCCTGCAGCCCGCTCAGCGCAGGGCGAGCTCCACGGCCTCCGCAGACAACCCGTAGGCCTCGACAAAGACCTCGATGCGGTCCTGCGTCTGCGCGTTCACAAACGTCTCCATGCCCACGCTGTCCATCTCCCCTGACAGCATCTGGCCCGTAGTCACGGGGCGGGTATCGAGCTGCTGCGCCAGCACGCAGCTGTCCTCTCCCTCCGGCTGCAGGCCGATGAGCCCTGTCTGGTTGTTGATGGCAATCACCCTGGCTTGTCTTTGCATGCTCCACCCTGTCGTCTGAATCCGTCGTTTCTGGAATGGCGAAAGGCGCCGCCTTGTGCAACGCCCCTGCCTGTCCTGGCGACTGTAGGGAAGGCTTGCGGACGGCGGTAGAGGTCCGGGGCTTGGTGGACTGCCAAGAAGAATTTACGAATGGTTTTCGGGGGTGCTGGGTTTTCTGTTGAATGTGGCGGATGTGCCGAGGCGGTTGCAAGGCGCTTTGACCCGGCGACCTGGAGCGGATGCAATAGACGCGGCATCTGCTGTGCGATGGCCATGCATGGCGAGGAAGGCATGAAACCTTCCGAAGCGCTGGCTTTGAACCGTACCGGGATTCGCCATGTGGTCAAGTCCCACCGTGCGACCCTGATGGATTAGGCCGCCATCCAGGAGGAACTGCAGCGCCTGCTGGGCATGTCGGTCGATGGGCTGACGCCCAGTGCCTTGCCGGAGGCCTTCCGCAGCCAGGTGCTGGCCGAGGCGCTGCCGATGTGGGCAAGGCATTGCGCGCCAGCGTTCCTTCCTGATGAATCGGCAAGTGAACGGCATCTGCCGCAAACCTGCGATAGATACCTGACCAAGCACCTTCATTGCGGGTATCGCGGGCAGCCTCCCCCTCTCAGCTCCCCAGTGCCCCGCGCACGGCAGCGCGCTCGCCCATGCGCTTGAAATGCGCCTGCACCTTGGGGAAGCCGGCGATGTCCACGCCGTCGCCTTCCAGCCAGCCGGCAATGGTGAACAGATAGGCGTCGGCCACGGAATAGTCGGCGCCCAGCACCCAGGGGGCATCGCCCAGGTAATGGCGTTCGATCACGCCAAAGCATTCGGCCATGTTGGCTGCCACCTTGCGCTGCATGGAGGCAATGGCCGCTTCGTCATCGGCCCAGCGGCCTGCGCGGCGGCCGTGGGCGTGGGCCACGTGCACGGTGGAGGACAGGTAGCTGTGGAAATCCTGCATGTGGGCAAAGGCATACGCATCGTCGAGCGGGGCGAGCCGGGCCTCGGGGAAGCGGCGCGCGACGTAGGCGAGCAAGGCCGGCGTTTCGGTGAGCACGCCGCGCTCGGTCACCAGGGCGGGCACGCGGCCCTTGGGATTGATGGCCAGGTATTCGGGGCTGCGCTGCTCGCCCTTGGGGAAGTCGAGCTTGATGACTTCGTGCGGCGCATTGGCTTCGATCAGGGCGATGCGGGTGGCCAGGGCGCAGGTGCCGGGCGCGTAGTAGAGCTTGAGGGTGGTCATGAAAGAGACGGGCAGGAATGGGATACGTGCAGATTCTGCAGCCGGCGCCGATGGCCGGGCCGGCCCTCCAACTTAGTGCGTATCGCACGGCCGTGCAAGCGGCATCTGCGTCTTTGCTTATGCCTGCTCGGCATTCCAACGCACGGTGCGTGCGGGCAGGTCAATGTGGATGGTGTGGCGGCCGCCGTCATGCAGTAGCAGGTCCAGCTTCCCGTCCTGGCCATCCACGAACGTGATGCCTTCAATCATGGGTGCGTCGATCAGGTCGTTGCAGTCGAGCGCGATCCAGGCATCGGTCTGCAGATCCAGCAGGCGCAGATTGGGGAAGTCGGGGTCCTCGCCATATTCGACGCAAGCCACCATGGCCCAGGGTCTGGAGACGGCCACGGCCGTGAGGGTGCTATCCGGGCTCTGCGCGCAGGCGCGCGCCTGCAGGGCATCGAGCAGCGTGGGCGCGTCGTCCAGCATGTGTGCGTAGGGAGACTCGGGTGGCACGGTGCGCACCGGCTGGGTGGCAGCCTTGGCGCGTTTGGCGCTTTTGGCGCGTTTGGCAGGCTCTGCCGTTTGGGTGCTGCGCCTGCGGCCCGCTGGCGGAAGGTGCTGGATTTTGCCGCCCGCAATGCCCAGAAAGACACCGCATTCGCTCACGCTCAGATGCCTGTAGTTGCGGCTGCTGCACGGGGTTTCCCAAAGCGGGGTGCCGGTGTCCGGGTCCACGGCGACAAGATAGGCCCGCTCCATGCCGTCCTCGTGCCTGTCCTGTATTCCATAGAGGACGCCGGCATGGCATTGCGGCGCGCTGACATGGGTAGGCGACAGGCACGGTCCGAAACGGTTGCTGCGAATGTCATAGCCATACATGCCCTGGCGTGCAAAGCAGAAATAGACCACGCCGTCACGATGTGCTGCCCGCTGGGCATGCACATGCCGGCGCTCATCGTCAGGTTGAACGGGAGGTGTGATGGCCAGGACTTCGCCGCTGCAAGGATGGATACGAAGCCAGGGTGCATCGATGTCCACGTGGTCTCTGCTGCCGGGGCCGAACACGGCCCACGCGCCTGCAATGGCGGGCGAGTACAGGTTGCGCGCACTGTCCACCCACAGCACATGCTCGGTGTGCCCGTCGGTTTCATGCCAGCGCCGCAGCTCCGAGCGCTCAGGGTGGACGATCCAGCCGTAGACCGCCCCCTCCAGCACAAACGCACCCTGCAGGCCCAGCGCCAGCATGCTGCCCTGCCAGTTGCGACGGTCCAGCAGCAGATAGCGGCCCTCGGTACTGCTCTCTTCCATCGCGACGAGCCAGCGATGCGCGTCCAGCTCCACGGGAACGGGCCAATGCCTGGCCTGCATGCCCGGCACGGCATGGAAGTCGAACAGGCATTCGCCGGTGCGGGCATCAAGCACCTGGTCGCAGAGCATCAGATGTCGCTCGTCCACGAACCACGACATGCCCTCGCTCTCGCGCATGCGGTGGTCCCAGAGCACGTTGCCGGTGGCCACATCAACGGCGCGCAGAAAGGATGTTGTGCTGTCCCCCTTGTTGCAGTACTCGTAGTAGAGCCGGCCATCGACCACGCTCATGGCGGTGTCGATGATGAAGATGCTCTTGTCTCCAATGGCCTGGGATTTGCCGTAGTGCATGCGCGCCTTTCAAAGACCTGATTGTCGCCAGCAGAGCGCGGTGTGGACTGGGCGAAATGTCAAGTCGATGGCGTCGTGCGCGCCTGAACCAATGCAGCTGCGGCGGCGCAACGCCATCCGATCCAGACGAGCAGGTCCGCGATGCGCTGTGCCGGATGGAAGCTGCACCGAGCGTGCTGCAGATGCATGCCGAGTGGGCTGTCTGTTGCTGTCCGCCAGGCGTTGTTCCAAGAGCGGGGCCTGCATTGCTCCCGCTCTGGCGGGCAGCAATGGAGGCACTCAGAACCGATAGGCCGCAGCCACACGCACCTCACGCCCGAAGCCCAGCGCGCAAAATTGCGCGCCGCCACGGAAGGTGTTGCATTGCGTGCGGTACTGCCTGTCGGTGAGGTTGCTGAGGTTGACCGAGAAGCGCCACGGGCCGGTGGTGTAGGCGGCCATGGCGTCCCACAGCGTGTAGGCGTCGTTCATGGGGGTCTTCACGCCGTCCATGGGCAGCTCGCCAGGCGTGGCGCTGATGTGGCGCAGGCCCAGGCCCAGCTCCAGTGCGCCGCGCTGGTACTTGCCCCACAGCGATGCGGCATGGCGCGGCGTGGCGCCGGGGCGCGCGCCGATCTCGATGGCGTTGTTGCTGCGCGTGACCCTGGAGTCGAGGTAGGTATAGGCCGCAATGGCCGAGAAGCCGCCGCCGATCTCGCCCTGGGCCTGCAGCTCCAGCCCCCGGTTGCGCACTTCGCCGGTCTGCACGTCGAAGCGAGGGTTGAGTGTGGATGGCGTGCGCACATTGCGCTTGCGCAGGTCGAACACGGCGGCGCTGAGCGTGTAGCCGGCCGATGGCGGCGCGTAGCGCAGGCCGGCCTCGAACTGGCGCGCGGTCTCGGGCTCGTAGGGCCTGCCGTTGGCGTCGGTGGCCGTGACCGTGGTCAGCGGCGGCTGGAAGGAGTTGTTGAAGGACACATAGGGAGCCAAGCCGCTGGGCGCCAGGTAGATCAGGCCCAGTCGCCCGGTGACGGCGCTGTCGGTGCGGCGCACGGTGGTGATGGCGAAGGGCGCGGTGGCTGCGGCGCGCGCGTCGTAGTCGGTGTCTATGCGTGCGCTGTCGCGGCGCAGGCCGGCACTGAGCACCCAGCGCTCGCCGAACTTGATCTGGTCCTGCACGTACAGACCTGCCTGGTGCGTGCGGGCCAGCGCGCGGTCGCTGAGGTAGTTGTCATTCCAGTTCGGCGCGATGTGGATGGGGTTGACCAGGTCCAGCGGCGCCACGGCGCCGTTGAGCGAGTAGATGCGCCAGTCGAGCCTGGAGCGGTAGTAGTCGAAGCCCACGGCCCACTGGTGCGAGACGGCACCCGTCCGGTGGCGCCCTTCGATCTGCGTGTCCATGACCCAGGTCTGTTCGGCGTCGGGCCGCACCATGGCCAGGCGTGCCATGCCGCGCTGGTCGGCCGTCAGGCCCCGGTTGCGCATCTCGCGCCGGTCGTTGCGGCCGTCCAGGTAGCGCAGGTTGTTGCGCAGCGTGAGCTGGTCGTTCAGGCGGTGCTCCAGCAGCCAGCCCACGCTGGCATTGCGCTTGTGGTGGCCAGATCCCGGTCCGCTGACGTTGATGTCCGTGGCCGACCAGCCCGCAGGCGTCTGGCGGTAGTAGGGGATGACGAAGCCGGTTTCGTCCTCCTGGTACTGCGCCAGCAGGGTAAGGCTGGTGCGCTCGCCCAGCAGTGTGAAGGAGGGGGCGATGTAGCTGCGATCGGCGCGCAGGCCATTCCACTGCGTGCCCGATTCGCGCTTGAGCACGGTCAGCCGGGCCAGTGCCGTGCCCTGTTCATTGATGGCACCACCGATGTCGGCCGTGAGCTGGCGCCGGTCGTGGCTGCCGAATTCCACGCCCACTTCGCGCTGCATGCCTGCGCGCGGGCGCTTGGTGACGGCATTGATCAGGCCACCGGGCGCGGACTGGCCGTACAGCACCGAGGCCGGGCCGTGCACGACTTCCAGCCGCTCCAGCCCATATGGCTCCAGGTTGGTCATGAAGCCGTTGTGGACCATGCGCATGCCGTCGCGGTACAGGCCCGTGCCGGTCAGATAGAAACCGCGCACGGCCACGTCGTCATCGGTGACGCCGTAGTCCATGGGACGCACGCCCGCGCTGTAGCGCACGGCCTCGGCCACGCTGGAGATGGCCTGGTCGCGGATCTGGGCCTCGCCGATGATGCTGACCTGCTGCGGCGTCTCCAGCAGCGGCACATCCATCTTCATGGCCGAGGCGCTGCGGCGTGGCGCGTAGCCGGGCACGGCGCCCCAGGCGCTTTCATGCTCGGCATCGGCCAGCACGTTCACGGTGGGCAGTGCATGCTCGGCCGCGGCCCCGGGCCGCGCACGGTGCACGGCCCAGCCGCCTTCGGCCGTGCGCGTGGCCTGCAGCTGGTGCGGGGCGAGCAGGGCAGCAAGCCCTTCGTGCACGCCGCGCGTGCCGCTCAGCGCCGCCGACTGTCGGCCCTGGACCAGGGCTGGATCGAACGAGAGGGTGATGCCTGCCTGGCGCGCAAGGCTGTGCAGGCTGGTCTCCAGATCACCGGCCGGCAGGTCGAACCGGATGGACCTGGCATCCAGGGCGGAGCTCGGGCTCTGGGCCATAGCGGTCGCTGGCAGGCCCAGCGTGATCAACAGGCCCAGCGCCAAGGCCTGCGTGGCCAGGGCCGTGGGGCGTGTGCAGGAGGGCGGATGGGCAGCGTGGCGGGTGCTGGGCAGGCTGGGCATGGAGGCAGTCCTTGAGAAGCGGCAAAGGAAAAAGCGATGTCTTTGCTCCTATGCCGAACGGGCGGTGTGAAACCCGTAATGACTGCCTGAAAAAAATTCCGGCTCAGGCTTTGACCAGGCGCATGGCGCTGTGGGCACCGCTGGCTGCTCCTTGTCCGCGCTCCACACGCACAGGCAGCGTGCGGGCAATGGCGGCCAGCGCACGACCTGCCGGATCCGGCCCGTCCAGCTGGAACACGCCTGAAACATGCAGGGCAGCCACGTCGTCGGCGCATTCCATGGGAATGCCGGTCTGGCGTGACAGCTCGGTCATGAAGGCGTCCAGGCGCATGCGGCGGGCGACCAGTACGCCGTCGGTCCATGCGTCGGGCACCAGGCCTTCGTCGGGCAGGCGCACAGGGCGGTGCTGGCCGGCGTGCAGCACATGGGTTTCGCCGGAGGTGGCGACGATGGCGTCCAGGGGGCCTGGCGCAGTGCCGTCCAGCGCCCTGACATGGATGGCCACGCGGCCCTCGGTGACGTACAGGCGCGTGGCCGTGTCCGGGTGTTTTTCGTGGCGCACGCCGAAGCTGGTGCCCAGGGCCTCGAAGCGGGCCAGCGGCGTTTCCACCCAGAAGGAGCGTCGGCCCGCGAGGGAGCGCGGGTCGCTGCCGGTGTCGATGAAGATCTCGCCGCGTGCCAGGCGGACCACGCGGCGCAGCAAGGTGAAATCCACCTGCACCAGCGTGTCCGGTGCCAGGTGCAGGCGGCTGCCGTCGGCCAGCAGGGTGCTGCGGCGCTCACCGATGGCCGTGTCCAGCGCGATCTGCTCGCGCGGTGCAGCCCAGCGCCAAGCCATGGATCCCAGCAGCAGGGCAGCGGGGCCCAGGAACAGCAGCCGCTGCAGGCTTGCGCGCCGGCCTCGCGCCGGACCTGGACCAGCGGACCGCAGCACGCCGTGGGCCAGTCCCGCCTGGCCGGCGGGCAGGGCGAACTGGGCCTCCACCGCCTGGACCTGTTGCCAGGCCTGTTCGTGCGCGGCGTGGCTGCTGCGCCATGCCTGGCAGGCGGCGCGGTCGGCATCGGTGGCCGTGCCGGAGGCCAGCCGCACGGCCCAGGCAATGGCCTGTTCCAGCGGCTGGGGGGCCTGGTCTGTGCTCACGCCGTCAGTTCCTTGCGCAGGGCAAGGCAGTGGCGTATGGCGGTGGCCATGTATTTCTCGACGGAGCTCAGGCACACGCCCAGCTGCAGGGCGATTTCCGGGTAGCTCAGGCCTTCCAGGCGGGAGAGCAGAAAGGCGCTGCGGGCCTTGGGCGGCAGGCCGGCCAGCAGGTTGTCGATGCGCACCAGGGATTCGATCAGCAGATGGCGCTCCTCGGCCGAGGGCGCCAGCGGCTCGGGCAGGCTGGCGATGGCGTCCAGGCAGGCGCGCTCCAGCGCGGCGCGGCGGGTGTGGTCCACGACCAGGCCGTGGGCGATGGTGGTGAGCCAGGCGCGCGGCTCGCGCACGCCATGCAGGGACTGGGGCTTGCCCAGCACGCGAACGAAGGTGTCCTGGGCCAGGTCGGCCGCATCGCAGGGATTGCCCAGCCTGCGCCTGAGCCAGCCCACCAGCCAGCCGTGGTGGTCGCTGTAGAGCAGGGCGATGTCGGGGTGCGAAGGCGCGGCGGCCATGGGGCGGGTTCCTGGGAATGCGGATTTGATAATGATTCGCATTCTATTTGAGCAATGGCTGCAGCCTGCCCGCAACTGGCCCGCTGCGCAATGCGTTGCATGCATCCAACGCGATCCGGCCATGCGGGGCTGCGCACCTTCGGGTTTGAGCTAGGACAAGATCGGCCACGTCCGCCCCTGATGCAATACAGCTACGGGATTTGCCCCGGGCTACTCCAAGACTCTCCATCATGAAAAGAACTCTGCTCGCCGTTGCTGCCGTTTGCGCCCTGTCGTCGGGTGCCGCGTTTGCGCAGCAGGCCGAAGGCCCCTGGATGGTGCGCGTGCGCGCCGTGAATCTGGACAGCGCCAACAAGGACAGCACGGGTCTGGGTCTGTCGATCAACAACAAGTGGATGCCCGAACTGGACGTGTCCTACTTCTTCACGCCCAACATCGCGGCCGAGCTGGTGCTGACCTACCCGCAAAAGCACGACCTGCGTGCCAACGGCCTGGGCCAGATCGGCAGCCTCAAGCACCTGCCGCCCACGCTGCTGGCGCAATACCACTTCACCAATTTCGGCGCCTTCAAGCCCTACGTCGGCGCCGGTGTGAACTACACCCGCTTTTCGAGCGTGAGCTTCAACCCTGCCGTGCAGGCCGCGCTGAACCCCTCGATCAAGAAGAACAGTTTCGGCGGCGCGCTGCAGATCGGTTTCGACTACGCGCTGGACAAGAACTGGTCGCTGAATTTCGACGTGAAGAAGGTCTTCATTGAAACGGACGTGAGCTCCGCCGGCACCAAGGTGGGCACCTTCAAGGTGAACCCGGTGCTGGTCGGTGTGGGACTGGGCTATCGCTTCTGATCTCTGGATCATGAGTGAGGCACGCGCTGCTTCATCCGGCAGCGCGTAGTGAGGCAAGGATGGGTACTTGGTCCGGTATGCCGTTCGCGGCATACCGGATTTTTTTCGTCCGAACCGGTGCTTTCGCCTGCTGCGGACATGCTGCGGCGCACCACCGGACAGGTCACGAAAAAATCACGCGCGGGGGAAACTGTCCTACCCGCATGCCATGGGCAGGCGCCTAGGCTGGTGCCTCGGCCTGCCGGTGCGAGTCTTGCGAGGCTCGCTTGCCGTTTGCAGGCGTCAGTCACCATTGGCTGTCCGCCCCTTGGCGACCGCGCCCTGCTGCAAGCCGGGATGCGGCATTCACCATGCTGCGGCGGGCGGCGCACAACGCGAGGCCCCCACCATGCTGTCTGCCCACGATTCGACCGTGTCTTCCTCTGCCCTGGCATCGCGCGCCCAGCGCGTGCCGCTGCCTTTGCCTTCGGCGCCGCGTGCGCCAGCCCAGGGCGGCAGGCGCGAGGCGGCCCCGGAATGGGCGGACCACGCACTGCGCGCGACCCGCGCCGAACTGCAGCACGGGCTGATGCAGCCCCAGGCCCAGGTCTCTCCCAAATACCTCTACGACGCGCGCGGCTGCGACCTGTTCGAGCAGATCACGCGACTGCCCGAGTACTACCCCACGCGCACCGAGGCCGCCATCCTGGCCGACTCTGGCGCCGCCATGGCCGAGGCCCTGCGCGGCAGCGAGGTGCTGATCGAGCTGGGCGCCGGCAATTGCGAGAAGGTGCGCGGCCTGTGCCGCAGCCTGCGGCCACGGCATTTCGTGGGCGTGGACATTGCGGGCGCGTTCCTGCGCCAGTCCGTGCGCCGGCTGGCCGAGGAATTTCCACAGCTGCAGGCCCATGCCGTCACGGCCGACATCACCGAGCCGCTGACCCTGCCGCCCCATATCCCGCAGGCCGGGCGGCTGCTGTTCTATCCGGGCTCGTCCATCGGCAATTTCGACCCGGTACAGGCCCAGCGCATGCTGGGCCAGATGCGTGCCATGGTCAACGACGACGGCGGCCTGCTGATCGGCATAGACCTGCCCAAGTCCACGCAATGGCTGGAGCCCGCCTATGACGATGCCCAGGGCGTGACGGCGCGCTTCAACCTGAACCTGCTCAGCCACGTCAACAGCCTGCTGGGCAGCGACTTCAACCCGGACGACTGGGAGCATGTGGCCTTCTTCAACGCCGAGCATTCGCGCATCGAGATGCACCTGCGCGCGCGCCGCCCGCTGATCGTGGGCTGGCCGCAGGGGCTGCGGCATTTCTCGGCCGGCGAGACCATCCACACCGAAAACAGCTACAAGTACCCGCTGCCCGAATTCCTGGGCATGCTGGCCTGCGCGGGCTTCGGGCCCTGCCAGGTCTGGACGGATGAGCGCCAGTGGTTTGCCGTGATCCATGCCCATGCGTGAAATGCCCGCCGTCTTCCGCTGGGTGCAGCGCTACGAGGCCGTTCGCCAGAGCACCGTGCTGCTGGCCGCGCCCCTGTCGGCCGAGGATGCCTGCGTGCAGTCCATGCCAGACGCCAGCCCGGCCAAATGGCATTTGGCGCATACCACCTGGTTCTTCGAGACCTTTGTGCTGGCCGAGCACGCGCCCGGCGTGCCGCCCTTTGATGCCGACTTTCGCGTGCTGTTCAACTCCTACTACCAGCAGGTGGGCGAGCGGCATCCGCGTGCCCAGCGCGGGCTGCTGACGCGCCCCTCGCTGGCGCGGGTGCTGGCCTACCGCGAGGCCGTGGACCAGCGCATGCTGCAGATGTTCGAGGACTGGGGCACGCAGCCGCCTGCACGGCTGGCCGCGCTGCTGGAGCTGGGCCTGCAGCATGAGCAGCAACACCAGGAACTGCTGCTGACCGACATCAAGCACCTGCTGTCCTGCCACCCGCTGTGGCCTGCGTACCGGGCGCAGGAAGAGGGCGTGCCTGCGCCGCAAGAGCCCGATGGATTGCCCCCGCCGCTGCAGTGGCTGACCGTGCCGCGCGGCATGCATGCCGTGGGCCATGCGGGCGAGGGCTTTGCCTTCGACAACGAGCGCCCGCGCCACGAGGTGTTCCTGCAGGGCTGCGAGATGGCGCAGCGGCCCGTGAGCAATGCCGAGTTCCTGCGCTTCGTCAAGGATGGCGGCTATGCCCAGCCGCAGTGGTGGCTGGCCGAAGGCTGGGACTGGCGCTGCGCGCAGCAGCTGGAGCACCCGTGGTACTGGCGGCGCCAGGCCGGTGGCGTGATGGACGGCATGTGGCAGGAATTCAGCCTGCATGGCGCGCTGGCGCTGGACGGGCGCAGGCCCGTCTGCCATCTCTCTTACTTCGAGGCCGATGCCTATGCGCGCTGGGCCGGCGCGCGCCTGCCCACCGAGGCGGAATGGGAGGCGGCCCTTGCCGCGCAGATGGCGCAGCGCCCGCAGCACGGCGAGCCGCCCGGCCCCGTGCACCCGCGCGCCATGCAGCCCGGCAGCCATGCGCTGGGCGAGGTCTGGGAGTGGACCCAGTCGGCCTACACCGCCTACCCGGGCTTTGTGGTGGCCGAGGGCGCGGTGGGTGAGTACAACGGCAAGTTCATGGTCAACCAGTACGTGCTGCGTGGCGGCTCCTGCCTCACGCCGCCCGGCCATGCGCGCGCCAGCTACCGCAATTTCTTCCCCACCCAGGCGCGCTGGCAGATGACCGGCCTGCGGCTGGCAAGGGATCTGGCCTGAGCCTGCCCGTGCCGCGTTGCCTGGCATTGCATCGCGCGCCGGCGCATGCAGTAGCATCGTCGGCCTCAATGATCCGAGGGAGTTCCATGTTGTTGCGTTCGCTTGTTCTTGCCATGCCGCTGTCCCTGGTCCTTGCCGGCTGCGCCACTGCGCCGCCCCAGGCACCGGCGCCCAGCCAGCCACAGGACCAGCCCCGGCCCGAGGTGCCCGCCAAGGCCGCGGCCGATGCGCCGCACGCCGAACCCGAGGTCGCCAACCTCACGCCCCTGCCCAGCCTGCTGCTGATCGGCGAAGACGCTGCCGGCCGCTACTACTCCATGGTGGCCAAGGCTACCTTCACCATCGAGGCCGATGGCCACCTGAGCCTGGCCGACCAGGGCGGCGGCCACGGCGGCGAGCCCATGGCGCCCCAGGCCGACATGCAGGACCAGAGCATGTCCACCGAATGCAAGCCCTATGGCGCCGTCGCCAACCAGCGCACCACCTGGTTCCCGTACACGGGCGTGTTCGTGCGCGGCGGCACGCTGGTTGGCGCCAGGGCCGACGGTGCGGACGTGGCCGCCAAGGCGCTCACCGAGCATGAAGGTGCCCAGATGCTCTACACGGGCAAGGATGCTGATGCCACCGAGTACTACTACGCGCCCTGCGTGGGTGCGCAGCGTGTATCCACGGGCTGGCGGCTGGACCGCTACCTGCCCGACGGCGGGCAACTGCGCGTGCGCGCCGATGCGCGCGGAGGCAAGGGCCAGACACTGGAGCTGAAGATTCCCAAGCCCTTTGCGCCCTTCGTGCTGGTGCGCTACCAGTCGGGCGCCATGATTCCCGTGCCCATGCGCGCCGTGCTGGCCACGGTGGACCTGGCCGAGCGCCGCGTGGTGATGCAGTACCAGGGCACCTATGCCGTGGAGCCTGCCATCCGCAAGATGGAGCTGCGCCTCATCGTGCCCGGCAGCCGCCCGTCCGAAGGCGAGACCGCCGCGCGCCACGCCGAACGCACCCAGGCCCAGTTGCGCGACCTGGCCCGCTGCGCCCCGCCCAAGGGCCATGCCATCGAGCCCTGCGCCAACCCGCAGCGCACGCCCGATCCGCTGATCTTCTACTCCTCGCAGCAAGTGCGAGAGCGCGCCAAGCGGCGCTGACAGGCCAGGGCCTGCCTGCAAGGGCCGGGCCGCCGCGCAGTCCGGCCAGCCCTTGCGCGGGAATCAGACCTTCGCCAGCGCCTGCTCCAGGTCGGCCAGCAGGTCGCTGATGTGCTCGATGCCCACGGACAGGCGCACCATGCCTTCGGTCACGCCGGCCTTGGCAAGCTCCTCGGCGTCCAGCTGGCGGTGCGTGGTCGATGCCGGGTGCGTGGCCAGGGACTTGGCGTCGCCGATGTTGACCAGGCGCGTGAACAGCTGCAGCGCATCCAGGAAGCGCGCACCGGCGGCGCGTGTGTCGCTGTCGCCGCTGCCGTTCTTGAGGCTGAAGGAGAGGATGCCCGAGGCGCGGCCGCCCAGCTGCTTCTTCACCAGGGCGTGGTCGGGGTGGTCCTGCAGGCCGGCGTAGCGCACCCATTCGATCTTGGGATGCTTTTGCAGCGTCTCGGCGATCTTCTGGGTGTTCTCGCAGATGCGGTCCATGCGCAGGGCCAGCGTCTCGATGCCCTGCAGGATGAGGAAGGCGTTGTGCGGCGACAGGGCGGCGCCGGTATTGCGCAGCGGCACCACGCGCACGCGGCCGATGTAGGCGGCCTCGCCCAGGGCCTCGGTGTAGACCACGCCGTGGTAGCTGACATCGGGCTCGTTCAGGCGCTTGAAGCGTGTCTTGTGCTCGGCCCAGGGGAACTTGCCGCTGTCCACGACGGCACCGCCCACGCTGTTGCCGTGGCCGCCGAGGTACTTGGTCAGCGAGTGCACGACGATGTCGGCGCCGTGCTCGATGGGGCGCAGCAGATAGGGGCTGGGCACCGTGTTGTCCACGATCAGCGGCACGCCATGGGCATGCGCCACGTCGGCCAGCGCGCGGATGTCGGTGACATTGCCCAGCGGGTTGCCGATGGACTCGATGAAGATGGCCTTGGTCTTCTCGTCGATGTACTGGGCGAAGCTGGCCGGGTCGCGCGGATCGGCAAAGCGCACCGTGATGCCCTGCTGCGGGAAGGTGTGGGCGAACAGGTTGTAGGTGCCGCCGTAGAGCGTGCTGGCCGAGACGATGTTGTCGCCAGCCTCCGCGATGGCCTGGATGGCATAGGTGATGGCGGCCATGCCCGAGGCCACGGCCACGGCGGCAATGCCGCCTTCCAGCGCCGCGACGCGCTTTTCCAGCACGTCGGTGGTGGGGTTCATGATGCGCGTGTAGATGTTGCCGGCCACCTTGAGGTCGAACAGGTCGGCGCCATGCTGGGCACTGTCGAAGGCGTAGGCCACGGTCTGGTAGATGGGCACGGCGGCCGACTTGGTGGTGGGGTCGGGCGAGTAGCCGGCGTGGACGGCCAGGGTTTCGATGCGCATGGAAGATTGCCTTTCTGGTGACGGCTTACGCAAGAAGGGCACGGGCGGGCCATTTGCCATGGGGAGCGGCGCGTTCCCGCATCCTGTTTGCGTAAGTCCTGAGGTTTTACTAGCGGAGGACGGTTGGCATTGTGGCGTGCCGGCCTCCGGTGCCCAACGATGCGTTGGTTACGAACATATACGCCGCAGCCCGGTTGCTCCTCTGCACGCGCGGATAGGCCCAGCCTGCCATCGCCAGAACCGTGAGTGAATGTGTATTTTTGTTAACGACGTGTTGTAACGTGACCTGATCGCTAGACTCCATCAGGGAGTTGATGGTGACGTTGACAGCAAGACATCTTCTGGCGCTGGCGGTGCCCCTGTGCACCTTGCTGCTGGCCGGCTGTTTCTATGTCTGCTGGCGGCATCTGCGTGCCCGGCGCGAGTTGCGCAGCATGTCCTTCGCCTTCACCGGCTTCAGCCTGGCGCTGCTGCTGCAGATCCTGGAGCGGCCTGCGGCCGTTCCCGTCAATGCATTGACGACGGCCGCGCTGCAACTGTGCGCGGCCTGGTTCATCACCGAGGCCATGGCCATACGCCAGGGCGTGCGCCCCGATGCACCGCTGGCGGCCGGCTTTGGCGGCGCGGTGCTGGTGGTGCTGGGCTACTACGCCTGGGCCGTGCCCGATGCCCAGGCGCGCCAGCATGTGCTCAATTTCGGCCTGGGCCTGCAGTTGGCCCTGCCGCTGTGGCGGCTGCCACGCAGGCATCCCTGCACAGGCTGGGACCGGCTGCTGCTGTGGGTGTTCGTGGTCTTTGCGCTGAGCTTTTTCGTCCGCACGCTGTGGGTGACGCCGCGTGCTGCTTCGGTATCGGCCAGCGCAGCCGGGGAATGGCTGGGCATTTCTTCCTCGTGGATGGCGCTGCAGTTGAGCCTGCTGGTGTTCGGCCTGCTGTTTGCCATGCTCTTCCTGGCCGCAGCGGTGCGCGACACCGTGCAGGAGCTGCACGAGGAGCGCGACCGCGATCCGCTGACCGGGCTGCTGAACCGGCGCGCCTTCAGGGAGGCCGTGCAGCGCCGGCTGGCCGAGCAGCCGCAGCTGTCGGCCGCCGTACTGGTGTGCGACCTGGACCATTTCAAGCGGGTCAACGACGGCTGGGGCCATGCGGCGGGCGACGAGGTGCTGCAGCGCTTTGCGCGCCTGCTGCTGCGCAGCACACGCCAGCAGGACCTGGTTGCACGCTTTGGCGGGGAGGAGTTCGTGGCCCTGCTGCCGCACGCCGACCCGCTGGCTGCGCAATGGATCACCCGGCGCATCCAGACCCAGCTGCGCCTGATGGGCTTCAGCGCGCTGCCCGACGACATACGCATCACGGCCAGCTTTGGCGTGGCCTGGATGGCCCAGGGCCAGACGCTGGAGCAGGCGCTGGCGCGTGCCGACGCCATGCTCTACGAGGCCAAGCGCGCAGGCCGCGACCGGGTGCGGCTGGTGCCGCAAGAGGAAGAGGCCTAGCCCGGGCTTGGCTTGCCCGGTGTGACCGGCGCCTGCAGCAGGCGTGGGGTGCGGGAAGGGCGTGGCGATGAGCGTGGGGCGCTGGACTCGCGCGGTACATGTGGCTCATGCGGCTTGTGCTGCTCGTGCGACACATGCTGCTCGTGCGACACATGCGGCTCGCGCGGGGCCTCCTGCTCGCGTGGCGCGTGGGCCCTGCGTGGTCCCCGCGGGCCGCTGGAGCTGCCGGGGCCGCGGGGTTCAGGCGCAGGCCTGGCGGGCCTGGAGGGGCGTTCGGCCACGGCCGGCTGGCGCTGTTCCCAGGCGGGCAGGGCAGCATGCACCATGGCGGCGCCGTGGGCGTCGTTGGCAGCGTAGTGGCGCTGGGCCAGGCTCAGCTGCGGTGCAGCCCAGTTGGAGGTGGAGATCTTCTTGGACTTGTGGAAGTTCTGCCCCAGCACCAGGGCCACGGCCGCGCGCACGCCTACCGAACTGGCGTAGCCGTGGCGCTTGAACACGCGGTCCAGGTCGATCACGTTGTGCAGCGCAACGCCCAGGCGCGCGGGCAGCGCGCTGCGGTCATGGTCCAGGCCGAAACCGGCCTTGCAGATGGACTCGCTGGCCAGCACGTCGGCCGCAAGCGCGCGTGCCTGCGCATGGTGCAGCTGCAGCAGCCAGGCCTGGTCGCAGGTGGCCAACTGCACCACATGGGGGCCGGTGTCGGTCTGGTGGGCGTGGAACAGCGGCTTGCTCTCGGTATCGAAACCGAGCACGGGAGCCGCCATCAGCGCGGCGCGTGCGGCCGCGAATTCGGCGTCGGTGGCGGGCACGTGGATGCAGCGCTCAGGCAGGGCGGCAAAAGGCGGCAGCAGGCGGCTGTCATCCTTGCTGGGAGCGTGCAGGCGGGGCATGGGAAAAGAAGGGGAAGCCGAGGCAAGCCGTCAAGTATGCCTGCACTTGCATGCCCCTCAGGCACCGGGTTTTTATCCCCGGTGCGTGTGGACGGAGTTGTGGAAAACTCCGGGTGTAACTTGCCGAATCCGCGCCCTGCAAGGCTTTCCACGGAATGCCTAAAAAATCAGCGCAGTGGCGAAAGGGCGTCGAATAAGGGTATTTGCGGATGGCTGCGCCGGACCCCGATGCAGGGTCCGGCGGCTGTTTCAAAAGGTGTCTAAAGGCCTTGATCGTTGAAGACCGGCACCCGCTTTTCCAGGCCGGCGCGCACGGCCTCGGCTTGGTTGGAGCTGCCCAGCAGGGCCTGCTGCTCCTGCGCCTCGGCCAGCAGGATGTCTGCGGGAGAAGCGGTTTCGCTGAGCTGCATCAGGCGCTTGGAAGCGCGTATGGCATGCGGGCTGCTGGCGGCGATCTGGCGGGCCAGATGGCGCGCTTCCTCCAGCGGCGCAGCGCTCACGCGCGTGGCCAGGCCCAGGGCCACGGCCTCGGGGCCGGGCACGATGCGGCCGGTGTAGACCAGCTCGCGCAGCACATCGCCGCGCACCAGCGGCGCGGCCAGCGCGCAGCCGGCCATGTCGGGCACCAGTCCCCACTTGATTTCCATGATGGACAGCCGCGCATCATCGGCCACCAGGCGGATGTCCGCACCCAGCGCCAGCTGCAGGCCGCCGCCGTAGGCCACGCCGTGCACGGCGGCGATCACGGGCACGGGCAGCTCGCGCCAGCCCCAGCAGATCTGCTGGAAGCGGTTGGCCATGCCGTGCGTGCGTGCGGCCAGGTCCGTCATGTCCGCCGTCTGCTGGCCGTCGGCAATGCCGGCCATGCTGCCCATGTCCAGGCCCGCGCAGAAGGCGCGCCCTTCGCCATGCAGCACCACGGCGCGCAACCCGGGCGTGTCCCGCAGCCGCGCCAATGCGTCGATCAGGGCGTCGAACATGGCGGGGTCCAGCGCATTCATCTTGTCGGGCCGGGCCAGGGTCACCTCGGCCACGCCGTGGTCCACCGATATGCGCACGCGTTCTTGGCTCATGGCTTGTCTCCTTGTGTCTATGCGGTTCTTTGCTGGCGGTCGGCCGCGTTGCGCGATTCGATGGCGCTGCGCGCATTCGCCCAGTCCTGGTCGCCCCAGCTGGCCAGCCCGGCGAAGTTGCCGCCCGTCGCCTGGTATTGTCCGCCGTCTATGGCAATGGTCTGTCCCGTCAGGTACTCGGCCTGGCGGCTCATGAGGAAGACGGCCAGGTTGGCCAGCTCGGGCATGCGGCCGTTGCGGCCCATGGGGTTGTCGGCGCGTACATGCTCGCCGCCCTGCGGATTCAGCCGCGCGCTCATGCCTTCGGTGGGGAACAGGCCCGGCGCGATGGCGTTGAAGCGTATGCCCCGGTTGCCCCATTCCACGGCCAGCGACTGCGTCATGGCATGCACGCCCGACTTGGCCATGGCCGAAGGCACGGTGAAGGCCGAGCCGTTCCAGACCCAGGTGGTGAGGATGGACAGCACGCTGGCCTTGCGGCCCTCGGCCAGCCAGCGGCGGCCGCACTCCAGCGTGAGGTTGAAGCTGCCGCGCATGACGATGTTGGCCACGGCGTCGAAGGCGCGCATGGACAGGTCCTCGGTGCGGCTGACGAAGTTGCCGGCCGCGTTGTTGACTAGGCCCGTGAGCGCGCCGCCGTCGGCCCAGATGGCCTCGATCATCTGCTCCACGGCCTCGGGCTGGCGCACGTCGCAGGCGTGGCCCGTGGCCCGGCCGCCGTGCTGTTGCACCAGCTCCTGGGCGGTCTGCTCGACCACGGCGCCGCGCCGGCCGCACAGGTGGATGTCGGCGCCCATCATGAGAAAGGCCTCGGCCATGACACGGCCCAGGCCGGTGCCGCCGCCAGTGACGAGGATGCGTTCGCCCTTGAGCAGGCCGGGCTTGTAGATGAGGTCGTCGAGGGTCATGGCTGCTGTCTCCTGTGCTGCCGGGGAAGGGATAGAGGGACTGCGGCAGCGCTTGGTGCCGCCAGGGGATCAGAGCGTCAGAGCGCGCGCGATATCACTTCCTTCATGATTTCGCTGGTGCCGCCGTAGATGCGCTGCACGCGCGCATCGGCGTACATGCGGGTGACCATGTATTCGTTCATGTAGCCGTAGCCGCCATGCAGTTGCACGAGTTCGTCGAGCACGCGGCCCTGCGCTTCCGAGCCCCACAGCTTGGCCATGGAGGCCGTGGCCGTGTCCAGCGTGCCGGCCACCAGCTGCTCCACGCAGCGGTCGATGAAGGCACGGCCCACGGTCAGCGTGGTGGCCACCTCGGCGAGCTTGAACCGGGTGTTCTGCATGTCGGCAATGGCCTGGCCGAAGGCGCGGCGCTCGCGCACATAGGCCAGCGTGGCCTCGTAGGCGCCTTCCATGCAGGCCAGTGCGGCCAGGCCGATGATCAGCCGCTCGTAGGGCAGGTCGCCCATGAGCTGGTAGAAGCCCTGGCCTTCGCGCCCGCCCAGCAGCGCGTCCTGCGGCACGGTCACGTCATCAAAGAACAGCTCCGAGGTGTCCTGGGCCTTCATGCCCATCTTGTCGAGCACGCGGCCCACGCGAAAGCCCGCGCAGTCCCGGGTCTCCACGATGAGGATGGAGGTGCCGCGCGCGCCCTGGGCGGGGTCGGTCTTGCAGACCACGAGGATCAGGCCGGCCAGCAGGCCGTTGGTGATGAAGGTCTTGCTGCCGTTGATGCGGTAGCGGCCGTCCCTGAGTTCTGCGCGCGTGCGCACGCCCTGCAGGTCCGAGCCCGCGCCGGGCTCGGTCATGGCGATGGCGCCCACCAGCTCGCCGCGTGCCATGGCGGGCAGGTACTTGCGCTTTTGCGCCTCGGTGCCATGGTTGAGCAGGTAGTGGGCCACGATGGAGTGCACGGAGTTGCTCATGCCCGAGAGGGCGCGGCGCGCCATCTCCTCGTGGATCACGGCCTCGTGGCGGAAATCGCCGCCGCCGCCGCCGTAGTCCTCGGGGATGTCGGTGCACAGCAGGCCCAGCTCGCCGGCGCGGCGCCAGATGGCATGGCCCACGTTGCCGCGCTGGCGCGCGGCCTCGTCCTGCGGCTGCATTTCGGTTTCCAGAAAGCGCACGGCGGTGGCGCGCAGGCTTTCCAGCTCGGGGGTGCTCCAGGAGCGTGTCAGTTGCAGTGGCATGGCGTGGCCTGGTGGTTCGTGGGGGTCAGTTGATGCGGCGTTCGCGGCCCTGCCAGTAGGGTTCGCGCAGCTGGAATTTCTGCAGCTTGCCGGCGGCCGACAGCGGCAGCTCGCTGCGGAACTCCACCGAGCGCGGGCACTTGTAGCCCGCGATGCGTTCGCGGCAGTGGGCGATGACCTCAGCCTCGGTCAGCGGCTGGCCCTCGCGCGCGACGATCACGGCGTGCACGCGCTCGCCCCAGCGTTCGTCGGGCACGCCGATGACGGCGCACATGGCGACCTGGGGCAGCTGGGCGATGGCGTTCTCGACCTCGGCCGAGTACACGTTCTCGCCGCCGCTGACGATCATGTCCTTGAGCCGGTCCACGACGAAGAGGTAGCCGTCGGCATCCAGCCGGCCCATGTCGCCCGTGTGCATCCAGCCGTCCTTGAGCGCGGCGGCCGTCTCGGCGGGCCTGTTCCAGTAGCCCTGCATGACCATGGGGCCGCGTGCCGTGATCTCGCCCACCTCGCCGGGCGGCAGCTCGCGGCCCTCGCCATCGACGATGCGCACCTCGGCAATGGTCACGGGCCGGCCGGCCGCGCGCAGCAGGCGCTCGCGCTGCGGGCCGGGACGGTGCTCGGCCGGGCCCATGGACACGATGGTGGGCGACAGCTCGGTCATGCCGTAGGCCTGGGCGAAGTCGGCGCCGGGCAGCGCCTGCATGGCGCGCTCCAGCAGGCTGGCGTCTATGGGCGCCGCGCCATAGAGCATGAGGCGCAGGCTGGACAGGTCGAACTCCGCCAGGCGCGGATGCTCGATCAGCCGGCGGATCATGGTGGGCACCAGGAACAGCTCGTTCACGCCGTGCTGCTGGATGCCGTCCAGGATGGCCAGCTCGTCGAATGCCGGCACGATGACCTGGGGCACCAGGCGCTGGGCCATGAGAAGGGCCAGGCCGCAGCCGGCCACATGGAACATGGGCGTGACCACCATGCCCACCTTCACATGCTGGCGCGGCACGTTGCTGGCATTGGACAGGGCGTTGATGAACAGGTTGTCGTGGCTGAGCATCACCCCCTTGGGCCGGCCCGTGGTGCCGCCTGTGTACATGACGGCAGCCAGGTCGTTGCCGCTGCGCAGCGCGTCGGCGCAGGGCGTGGCGGCGGCCAGCAATTGCTCGTAGTGCAGCGCGCCTTCGGGCGCGGCGCCCGTGCCGCAGAACACCACGGTGCGCAGGCTGGAGGACAGCTCGCGCAGCCGGGGCACCAGGGGCGCGAAGGCATCGTCCACGAAGAGCACGCGCGTGTCGCAGTCGTCCAGCGAGTAGGCTACCTCGTGCGCGCTCCAGCGGATGTTGACGGGGTTGACCGCGGCGCCTGCCCACCAGCAGCCATAGAAGTATTCAAGGTAGCGGATGGAGTTCAGGCCCATCATGCCGACGCGGTCGCCGGGCGCCACGTCCAGCGCCCGCAGCAGGCCGGCACAGCGTTCGATGCGCTGCGCAAGCTGCGACCAGCTGGCCTGCTCTGCGCCGCAGATGGCTGCCGTGGTGCCGGCCCTTTCGCGGCGGCCCTTGTGGATGGCCTGGGTGAGATACATGGGCATGGGGTTTCCTCAGGAGCGGGCATTCCAGGCGGCCAGCGTGTCCTGCAGGCTGGCGGCGCGCGGGGGGCGGGGCTGCTCGGGCACGCTGCGCGAAAAGCGCGGCGCCGGCGCGGGCTGGAGCACGCCGCCGGCCTCGGTGAACGTGGCGCGCGCGCGGTTGTGGGCATGCTGGGGCGCCTCGTCCCAGTCGAGCACGGGCGCGAAGCAGGCATCGCTGCCTTCCAGCAGCTCGCACCACTGCTGGCGCGTGCGCGTGCGGAACACGTCGGCCAGGCGCAGCTTGAGCAGGGGCCAGCGCGCGGCGTCCAGCTGCGCGTCGAACAGCGGGTCCTGTATGCCGCAGCGCTGGCGCAGCTCGGCGTAGAACTGCGGCTCGATGGCGCCTATGGCGATGTATTTGCCGTCGGCGCAGGCATAGGTGTCATAGAAGTGCGCGCCGCCGTCCAGCAGGTTCTCTCCGCGCTGGTTGCTCCACTGGCCCTTGGCTTTGAAGCCGTACATGAAGGCCGACAGCAGGGCCGTGCCATCGGTCATGGCCGCGTCGATGACCTGGCCCCGGCCGCTGCGCCCGGCCTCGTGCAGGGCGGCCAGCAGGCCCACGGCCAGCAGCATGCCGCCGCCGCCGAAGTCGCCCACGTAGTTGAGCGGCGGCACGGGCGCCTCGCCCGCGCGGCCGATGGCGTGCAGCGCGCCGGAGATGGCGATGTAGTTGATGTCATGCCCCGCCGCATGCGCCAGCGGCCCGTGCTGGCCCCAGCCCGTCATGCGGCCGTAGACCAGGCGCGGGTTGCGCGCCAGGCAGGGTTCGGGGCCCAGGCCCAGGCGCTCCATCACGCCGGGCCGAAAGCCCTCGATCAGCAGATCGGCGCGTGCGATCAGCGCCAGGGCCGAGGCCTGACCTTCTTCACCGCGCAGGTCGATCTCGACTTGGCTGCGGCTGCGCGTGGTGATGTCCTGTGCATCGACCGGCGTGCCGGGCCGCGCGATGCGCAGCACCTCGGCACCCATGTCGGCCAGCAGCATGGCGCAAAACGGCCCCGGGCCCAGGCCCGCGAACTCGACCACGCGCACGCCTTCAAGCGGTCCTGGCATGGAGGTCTCCTTTCAGGCCGTGGGCAGTGGATGGTTCTTGTACTGCTCGCGCAGCTTGGTCTTTAGCAGTTTTCCCGTGGCCGTGTGCGGCAGCTCGGCCACCTGCAGCACGTCGTCGGGCAGCCACCATTTGGCGATGCGCGTGGACAGGAAGTCGAGCATGGACTCGCGGCTGACGCTGTGGCCTGCGCGCGGCACCACCAGCAGCAGCGGCCGCTCCTGCCACTTGGGATGGGCCACGCCGATGATGGCGGCCTCGGCCACGCCGGGATGGCCCATGGCGGCGTTCTCCACGTCGATGGAGGAAATCCACTCGCCGCCCGACTTGATCACGTCCTTGGCGCGGTCCACCAGCTGCAGGAAGCCGTCGGCATCGATGGTGGCCACGTCGCCCGTGGTGAAGAAGCCTTCCTCATCGACGGGCGAGCCGCCTTCGCCCTTGAAGTAGCCGCTGGCGATCCAGGGGCCGCGCACGCGCAGGTGTCCCCGGGCCTGGCCGTCCCAGGGCTGGGGCCGGCCGTCGTCGTCCACGATCTTGAGGTCCACGCCCCAGACGCCGCGTCCCTGCTTGAGCTTGACCTTGACCAGTTCCTCGCCCGACAGCGCGTCGTGCCGGGGCAGCAGCTTGCTGACCACGCCGATGGGGCTGGTCTCGGTCATGCCCCAGCCCTGCACGACCTGGGCGCCGAACTGGTTCTCGAAGCGCTCCAGCATGGCGCGCGGCACGGCCGCGCCGCCGATGCCAATGCTCTTGACGCCCAGCGCGCGCGGGTCGATGTCGGGATGCGTATCCAGGTACTGGAACAGCATCAGCCACACGGTGGGCACGCCCTGCGAGAAGGTGACCTTCTCGTCGCGCATGAGCTCGTAGACGCTCTGGCCGTCCAGGTGCGGGCCGGGCAGCACCAGCCGTGCGCCGGCCATGGCCGCCGCATAGGGCGTGCCCCAGGCGTTGGCATGGAACATGGGCACGATGAGCATCACGGTCTCGCTCGCGTTCAGGCCGAAGGTGTCGGGCGCCAGCTCCATCAGCGTGTGCAGCACGGTGGAGCGGTGCGAGTACAGCACGCCCTTGGGGTGGCCTGTGGTGCCCGAGGTGTAGCACAGCGAGGAGGCCGTGCGCTCGTCGAACTCGGGCCACTCGAAGTCCTCGCTCTGGTTGCCCACCAGTTCGTCCCAGCAGTGCAGGCCGGGCAGGTCCAGCGCGGGCATGTGCTCGCGCGAACTCATGCAGACATAGGTGGTGACGGTCTTCAGATGCGGTGCGAGCTTTTCCACCAGCGGCGCGAAGGTCACGTCGAAGAACAGCACCCGGTCCTCGGCATGGTTGGCGATGTATTCGATCTGCTCGGGAAACAGGCGCGGGTTGATGGTGTGCAGCACCGCGCCGCTGCCCGAGACGCCGAAGTACAGCGCCAGGTGGCGCCAGCTGTTCCAGGCCAGCGTGCCCACGCGTTCGCCGGGCTGCACGCCCAGCGACTGCAGGGCGTTGGCCACCTGGCAGGAGGCGCGGCGCATGCCGGCCCAGTCGGTGCGGTGCAGGCCACCGTCCCGGGTTTCCGGCAGGCGCGAGATGATCTCGGTGTGCGG
The DNA here is from genome assembly GCF_017355445.1 of Delftia sp. SD018. Classification (NCBI taxonomy): domain Bacteria; kingdom Pseudomonadati; phylum Pseudomonadota; class Betaproteobacteria; order Burkholderiales; family Comamonadaceae; genus Delftia; species Delftia sp. SD018. Next base: position 79,040 of record NZ_JADDRN010000012.1, read on the forward strand.
ATGAAAGCGCGCCGCATGCTCGATCAGCGACGAGATCATGAGCGGGCGGTCCTGCATCAGTCCTTGCAAGGCGGGCATGGGGGTGTCTCCTGTCGTTGTCCTGAAGGCCGGGGTCATTGCACGGGCGCGTAGCGGCTGCCGTCGAAGCGCACGAGCTGCATCTTCTTGATGGGGAAGAAATCGTCCCCACCGGTCTGCAGGCTGATGCCCGGGTAGAGCATGGGCAGGTCCATCTTCAGGCTGGCGGCCTGCTTCATGATGTTGGCGCGCGTGAGTTCGTCGCCGGCCTGCCTGAGCACCTGCACCAGGGTCTGGGCCTGGGAGTAGCCGATGACGTTGAGCGAATCGTTGGGGTCGCCGGCCGGGTAGTACTTCTGCATGAAGGCCAGGTAGCCGGCCAGCTCGGGCGTGCCCTGGTTGGTGGGGTCCGAGGGCTCGCGCAGGTAGCTGGCCGTCATCACGCCGCGCGCGTTGTCCAGGCCCGCAGGCTTGAGCACCGAGCTGATGGACAGCGAGACGCTGACCAGGTAGTGCGCAGGCTTCCAGCCGATGTCGGCGGCCTTGCGTATGGACTGGGCCGCGAACTTGGGCGTGCTGATGTTGATGAAGGTGTCCGCCCCCGAGCCCTTGAGCGCCACCATCTGGCTGTCCACCGTGGGGTCGCCGACCTCGTAGGTCTGCTGCACGACGATGCGTTGCTTGGCCTGCTCGCCGAAGCCGTCGAGCACGCCCTTGAGGTAGTCCTTGCCGAAGTCGTCGTTCTGCATCAGGACGGCCACCTTGGCCTGGGGCCGCGTGGCCAGGATGTGCTGGGCGAAGGTGCGGCCTTCGAGCTGGTAGGTGGGCTGCCAGCCCATGGTCCAGGGGAAGTTCTTCGGATCGCCCCAGCGCGTGGCGCCCGTGGAGACGAACAGCTGGGGCACCTTGCGCTGGTTCATGTAGCGATGCACGGCCTGGTTGTGCGAAGTGCCCAGCGCGCCGAACATCAGCAGCACGCCGTCGCGCTCGACCAGCTTGCGCGTCTGCTCCACGCTCTGGGCGGGGTTGTAGGCGTCGTCGGCCGAGAGGTAGGTGATCTTGCGGCCGTTGATGCCGCCCTCGGCATTGATCTTGGCGAAATAGGCCGCATGGGCCTTGCCGATGGTTCCATAGGCCGACACGGGACCCGAGTAGGGCACGAAGTTGCCGATGCGGATCTCGGTGTCGCTGGCGCCGGTGTCGTACTTCTTCTGGGTCTGGGCCTGGGCTGGCGCCTGGGTGATGGCCGGCAGGGCCAGCGCCAGGCAGGCGATCAGGGCCCACAGGCCCCGGGCGATGGTGTTGCGCATGGTTGTCTCCTGGCTTGCGGGCGCCGTGCCCGCTTTTCTTGTGGTGGCCGGTCCATGGTAGGAACCGGCCCGGCGCTCGCCCATCGTCGATTCCGACGAATGCATGTGCGGGCGCAGCAAGTCGCGTCGGGAAGGTGCGGCGGGAAGGCTTGGCGGGAAGGCTTGGCGGTCAGCCCGGCTGGCGTGGCGCGAACACGGGCTCGCGCTTTTGCATGAAGGCCTGCACGCCTTCCATGAAGGCTGGTGCGCCCACCAGCTCGCGCTGGCGTTCGGCCTCGTAGTGAAGCTGCTGCTCCAGCGTGGAAGCGGCTGCGTGGTCCAGCGCGCGGCGGGCTTCCAGCACGGCGCCGGCCGGCAGCCGCGCCAGGCGTGCGGCCGTGGCCAGGGCCTGCTCGCGCAGGGCCTCGTCGTCCACGCAGGCCCAGACCAGGCCCCAGTCGGCAGCCTGCTGCGCGCCCAGCCTGTCGCCCAGCAGGGACAGACCCAGGGCGCGCGCACGGCCCAGCCGGCGCTCGATGAACCAGGTGGTGCCCAGGTCCGGCACGATGCCCAGGCGCGGCAGGAAAGGCAGGTAGAAGTAGGCCGAGCGCGCCGCCAGCGCCACGTCGCCGGCCAGGGCCAGACCCACGCCGGCCCCGGCTGCCGCGCCGTTGATGGCGCAGACCACGGGCACGGGCAGCTGCTGCAGGTCCAGGATGAGGCGGTTGGACAGCTGGTGCATGTTGTCGGCCGTCTGCGCGCCCAGCGTGCGGCCATCGGCCTGGGCCCCGCCTTGTGCCCCGCCTTGTGCGCCGCCCATGGACGACAGGTCCGCGCCCACGCAGAACCCCCGGCCCTCGGCGGTGAGCACCAGGGCGCGGAGGGAGGTGTCCTCGCGCACCTCGGCCAGCAGTTCGCGCAGCCGCAACTGCAAGGGCCTGCCCAGCGGATTCATGCGGGCGCTGTCCTGGAGGACGATGAGGGCGATCTCGCCGCTGTCGCCGCTGTCGCCGCTGTCGTCGTTGTTGCCGTGGCGTTCCATGCGGACGGCCGGACTGGAATTCATGGGGGACTCCTGTGGGTGGGGATGGAAAGTCAGGCACGCGGCCGCTGCCGGGGCAGGCGCCGGCCCGGCCGGCCCAGCCGGTGCAGCAGGCCCATCACGCCGCCGGGCATGGCGAACATGAAGACGATGAGCACGGTGCCGTAGACGGCCCAGGGCGCGGCCTTGGACACCTGCTCGGCCAGTCCCGGGATGAACATGATGAACAGGGCGCCGAACAGCGCGCCCCACAGCGTTCCCACGCCACCCACCACCACGCCCACCAGCAGCGAGATCGACAGGAACATGGTGAAGGAGTCGGGCGCCACGAACTGCACGGCAATGGCCGACAGCGCGCCGCCCACGCCCGTGTAGCCGGCCGAAATCGCAAAGGCCATGGACTTGCAGTGCGCGTTGTCCACGCCCATGGCCTCGGCCGCCATGGCGTGGTCGCGGATGGCGCGCAGCGCCAGGCCGCTGCCGCTGTCTATGAGGTTGCGCGCCATCCAGAACAGCAGCGCCGCCACGGCCAATGCATAGAGGTAGAACCACTGGTCGGCATCCAGCGGCAGGCCCCAGGGCGCCTCGGGCTTGGTCAGCACGATGCCGCCCACGCCGCCGGTCCAGGCCTCCAGGTGGCGGTACTTGAGCAGTTGGGGCATGGCCACGCCCAGCGCAAAGGTGGCCAGCGCCAGGTACAGCCCTTCCAGCCTGAGCGCGGGCCGCCCGAACAGGTAGCCCGCCGCCAGGCTCACCAGGCCCGCTGCAGGCACGGCCAGCCAGTAGGCCAGGCCCGCGCGGTCCATCAGGATGCCGGCCGCATAGGCGCCTATGGCGAAGAAGGCGCCATGTCCCAGCGAGATCTGGCCGCTGTAGCCCGTGAGGATGTTCAGCCCCACCAGGGCCACGGCATAGGCCAGCACCATGGTGGCCTGGAACAGCTGGTAGCCCTTGGCCACGAAGACCAGCGAGCAGGCCGCCAGCGCCAGCGCCGCGATCAGTACCGTGCCCAGGGGCAGGGGGCGGCGCGCGCTGGTGGCGGCGACCAGTGCGTCAGACGAGGAGGCGGATCGTGTGGACATCATTGTTCTCCAGGGCGTTTGGCACAAAACTGGCGTGGCCCAAAAGCGAGGGACACCGGGCAAGGGCCTACGCCGGCCGCGCCGCCCCGCCGCGAGGGTGTCGTCCCCCTCCCGCGTAGCGAGAGAGGGGGCGCCGTGCAACGGGAAGCGGCGTAGCCGCTCAGGGGGGGCATTGTTCAAACCCTCCTGACGACTTTGCGGCCCATCAACCCGGCCGGCCGCACGATGAGCACGCCCACGATCAGCACCAGGGCCACAGAAAGCTTGAGTTCGGTGCCGACCACGTAGCTGCCCACCAGGTTTTCGAGCACGCCCACGATGAAGCCGCCCAGCACGGCGCCCGCGGGGCTGTCGATGCCGCCCAGCAGCGCGCCCGCAAAGGCATACAGCAGCACGCCGCTCATCATGTGCGGATCGAGGAAGACCACGGGCGCCACCATCATCCCGGCCACCGCGCCGATGGCGCCGGCCAGGCCCCAGCCCAGCATCAGCATGCGCCCCACGGAGATGCCCACCAGGCGCGAGGAGGCCGGGTTCTGCGCGGCCGCGCGCATGGCCAGCCCCAGCGGCGTGAGCCGGAAGAAGGCAAACAGCAGGGCCACGATGGACAGCGCCACGAAGATGGTGCCCACCTCATGGGCCGACATCAGGGCGCTGCCATACCAGGCTTCGGCCGGGAACGGGCTGGGAAACTCCTTGATGGTGTAGCCGAAGATCCAGCCGGCCAGGCTGTGGAAGACGATCAGCAGGCCGATGAAGACCACCACCTGGGCCAGGTCCGCCGCCTTGTGCATGGGGCGGATGACGGCGAACTCCACGGCCGCGCCCAGCACGAAGGACAGCGCCACCGTGGCCAGGAAGGCCCACCAGTACGGCAGCCCCGCCTGCAGCAGCGCCCAGGCGATGAAGGTGGAGAACATGGCCATCTCGCCCTGCGCGAAATTGATGTGGTGCGTGGCCTGGTAGATCATGACCAGGGCCAGCGCCACAGTGGCGTAGATGCCGCCCGTGGCCAGGCCGGCCAGCAATTGGTGGATGAAGGCGTCCATGGCCGCTACTCCCCGAGATAGGCCTGGCGTACCGCATCGTTGCGGCGCATGGCTTCGCTGGGGCCGTGCAGCACGATGCGGCCGGTCTCCAGCAGGTAGGCGCTGTGCGCCAGCTCCAGCGCCAGGCGCGCGTTCTGCTCCACCAGCAGGATGGTCGTGCCCTGCTCGGCGTTGATGCGCCGCAGGATGCCGAAGATGTCGCGCACCACCAGCGGCGCCAGCCCGAAGGAGGGCTCGTCCAGCAGCAGCAGGCGCGGGCGGCCCATGAGGGCGCGGGCAATGGCCAGCATCTGCTGCTCGCCGCCCGACAGCGTCCCGGCCTGCTGGGCGCGGCGCTCGCGCAGGCGGGGGAAGTAGCCGAACATGCGCTCCATGTCGCCGCCCACGTCGGCACGGGCCGCGCGCGTGGGCCGGGCCTGCGCGCCCAGGCGCAGGTTGTCCTCGGCGCTGAGCTGGGCGAAGGTGCCGCGCCCGTCGGGCACATGGCCCACGCCCTGGCGCGCGATGCGCTCGGTGCTGTGCCGGTCTATGCGTTCGCCGGCCAGGCGCACCTCGCCGCGCGTGTCCACCAGGTGGCGGCAGATGGCGCGCAGCGTGGTGGTCTTGCCCGCGCCATTGGCGCCCAGCAGGGCCGTGACGCGGCCTTCGGCCAGGTCCATGTCGATGCCGTCCAGCACGCGCACCGACCCGTAGGCCGCATGCAGTCCGCGGATTTCAAGCAGTGCCGGCATGCGCCACCTCCCTGTCCTGATACTGCGGCTGCATGTCCGAACCCAGGTAGGCGCGGATGACTTCGGCATGGGCGCGAACCTCGCCCGGCGTGCCTTCGGCGATCTTGCGGCCGAAGTTCAGCGCCACGACCTTGTCGCTCACGCGCATGACCAGGCCCATGTGGTGCTCCACCAGCAGCACGGTCAGCCCCAGCCGGTCGCGCAGCGACAGGATCAGGTCGCCCAGGCCGGCCAGCTCCTCATGGTTGAGGCCGCAGGCCGGCTCGTCCAGCAGCAGCAACTGCGGGCGGCAGGCCAGGGCGCGCGCCAGCTCCACGCGCTTTTGCGTGCCGAAGGGCAGGTCGGCCACACGGCGCTCTGCCACGCCCGTCAGCTCCAGCAGGGCCATCAGCGATTGCGCCTGGGCACGGGCTTCTTCCTCGCGCCGGCGCACGCCGGGCAGGCGCAGGGCGTCGCGCACAAAGCCGGCGTGCTGGTGGCTGTGCGTGCCCAGGCGCACGTTGTCGGCCACCGTCATGCTGGAAAACAGGGCCAGGTTCTGAAAGGTACGGCCCATGCCCAGCGCGGCCATGCGGTGGCGCGCCAGCGTGGCCAGCGGCTGGCCGCGAAAGCGGATGTGGCCGGCCTGCCAGGCATACAGCCGCGACAGGCAGTTGAACAGGCTGCTCTTGCCCGCACCGTTGGGGCCGATGAGGCCGCAGATCTGGCCTGCTGCAACATCGAAACTCACGCCGTCCAGCGCGACGATGCCGCCGAAGCGCAGCGAAACGCCTTCAATGCGCAGCAGGGGCTGCGAGTCCTGGCTCATGGCTTTCCCTCCCCCCGATGGTGGGCGACCGGCGCGGGCGGCGCCGGCCGCACGGTGGCATGGCGGCGCCTAAAGACGCTCGATGATGGTGACGTTGGCCATGCCGCCGCCCTCGCACATGGTCTGCAGGCCATAGCGCCCGCCGCGCGCATGCAGGGCGTGGATCAGCGTGGCCATGAGCTTGGTGCCCGAGGCGCCCAGCGGATGGCCCAGCGCAATGGCGCCACCGTTGACGTTGAGCCGCGCCGGATCGGCGCCCGTGGCCTGCAGCCAGGCCAGCGGCACGGGGGCAAAGGCCTCGTTGACCTCGTACAGGTCGATGTCGGAGATGCGCATGCCGGCCTTCTTCAGCGCGGCCTGGGTGGCGGGGATGGGAGCCTCCAGCATGATGACGGGGTCATGCCCCAGCAGGCTCATGTGGTGTATGCGCGCCAGCGGTTGCACGCCCAGGGCCTTGAGGCCGCGCTCGCTGACCACCATGACGCCGCTGGCGCCATCGCAGATCTGGCTGGCCGTGGCCGCCGTCACGCAGCCGCCCTCGCGGATGGTCTTGACGCCGGCGATGCCCTCCAGCGTGGCGTTGAAGCGTATGCCTTCATCCACCGTGTGCGGCTGGCCTTCGCCCTCGGCACCGCCTTCGGCGCTGCGCGCCTGCACGGCCAGGATCTCGCGGTCGAAGCGGCCCTCGCGCGCGGCCTGCACGGCGCGCTCATGGCTTTGCAGCGCATAGGCGTCCAGCTCGTCCTTGGTCAGGCCGTACTTGCCGGCCATCATCTCGGCGCCCATGAACTGGCTGAACTCCACGCCCGGGTAGCGCTGCTGCATGGCCGGGCTCATGTACACACCCAGGCCGGCCTTGGCGGGCAGGGCGTTGGGCGTGCCCATGGGCACGCGCGACATGCTCTCCACGCCTGCGGCGATCACCATGTCCATGCTGCCCGACATCACGGCCTGGGCCGCAAAGTGCAGGGCCTGCTGGGACGACCCGCACTGCCGGTCCACCGTGGTGCCCGGCACGGACTCGGGCAGGGACGAGGCCAGCACCGCGTTGCGCGCCACGTTCGTCGCCTGCTGGCCGACCTGGCTGACGCAGCCCATGATCACGTCCTCGACCTGGGCCGGGTCGGCCTGGCTGCGGCGCACCAGCTCGTCCAGCACCTGGGCCGCGAGATCGGCCGGATGCCAGCCCGAGAGCTTTCCGCCGCGCTTGCCGCCCGCCGTGCGCGTGGCGGCGACGATGTATGCCTGTGGCATGGATATGTCTCCTGTTCCTGTATTCCTGGGGGGATGGTGGCCCGGCCGGCGCGGGCCGGGCATCGTCGCAAGCGACGATTCCGGCCAGGGAAAACGCGGGGACGGTGCCTGCCGTGGTGACTGGGCGGTACGCCTAGCGCGGTGCCATGCGGATGGCGCCGTCCAGGCGCACGCACTCGCCGTTGAAGTAGCCGTTGGTGATCATGGTCTCGGCCAGGTGGGCGTATTCGTCGGGCTGGCCCAGCCGCTTGGGGAAGGGCACGGAGGCGGCCAGCGCGGCCTTCACGTTGTCGGGCGCGCCCTGCAGCAGCGGCGTGTCGAAGATGCCGGGCAGGATGGTGTTCACGCGGATGCCTTCGCCCATGAGGTCGCGCGCGATGGGCAGGGTCATGCCCGTGATGCCGGCCTTGCTGGCCGAGTAGCTGGCCTGGCCCATCTGCCCGTCCTGCGCCGCCACCGAGGCGGTGTTGACGATGGCGCCGCGCTCGCCGTCGGCCAGCGGCTCCAGCGTGAGCATGCCCGCCGCCGACTTGGCAATGCAGCGGAAGGTGCCCACCAGGTTGATCTGGATGATGCGGTCGAAATTGGCCACGGGCAGGTGCCGGATCTCGCCCGTGGCCTTGTCGCGGCTGGCCGTCTTGACGGCATTGCCCGTGCCTGCGCAGTTGACCAGGATGCGCTCCTGCCCGTGGGCCGCGCGGGCCTGGGCAAAGCCCGCGTCCACGCTGGCCTCGTCGGTCACGTCCACGCGGCAGAACAGGCCGCCTGTCTCGCGCGCCAGCGCCTGCCCGGCCGTCTCGTTGAGGTCGAACAGGGCAACGCGCACGCCCCTGGCGGCCAGGCGGCGCGCGGTGGCTGCGCCCAGGCCCGATGCCCCGCCCGTGACGACGGCGCTGATGCTTGCGTCAAGCTGCATGTGAAGGTCTCCTTGGTTGGTGCGTTGGCGGCGCGCCGTTGCCTGTCGCCTTGGATCGGGACAGGCGGCGGTCCGCCACCTATGATCTGCCTTCAAGTCTAGGAATCGCCCCGTCTTGCCGCCATCGTCGAAACCGACGAAAGTGCCCGGTGCCTCACCCCTTCACAGTGCCCCCTGCCTGCATGCAGCCCCCAGCGCCCACCCCTTCCTCCGGCCCCGGTCCGGGTTCCGGCTACGTGCCGCAGGCCAAGCTGAGCCCGCCGCGCGCCGCTGCCGCCCAGGTGGCCCGGCTGGCCGTTGCCGCGCGCTGGCCCGAGGCCTTGCGCGCCCGCGTGGTGCTGGTGCGCGCCCCTGCCGGCTTCGGCAAGACCACGGCCATGCGCCAGATGCGCGAGCGCCTGCAGGCCGAGGGCCAGGCCACGGCCTGGCTGACGCTGGATGCCGCCGACAACGATGTCTCGCGCTTTCTGCAATGCCTGGGCGCGGCCGTGCGCACCCTGGGCGTGGGGCCATCGCAAGGCGCCGGCGAGTTGTCCCAGGCCCTGCATGCGCTGGCCGGCGAGGGCCGCTCCTTTGCGCTGTTCATCGATGATTTCGAGGTGCTGCACAACGATGCCGTGCTCGGCCTGGTGCGCCAGCTCATGGAGCAGCTGCCCGAGCGCGGGCGCCTGGTCATAGGCTCGCGCGCGCTGCCGGCCCTGGGACTGGGGCGGCTGCGCACCAGTGGCCAGTTGCTGGAGATCGATGCGGCGCTGCTGCGCTTTTCCGTGGGCGAGGCCGAGGAGTTCTTTCGCCTGCGCGGCTGCCCGCTGCCGCGCGAGGCCCTGGCGCGGCTGCTGGACAAGACCGAAGGCTGGATAGGCGCGCTGTGGCTGGCCTCGCTGGCGCTGGAGCGCCATGGCCCGCACAGCGATTTCATCGAGCGCTTCTCGGGCTCGGAGCGCGCCGTGGCCGACTACCTGGCCGAGGATGTGCTGGCCCAGCAGCCTGCGTCCGTGCGCGACTTCCTGCTGCGCACCAGCATCCTGCGCACGCTGGATGCCCAGGTCTGCCAGGCCCTGGTGCCGCGTGCCGACGGCGCCGCCATGCTGCAGGCGCTGGAGCAGGCCCATCTGTTCCTGGTGCCGCTGGCCGACGAGGCGCAGGGTGGCCAGGGCGGGCACAGCTGGCGCTACCACAGCATGTTTGCCGACTTCCTGCGCGCGCAGCTGCTGCGCGAGCAGCCCGGTGAATTGACGCGCCTTCACCTGGCGGCCAGCGGCTGGTACGAATCCTGCGGCCGGCCCGTGCCCGCCATCGAGCATGCGCTGGAAGGCGGCGACCTGCCGCATGCCCTGTCCCTGCTGGCGCGCCATGCCGAGGCGCTGATGGAGCAGGGCCGCATGCGCCTGCTGTCGCGCTGGTTCTCGGCCATGCCGGCGCCGCTGATGGCGTGCGAGCCGCTGCTGCAGGCCGTGGCCGCCTATGCCGACTGCTTCACGCGCGGCCCCTGGCAGGCGCAGCAGCGGCTGGACGCCTTGCGGCCCCGCATGGCCGCAGACCCCGCCGCTCAGGCGCTGGTCATGGCCTTGCAGCCGCTGCTGCTGGCCATGATGGACCGCGTGGAAGAGGCAGCACCCCTGGGCCGCCAGGCGCTGGCCTGCCTGCCCAGCTGCCGGCCGTTTGCGGACAGCTCGCTGACCAATGCCATGGCCTACGTGGTGTCGGTGCTGGGCGATGCCGAGGAGGCCCACCGCCTGCTGGACGCGGCGCGCAGCACCCAGGCCGGCAGCCTGTTCAGCCGCATGTACACCGAGGCCATGGAGGGCGTGCTGGACCTGTCGGGCGGGCGGCTGCGGCAGGCGGCGTCGCGCTTTCGCGTGGCGCTGGCCGCCACGCCGCGCAGCGCCTCCTACAACCCCACCAACGGCAATGCCTGGGCCGGCGTGCTGCATGCCGGCGTGCTCTACGAGACCAACGACCTCGACGGCGCCGACCACCTGCTCAACGTCTACCTGCCGCTGGCCCGCGACGTGGGCCTGCCCGACCATGTGATCTCCAGCTACCGCATGCGTGCGCGCATTGCCTTCGTGCGTGGCGATGTGGATGCGGCCTTCGGCCTGCTGACCGAACTGGAGTACCTGGGGCATGAACGCCAGCTGCCCCGCGTGACGGCCAGCGCGCGGCTGGAGCATGCGCGCATCTTCGTGCTGCAGGGCAACCGGGCCGCCGCGTCCGAGGCGCTGGAGCGTGCCGACGATCCCGGCGTATGGCCGCGCGTGGAACGCCTGCGCCTGCCGCCGCACGAGGTGGAGGACATCGCCATCGCCCGGCTGCGCTGGGGGCTGCACTTTGGCGACTGCCGTGCCGTGCGCGATGCCATCGCCCCCTTGCTGGCCGATGCGCAACTGCGCGGGCGCCGCCACCGCAGCCTCAAGCTGCAGGTGCTGTGCGCGCTGGCCGAGGCGGGCTGCGGCGACATGGACGCCGCAGCCGCCATGCTGGCCCAGCCGCTGCGCCACGGTGCCAGCGAAGGCTTTGTGCGCCTGATGCTCGATGAGGGGCCGCTGCTCGCGCCCGTGCTGCAGCGCGTGCTGTCGCCCTCACTGTCGCTTTCACAGACGCCTTCACTGACGCGCCGCACGGAAGCGGCGGAGCCGGAGGCGGCCGCCCATGCGCAGCGGCTGCTGTCTGCCCTGGGCGAGCCTGCCGAGCCCGCCGATACACCCGAGCTGCAGGCAGCGGATGCGCCCCAGGGCCCGGCGCCGGCCACCGTGCTTGCCGAGCCCCTGACCCGCAAGGAGCTGCGCGTGCTGGAGCTGCTGGCCTCGGGCTACTCCAATGCGGCCATGGCCGAGAAGCTCTTCGTCTCCGACAGCACGGTGCGCACCCACCTGCGCAGCATCAACCTCAAGCTGGGCGCGCGCAGCCGCACCCAGGCCGTGGCGCTTGCGCGGGAGCTGCGGGTTTTGCGCTAGGCTGCTGGCGGCTCAAGCCTGCAGATGGCGCGCATAGGTCAGGAACACTTCGTCACGCACCCAGCCCAGCGACTCGTACAGCGCCTGGGCGCGCAGGTTGTTGCGGGCCGTGGTCAGGTCCATGCGTGCATGGCCCGTGGCGCGGGCATGGGCTTCGGCCGCCAGCAGCAGGGCGCGGCCCACGCCCAGGCGGCGCGCATCGGGCGCCACGAAGAGGTCGTAGAGCACGTAGATGGGCGCGGCCAGTACAGAGCAGAACGAGGGATAGAGCTGGCAAAAGCCCAGGGCCCTGCCGTCCGGTCGGCGGGCCAGCAGGATCACGGATTCGCCGCGCTCCAGCCGCGCCGTGATGAAGGCCAGCGCCGCGTCGGCATCCGCAGGTTGCTCGTAGAACTGGCGGTAGGCATCGAACAGCGGGGCGATCAGCGCGGCGTCTTCGGGGATGGCGGTGTGTATGGCTGTGGAGTTCATCGGTGGTTCAGGGCGGAGGTTGCCAGCATGGCGCAGGGCAAGGATGCCGTGCTCATATCTTTGCTGAATCTCTCCATTTGGAGATGTGATTTGACCTGGATCATGGACAGGCGGAACACTCCCGGCCCATGTCCGAACAAAAGATCGAGTTCTACAAGGGGGCCGCTGGCGGCTGGGGCGCACTGCGCAGCGTGAGCCAGGCCCTGATGCGCCAGGATATCGCCGTCAAGGGCGCCAAGACGCTGCTGTCGGCCAACCAGCCCGACGGCTTCGACTGCCCGGGCTGCGCCTGGCCCGACCGCAACCACCATTCCACCTTCGAGTTCTGCGAGAACGGCGCCAAGGCCGTGGCGGCCGAGGCCACGGCGCGCCGCGTGACGCCCGAATTCTTTGCCCGGCACACGGTGGCCGAACTCATGGCGCAAAGCGATTTCTGGCTGGAAGACCAGGGTCGGCTCACCGAGCCCATGGTGTATGACGCGGCCAGCGACCGCTACCGGCCCATCGCCTGGGACGACGCCTTTGCGCTGATCGCTCGCCACCTGAACGCGCTGCCCGACCCGAACCAGGCCATCTTCTACACCTCGGGCCGCGCCAGCAACGAGGCAGCCTTCCTGTACCAGCTGTTCGTGCGCGCCTACGGCACCAACAATTTCCCCGACTGCTCCAACATGTGCCACGAGCCCAGCGGCAGCGGCATGAAGCCGCAGATCGGCGTGGGCAAGGGCACGGTGCAGCTGGCCGATTTCGAGCAGGCCGATGCCATCTTCATCTTCGGCCAGAACCCCGGCACCAACCACCCGCGCATGCTGGGCGAGCTGCGCGCAGCCCACAAGCGCGGCGCGCGCATCCTGAGCTTCAACCCGCTGCGCGAGCGCGGGCTGGAGCGCTTCCAGGACCCGCAAAGCAAGCTGGAGATGGCCACCCTGGGCGCCACGCCCATCAGCACGCACTACTTCCAGCTGCGCGTGGGCGGCGACATCGCGGCCGTCAAGGGCATCATGAAGCATGTGATCGCGCAGGACGATGCACTGGGGCAAGGGGGCGGCGGCGTCCTGGACCATGCCTTCATCGCCGAACACACCACCGGCTTCGAGGCCCTGGCCGAGGACCTGCGGGCCGAGGACTGGGGCCTGCTCGAGGCCGAGTCCGGCCTGAGCCGCGCGCAGATGCAGACGGCGGCCGAGGTCTACATCGCCGCCCGCAGCACCATCGTCTGCTGGGGCATGGGCATCACGCAGCACATGCATTCGGTGGCCGCCGTGCAGATGCTGGTCAACCTGCTGCTGCTGCGCGGCAACATCGGCCGCCCCGGCGCAGGTGCCTGCCCAGTGCGCGGCCACAGCAATGTGCAGGGCGACCGCAGCATGGGCATCTGGGAGAAGCCGCCGGCCGCGCTGCTGGACCGGCTGCAGCAGGTCTTCGGCTTCGAGCCGCCGCGTGCCCACGGCGTGGACGTGGTCGAGTCCATCCGCCTCATGCTCGAGGGCCGGGGCAAGGTCTTCTTCGCGCTGGGCGGCAACTTCGCGGCGGCCACGCCCGACACGCATGCCACCTGGCAGGCGCTGCGCCGCTGCGACCTGACCGTGCATGTGACCACCAAGCTCAACCGCAGCCACCTGGTGCACGGCCGCGAGGCGCTGATCCTGCCCTGCCTGGGCCGCACCGAGATCGACATGCAGGCCACCGGCCCGCAGGGCGTGACGGTGGAGGACTCCATGGGCATGGTCCACATCTCCAGCGGCATCAACCCGCCTGCGTCGGAGCACCTGCTCAGCGAGATCGCCATCGTCGCGCGCCTGGCCGCCGCCACGCTGGGCGCGCAGCGGCCCGTGCCCTGGCTGGAGCTGGCTGGCGACTATGCGCGCATACGCGAGCTGATCGAGCAGGTCTTCGACGACTTCCACGACTTCAACGCGCGCGTGGCCGTGCCGGGCGGCTTCAAGCTGCGCAATGCGGCGAGCGAGCGCATCTGGGAGACGCCCCGGGGCAAGGCCGGCTTCTTCGTGCACGCCGTGCCGCGCGACACGCCCGTGCACCGCGCACGCGCCGCGCGCAGCCCCGGCGCATCGCCGGTGTTCACGCTGTTCACCACGCGTTCGCACGACCAGTACAACACCACCATCTACGGCATGGACGACCGCTACCGCGGCGTCTTCGGACAGCGCCGCGTGGTCTTCATCCATGCCGAGGACATCCGCGCCCTGGGCATGAAGAATGGCGACTGGGTGGACCTGCAGACCGTGTGGGATGACGGCCAGCAGCGCAGCGCCGAGCGCTTCAGGCTCGTGGCCTACGACATTCCGCGCGGCTGCATCGCTGCCTACTATCCAGAGACCAATCCGCTGGTGCCGCTGTCAGCAACGGCCATCGTGGCGGGCACGCCCAGCTCCAAGTCCATTCCCGTGCAGCTGGTGGCGCACAGGCTGCCTGCCGTGCCGTCTCCCGCGCTGGAAGAAATGGCGGCCTGAAGTGCAAGGCATGGAAGAACTGGCCGCCGCCATCCTGCGCGAATTGGCCACCGAGCCCGCACCCATGTCCCTGCCCAGGCTGGGCAAGCGACTGGGGCAGGGCGCCAGCGTGCTCATGCGCTGCCTGGCGCTGATGGGCGATGCGCCCATTGCCGGCACACCGGGGCCGGGCTGGGTCAGGCTGGAGCAGGAAGAGGGGCGGTGGCTGGCGGCCCTGACGGAGCGCGGGCGCTTGTGGGTGGAGGCCGAGGCCTGTCAGGCGCTGGCCGAAGGCACGGGACGCGTGCGGTAGAACTGCATCGGAAACTCCTGCATTTCCTTGGCGTGCTGGTTGATCACCGCGCGCTTCATCTTGCCGACCACGTGCATCTCGCAGGGCTTGCAGTCGAAGCGCAGCGTGAGTTTTTCCTTGCCGTTGATCAGCTGCAGAGGCTCGGCCTTGATCGTGCCCTTGACGCCGATGACGCCCTTGGCCTGCTTGGGGCACAGGCTCATGGAAAAGCGCACGCAATGCTTGGTGATCATCAGGCTGACTTCGCCTTCTTCTTCCTTGCTCTCGTAGGCCGCGTCCATGACCTTGACGCCGTGCTTGATGTAGAAGTCGTGCGCCTTCTGGTTGTAGACGTTGGCCAGATAGGTCAGCGTGTCCTCGGGGAAGGGCACGGGCGGCTCCACGGGCAGGGCGCGCGGCAGGCGCACGAAGCCGGCCTGGCGCGCGGCCTCCAGCGCGGCGACGGCGTCGCGGCGCAGCTGGTTCAGGGCCGAGGCCGGCACGAACCAGGGCTGGCTCAGCTGCAGGCCGATGTCATGCACGGAGAAGATGGTGGCGCCGAAGCGGCCCAGCTGCTCGCGCAGCGTGGCCTCGGCACGGGCTGCGTCGGTGGCGGCCTGGTGTTCCTGCGCGATGGCGGCGGTGGCGGTGAAGCCATCCTCGTCGGTCAGCGTGAGCGCAAAGCCGTCGGGTGTTTCCTTGAGTTCGGCCCACAGGCCGATGCGGCGGTCGCTGGACTTCTTGTCCAGCGTGCGCACCCAGGCCATGTCGCGGTTTCGGTTGACCTCCAGGCCCTTGCGCAGATCCTTGAAGCCGGCGATGGGATCCTTGGGAAACAGGCGCCACAGCGACTTCTTCGCATCCACCGACTCGGCGCGGTTGATCTGCAGGCCCACCAGTTCCTTTTGCAGGTCGTAGTAGCACAGGCCGTCGCCGTTGTGCAGTTCGGTGTCGCGGCTCGATGTCTCGATCTCCACGAAGTTCTCGCCCACCTTGGTGACCCAGCCGATGGCGCGGCCCGGTGTCTTGGGCGTGTCGAAGGCGCCGATGTCGTCCTTGCGGCCGTTGACGAAGTAGTCGGTGAACTCGCGGTTGAAGTTCTGGTCGGGGTCGGGCGTGAAACTGAACGTGGTGCTGCCCGAGGATGAGCGCGCCAGGGGCGTGTCGGAGAACTCGCGCTCCTCGATGATTTCGTCCAGCAGCTTGCGGTAGTGGGCCGTGATGTTCTTCACGTAGCCCATGTCCTTGTAGCGGCCCTCGATCTTGAAGCTGCGCACGCCGGCGTCGATCAGGGCGCGCAGGTTGTCGCTCTGGTTGTTGTCCTTCATGGACAGCACGTGCTTTTCGTGGGCGATGATGCGGCCGCTGGCGTCCAGCACCTCGTAGGGCAGGCGGCAGGCCTGGTTGCAGTCGCCGCGGTTGGCGCTGCGGCCCGTGTGGGCGTGGGTGATGTAGCACTGGCCCGAGTAGGCCACGCACAGCGCGCCGTGCACGAAGAATTCGATGGTGGTGCGCGCCGGGTCGGTGGCCGCGCGCACGGCGGCGATCTGCTGCAGGTCCAGCTCGCGCGCAACGACGATCTGCGACAGGCCGGCGTCCTGCAGGAAGCGCGCCTTCTCGGGCGTGCGGATGTCGGTCTGGGTGCTGGCGTGCAGCTGGATGGGCGGCAGGTCCAGCTCCAGCAGGCCCATGTCCTGGATGATCAGCGCGTCGGCACCGGCCTCGTAGATCTGCCAGGCCATCTTGCTGGCGGCCTCGAGTTCATCGTCGCGCAGGATGGTGTTGAGCGTGATGAAGATGCGGCTGCCGAAGCGGTGCGCGTGGTTGATCAGGCGCTGCAGGTCGCGGATGTCGTTGCCCGCCGTGGCGCGTGCGCCGAAGGCCGGGCCGCCGATGTAGACGGCGTCGGCGCCATGGTTCACGGCCTCGATGCCGATGTCGGCATCGCGCGCGGGTGACAGGAGTTCGAGCTGGTGGGGCAGGAGGGACATGGGGCTTTGTGGTGTTCTGTGTTCGTACCCGCACCGGCGTGGGGGCCGGGCGTCGGGCGCAATGCGGGGGAAACTGGCCCCCACGCTACCCTTGCTGCGCAAGGTCCGCTGCCCCCCCCCAAGGGGGCCGCTTTTTGTCTTGGGGCGGCCCGGCGACAAAAAAAGGCCCCCACTCTTGGGGCGGTCCGGCGACGAAAACCTCGCAGCCCGCTTGCGGTGAGGCGCAGCATTATCGCCGCAGCCCCGAAAAAACGCGCGCCAGGGGGTATGCGCCCGATGCCCTGGCGGGCGGCGCCGGTTTTTGCCTATCCTTTAGGATGCGCACTGCACGGGCCGGGCCGCCATGCCGGATACCCCGGCCCGTGCCTGCCCCGCCCCGGGCCTGATGCGCGCTTTCTGCGCCAGGCCTTGCCCGGCCGGGCAGCGCCCGAGTGGGCCACGCCGCAGCGGATTTCGTTTGCCAGGGCGCCTGTTTCACAGATTGACCGTTTTTTCCAGGAGTTGCCATGCACGCCTCGATTCGCCATTTCCCGTGGGCCGGCCCGGCCCTGCTGTGCACCCTGCTGGGCAGCGGCGGGCTGGCCTGGGCGCTGCCGGGAAGCGGCCCGGCCAACGGGCAGTCGGCAGGGGCTTCCGCTGCGGCGGCTGCACCCGGTACGGCCGCTGCACCCGCTGCGCCTGCTGCTCCCGGTACAGCCGATGCGCCCCTGGTGGTGCGCATTGCCCATGCGGGGCCGGTGTCCGGCCCCATCGCCAGCCTGGGCAAGGATGAGGAAAACGGCGTGCGCATGGCCCTGGACGATCTCAACGCCAAGGGGCTGGAGATCGGCGGGCGCAAGCTGCGCTGGAAGCTGGAGGCCGGCGACGATGGCGGCGACCCCGGCCAGGCCGTGGCCCTGGCCCGGCGCCTGTGCGACAAGAAGGTGGCGGCCGTGGTCGGCCACCTGCAGTCGGGCACCACGCTGCCGGCCACATCCATCTACCACGACTGCGGCATCGTCATGGTCACGCCCGCAGCCAGCAACCCGGCCATCACCCAGGCGGGCTACGACACCACCTACCGCGTGATCGCCGACGACCGCGCCATGGTCGATGCGCTGGTCGCGCACGCCGTGGGCAAGCTGGGCGTCAAGCGCGCGGCCATCATCGATGACCGCTCGGCCTACGGCCAGGGCATCGTGGCGCTGTTCGAGGCCGAGGCGCGCGAGCAGGGCATCGAGATCGTGGACAAGCAGTTCACCGGCGACAAGGCCACCGACTTCGTGCCCATCCTCACGGCCATCAAGGGCAAGAAGCCGGACGCCATTTTCTTCGGCGGCCTGGACGCCCAGGCCGGCCCCATGCTCAGGCAGATGGCCCAGCTGGCCATGGACAAGGTGCGCCTGCTGGGCGGCGACGGCCTGTGCACGCTGCGCCTGCCCGAGCTGGCGGGCAACACGTCCCCGCTGCGCAATGTGACCTGCGCCGTGGGCGGCAGCCCGCTGGAGCGCATGCCGGGCGGCACTGCCTGGAAGCAGCGCTACGACCAGCGCTTTCCCGACCAGTACCAGGTCTTCAGCCCCTACGCCTACGACGCCACCATGGTGCTGGCCCAGGCCATGGTGCGGGCCGACTCCATCCGGCCCGACGCCTATATCCCCTATCTGCGCCAGACCCGGCATGACGGCGTGACGGCGCCGATTGCCTTCACGCCCCAGGGCGAACTGCAGGCGCCGGTCGTCACGCTCTACCACTATGCGCAGGGCGTGCGCAAGCCGCTGCCCTGACCCCCAGTCGCCTGGACACTGTGACACCTTGACTGCCGAGCACCGTCCACTGCCGCAGGCCGACGACGAGGCCTGGATGCGCGCCGCCCTGGAGCTGGCGCGCGCCGCCGCACAGGCTGGCGAGGTGCCCGTGGGCGCCATCATCGTCAAGGACGGCGCCATCGTCGGCCGGGGCCGCAACGCGCCCGTGGCCCAGGGCGACCCCACGGCCCATGCCGAGGTGCTGGCGCTGCGCGACGCGGCCGCGCGCCTGGGCAACTACCGGCTGGACGATTGCACGCTCTATGTGACCCTGGAGCCTTGCACCATGTGCAGCGGCGCCATGCTGCATGCGCGCCTGGGCCGCGTGGTCTATGGCGCGGCCGAGCCGCGCACGGGCGCGGCCGGATCGGTGCTGGACGTGTTTGCGCTGCCGCAGATCAACCACCACACGCAGGTGACGCGCGGCGTGCTGGCCGGCGAATGCGCGGCCCTGATGTCGGACTTCTTTCGCACGCGCCGCGCCGAGCAGCGCGCGGCCCAGCCGCATCCGCTCAAGGACACGGCGCTGCGCCATGCGGATTCCACCTTTGGCGGCTTTGCCCAGCCGCAGTGGCGCAGCGACCTGCCGGCGCTGGCAGGTCTGCGCCTGGCCGTGGTCGATGAAGGACCGCGCGATGCACCGCTGACCTGGCTGTGCCTGCACGGCAGCCCGGCATGGGGTCAGCTGTTCCAGCCCATGCTGCCCGGGTGGCTCCAGGCCGGCCATCGCGTGGTCGTTCCCGACCTGCCGGGCTTTGGCCGCAGCGACCAGCCCAAGAAGGAGAAGGCGCACAGCGCGGCCTGGCATGTGCAGGTGCTGCGCGAGCTGGTGCTGGCGCTGGACCTGCGGAACGTCGTGCTGGTCGGCCATGACGATGGCGCGCACTTGGGCTTGGCCGTGGCGCAGGCCGAGCCCGCCCGTTTTTGCGGCGCCTGGCTCATGAATGCCTGGCCCGCAGGCCCTGCGCCCGATGCCTGCGTGCAATGGTTTGCGCAGGCGGCGCGCAAGCCGTTATGGCCCGTGGGCCGCGCCATGCACGAGGTGGGTGAGGAGGCCGGCGCACAGCCGCAGGCCTGGAACCTGCCGTTTTCCCAACCCGGCCACCGCGCCGCGCTGCAGGCCTGGCCCCGGGTGCAGGCCGAAATGCCGCCGCTGCCGATGGAGTTGCTGGTGCAGTGGAGCCAACAGCAGCGCCTGTGGGTGCAGGGCGGCGAGCACGATGCGCTGCTGCCTGCGCCCGCATGGCGCCAGGCCTGGCTGCAGGCGCTGCCACAGCTGCCGCCAGCGCAGTTGCGCCTATCCCCGTGCGGCCATTGGGTTCCCCTGTGTGCTGCCGGCATGGTGGACGGTGCTGTGGAATACTTCCGCCCGTAGGCCTGCGCCGCCGGCCCCTTGCCGGGGCTGCGCAGCGGCAGGTCCCCGTCTTCACTCCCCTTGCAATATGGAGCATGCCGGCCAGGGCCGGCATGGAACCACCTTGGCCACTTCGCGCAGTTCCCGCTCTTCCAGCACGCCCGGCACACCCAGCACATCCGGCACGCCCCGCAAAAAGGCAGCCGCTGCCGCGCCTGCACCCGTTGATCACGCGCACGAACATGTGCATTCCGCCGACGGCACCTGCTGTGCCCACGGGCACGAACATCCACATGGCCATGACCGTGCACAGGAGCATTCGCATGCTGCGGCACACGACCATGGCACTGCCCACAGCCACGACCACGACCACGATCACGATCACGATCACGGCCATGTGCATGCCGCCGACGGCAGCTGCTGCGGCCATGCGCATGACCAGGGTCCGCGCCACATCTATATCTACTCGCCTGCCGGTGCCGTGCGCGACAAGGCCGGCTTCAAGCGCGGCGTGCGCCGCCTGGAGGCCATGGGCCATCAGGTGGAGATCGATGCCGATGCACTGAGCAGCCACCAGCGCTTTGCAGGCGACGACGCCACGCGCCTGGCGGCCATCGAGCGCGCAGCGGCCAGCGGTGCCTGCCTGGCGCTGCCCACGCGCGGCGGCTACGGCCTCACGCGCATCCTGCCGGGCATCAAGTACAAGGCCGTGGCCAAGGCCATCGCAGGCGGCACGCGCTTCGTGGGCCTGAGCGACTTCACGGCGCTGTCGCTGGCCCTGCTGGCCAAGACCGGCGCCACCACCTGGGCCGGCCCGCTGCTGGTGCACGACTTCGGCCGCCCCGACGACGAGGGCGGCGTGGACGACATCATGCTGGACTGCTTCAACGACCTGCTCAGCGGCCAGGGCGAGGGCGCGGGCTGGCAGATGCCGAAGATCGGCCTGCGCGAAGACGGCAAGCCTGCCGTCAAGGACTTCTACATCAGCGGCGGCGCCACGCTGTGGGGCGGCAACCTGGCCGTGCTGGTCTCCCTGCTGGGCACGCCTTACTTCCCGCAGATCAAGGGCGGCATCCTGTTCCTGGAAGACGTGGGCGAGCATCCCTACCGCGTGGAGCGCATGCTGACCCAGCTGCTGCATGCCGGCGTGCTGGCCCAGCAAAAGGCCATCGTGTTCGGCCAGTTCAGCGAGTTCAAGCTCAGCTCGCATGACAAGGGCTTCAAGCTGCAGACCGTGATCGACTGGCTGCGCAGCCAGGTCAAGTGCCCCGTGCTGCAGGGCCTGCCCTACGGCCATGTGCCGACCAAGGTGATGCTGCCCGTGGGCGCGCCCGTGTCGCTGTCGGTCGAAGGGCGCGATGCGCTGATCTACTGGGGCCACGTGCACTGAGCGGCAAGGAGCAGGCGGCATGCTGCAGATGTGGGAGTTCGCGGCCTACCCGCTGCTGGCGCTGATGTTCGTCGGCATCTTCACGCGCGAGGTGATCGCGCCGGCCTCGCGCAACCATTGCGACCGGCGCTGGCTGATCCTGTCCACGCTGCTGGGCCTGGGCACGCTGGCCACCACCTTGGCGGTAGGCCATCTGTTCTCGGACAGCATCCGCCGCCATGCGCTGCTGGACGTGGGCCGGCAATGGCCGGCCTGGGCCGTGGGCGCGCTGAGCTTTGTGCTGACCAGCTTTGTCTTTTACTGGTGGCACCGCGCCACGCACCGGTCGGACACGCTGTGGCGCCTGTTCCACCAGCTGCACCACAGCGCGCCGCGCGTGGAGGCGCTCACGGCGTTTTTCGCCCACCCCATGGACACGGCGGCCGCCGTGCTGCTGAGCGCGCTGTCCAGCTACTGGGTGCTGGGGGCCAGCCCGCTGGCTGCCGCCTTCGCCATCGGCCTCACGGGGGCGTTCGACCTGTTCCTGCATGCCGACATCCGCACGCCGCGCTGGCTGGGATACATCGTGCAGCGGCCCGAGATGCATACCGTGCACCACCAGTACGGCCACCATGCGCAGAACTACGGCCTGCCCGTCTGGGACCTGCTGTTCGGCACCTGGGCCAATCCGGCCGAGCGGGTGGAGCGCCTGGGCTTTGATGCCGACAAGGCCGAGCGCGTGACCGACATGCTGCGCTGGCAAGACGTGCATAAGCAGAACTCCCCCTGAGGCGCTGTGCGCCTTCCCCCTCTCGCTTCGAGGGGGGGACTACAGCCTCGCTGCGGGGCGGCGCGGCCGGCGTAGGCCCTTGCTCGCTGTCCCTTGTTCTTGGCCGCGCCAGTTTTTGAGGCTCTGTACGGTGGCGGTGGGGGCTGACTGCTATTCGAGGTAGCGGCCGTTTTCCTTGCGGCGGGCGCGCATGCCGGTGCGCAGGAAGAGCACGGTGCCGCCTTGCTCGGCCAGCGGCACGCGCGTGTCGCCGGACAGGTGGGCGTCCAGGCGCTGGGGCAGGTTCTCCAGCAGGGAGCGGATGGCGGACAGGTCGGTGTCGGCGGCCTCGGGGTGGTCGCGCACGAAGCCTTCAAGGTAGGCGCGGGCGTCGGTCTCCAGCTGCTCGCGCGTGGTGGCCAGCGAGACGTAGCTGACGCCGGCCTGGCCCGGCGCCTCGGTGCCCAGCAGGTAGCAGCCGATGTAGTCACCACGGGGCTGGCCCACGGGCGGGTCCTGGGTGAGCTTCTTCAAGAGGCTGAAAGGCCACATTCCACGTACTTCCTGTTTCTGTCGGTTGCCCTGCATCCATGTGTGCAGGGCCGGCAGTGATTGTCGCCTGAAGCCTGCGCCCCGCAGGGGCGGCTTTCTGTCGTGAGCAATGTGAGCATGTCGCGCGCGCATATGCTACAAACTGCAACACTACGATACGAAAAAAGCAGAGGGTGGGGAAAAGAATGGGAATCATGCGAATCCTGAACTCGCGGTGGTGGGGTGTGGGCGCCGTGGCGGTGGTCGGCTCGGCCCTGCTGGCCGGCAGCGCGCTGGCCATCTATGCCGTGCGCGTGCAGCCGGTGCTTGACGGACAGCTCACGCTGGCCGGGCTGGAGCAGCCCGTGCGCGTGCGGCGCGATGATGCCGACGTCACCCATATCAGCGCCTTCTCGCCGCAGGACCTGTGGCGCGCGCTGGGCCATGTGCATGCGCAGGAACGCGGCTGGCAGCTGGAGTTCAACCGCCGCCTGATGCATGGCACGCTGTCCGAGATCCTCGGCCCGGCCACGCTGGATACCGACAAGCTCATGCGCGCGCTGGACATACGCGGCGCGGCGCGGCGCCAGTACGCATCCCTGCCCGCCAACGCGCGCGAGGCGCTGCAGGCCTACAGCGAGGGCATCGCGGCCTTCTACGCGGCGCTGCCCATGCGCCAGCACCCGCAGGTGCCCGAGTTCATGCTGCTGGACACGTCGCCGGGCGGCGGAGACAACTCGGCCTGGGCGCCCGAGGACAGCGTGGGCTGGGCGCTGATGATGGCGCTGGACCTGGGCGGCAACTGGGGCAATGAATTCGCGCGGCTGGCCGCGCTCTCGCAACTGGACACACAGCAGCTGTGGCAGCTGATGCCGCCTTATCCCGGCGAGGCGCCGGCCACCGCCACCGACCTTGCGGCCCTCTACCGGGGCCTGGGCGTGTACCGCCAGGAGGCACAGGCTGCGTCTGCGTCCAAGGTGGCTGCCGCCAGCGAGGCGAGCGATGCCTGGGCCCGCTGGTCCCGTGACATGGTGCGCGATGCGGGCACCAACGACGGCAAGGGCAGCAACAACTGGGTGCTGTCGGGCAGCCGCACGGCCAGCGGCAAACCGCTGCTGGCCAACGATCCCCATCTGGGCCTGAGCGCGCCCGCCATCTGGTACTACGCGCGCCTGCAGTCGCCTGCCGGCCAGGCGCAGGACGGCACGCCGCTGTCGCCCATCGACGTGGTGGGGGCCACCCTGCCGGGCCTGCCCTTCGTGGTGCTGGGGCGCACGCGCGAGGTGGCCTGGGGCTTTACCAACACGAATCCCGATGTGCAGGATCTGTACCTGGAGCAGATCGATCCAGGCAACCCGGGCCGCTACCGCACGCCGGACGGCTGGGCGCCTTTCACCGAGCGCAGCGAGCGCATCAGGGTCAAGGGCCGGGCCGATGTGCAGCTCACGCTGCGCAGCACGCGCCACGGCCCCGTGATCAGCGATGTGCAGCCCCAGTACGAGGCCGTGCTCGACAAGCGCCGCTACGCCGTGGCCCTGCGCTGGGCTGCGCTGGACACCGACAACCTCACCGTGCAGGCGGGCCTGCGGGCCAACGAGGCGCGCAGCGTGGCCCAGCTGTTCGAGGCCTTTGCCGACTACCACTCGCCCATGCAGAGCATCGTCGCGGCCGATGTGCATGGCGCCATCGGCTTCAAGGCCGCAGGCCGGGTGCCGCTGCGTGCGGCCGACAACGACCTGCGCGGCGTGGCGCCCGCGCCGGGCTGGGAGGCACGCTACGACTGGCAGGGCTGGCTGCCCTACGACCAGGCTCCACAGGACGATGGAACGGCGCTGGGCTATCTGGCCACCGCCAACCAGCGCATCACGCGCGAGGGCTATGCCCACTTCCTCACCCAGGACTGGAGCCTGCCGTACCGGCACCGCCGCATCTCCGAGCTCATCGAGGCGAAGGACAGGCACGACATGGTCAGCATGGCCTCCATCCAGAACGACCAGACCTCGCTGGCCGCCCGCGCCCTGCTGCCGCAAATGCTCAAGGCCCTGGACGAAGCGCCGGCCACACATCCGCTGGCCCCGCAGGCGCGCCGGGTGATGGCGCAGTTCGACGGCCGCATGGACGCTGCGCAGGCCGCGCCCCTGATCTTTGCCGCCTGGGTGGACGAACTGACGCGCGGCCTGGTGATCCCGCGCATTGGCGCCCAGACCTTTGCGGCGACCTATGGCAAGCGCGACTACCGCGCAGGCATCGAAGGCATGCTGGAACGCCGCGACGGCTGGTGGTGCGCGGCTGCAGGCTGCAGTGCCCAGGTCAGCAAGGCGCTGGACCGGGCGCTGGTGCGCCTGCAGTCCATGCAGGGCAGCGATCTGGGCCGCTGGCGCTGGGGCACGGCGCATGCGGCCCTGAGCAGCCATCGGCCGCTGGGCAGCGTGGGGCTGCTGGCAGGCATCTTCAATGTCAGCGTGCCTTCGGGCGGTGACAGCTACACCGTCAACGTGGGCCAGTACCTGCCCGGTGATGCCAGGGCGCCGTTCGCCAACCGCCATGCGGCATCGCTGCGCGCCATCTACGACCTGGCCGAGCCCGAGCGCTCGCTGTTCATCTACCAGACCGGACAAAGCGGCGTGGCCCTGTCCAGCCGCTATGCAGACATGTCTGCCGAATGGGCCGACGGCCGCTACCGGCCGCTGCAGATGGCGCCCGCGCGCTGGCGCCATTCGATGATGCTGCGGCCGCAGTAGGTTGCAGTAGGTTGCATTAGGCTGCAGTAGCGGTGCGCGCAGGACTCAGGTGCTGAGGAATTGCTCGATCAGCCCGGCCACGGCCGCCGGCTGGTCGTGGTGCAGCATATGGCCGGCGTCCTGGACCACGGCCGTGCGGCAGTCGGCAATCTGCCCGATGCGCTCGTGGTACTCGGCCAGCGTGTAGCGGTCCTTCCACCACATGCCCAGGCTGTCGTCGCTGGCCTCGACGGCCAGTACCGGCGCCGTGATCGCCCGGTACAGGGCCAGGATTTCTTCCACGCGGAACAGCTGGGCGCTGATGAGCTTGTGCGCCGTGTCGCCCAGGATTTCCCAGCGTCCGTTCGTATCGGGCGCCGCCCAGTGATGGGCCAGCCACAGCGCCTTGTCCCCGGGCAGGCGGCGGTTGGTCTTCATCAGCCTGCGCGCCACGTCCTGCACGCTGTCGTAGCTCTTGAGCGCCATGCCGCCGCTGCGCAGCTGGCGCAGCTCGTCCATCCACTGCGCGTAGCGTGCGGGCGCCTGGTCGGGCCGGGTGGCCGGCATGCCGAAGCCCTCCAGATTGACCAGCCGGCGTATGCGCGCAGGCCGCGCGCCCGCATACATCATGGACACGTTGCCGCCCATGCTGTGGCCCACCAGGTCCACGGGCGTATCGCCCACCAGGGTGTCCAGCAGATGGTCCAGGTCGCCCAGGTAGTCGGCAAAGTCATGCCGGTCGGCAGGCCAGGCCGGCCGGCTCAGGCCGAAGCCGCGCCAGTCCGGCGCAATGATGCGGCGCCCCGCCATGAAGGCCTCGCCAAAGGCATCGACCACGAACTGGTAGGAGGCCGCCACATCCATCCAGCCGTGCACCAGCACCAGCGGCGCCAGCGCGGGATCTCCATCCACGGGCCCCCACTCGCGCACGTGGTACTCCATGGTGCGCACCGGCACCATGCGCGAGCGCCAGGGGCGTGTGGGAGCGTAGATGGGCGCTTCTTCAGCGGCCGTGGCGGGGAGGGAAGAGGGGGCTTGCAGCATCCCGCCGATTATTCCGGTTTGCTGCTGTGCAGCAGTCAGGGGCGGGACAGCGGTTGCGCGGGATTTCCCTGTGGCGGCAGACCCGCAGGTAGTAACCCGAGCGCCGCCGCCGCTGATGCACGGCATCAGAAACAATGATTGGCCGGCCGGGCCGGCGCTGCCTACAGTGGGTTGCAGATTGACCGCACAACAACCCGAAGGAGACAGCAATGCAGCAACGCAGATGGCTGACGGCCGCCATGGCCGCAGGATTGTGGGGCGCCGCCATGGCGGCCCAGGCCGGCACGGTGACGGTGCTGACCTCGTTTCCCAAGGAGCTGACCACGGCCTACCAGAAGGCCTTCGAGGCGGCCAATCCGGGGATCAAGATCGAGATCCTGAACAAGAACACCACGGCCGCCGTGGCCTATGTGCGCGAGCTGCCCGAGGGCCAGCGGCCCGACATCATGTGGGCCAGCGCCCCTGATGCCTTCGAGGTGCTGGCGCGCAACAAGCTGCTGACCGCCGCGCCCGAGACGCGCAATCCGGCCGCGCCCGCCAAGATCGGCAACTACCCGCTCAACGACCCGCAGGGCCTGTACTACGGCCAGGCGCTGGCCGGCTACGGAATCATGTGGAACACGCGCTACCTGAAGGCGCACAAGCTGGCGGCGCCCAAGGAGTGGAGCGATCTGACGCGGCCCGAGTACTTCGGCCACATCGCCATCTCCTCGCCCTCGCGCTCGGGCACCACGCAGCTGACGGTGGAGACCATCCTGCAGGGCGAGGGCTGGGACAAGGGCTGGCGCCAGTTGCTGTCCATGATGGGCAATGCCGCTGCCGTGACCGACCGCAGCTTTGCCGTGCCCGATGGCGTGAACAACGGCCAGTACGGCATAGGCATCGTGATCGATTTCTTCGGGCTGGCGGGCAAGTACTCGGGCTTTCCGGTGGACTTCGCCTATCCGGCGATGACGGCCGTGGTGCCGGCCAACATCGCGCTGATCGCGGGTGCCAAGAATGCCGATGAGGCGCGCAAGTTCATGGCCTTCACCATGTCGGTGCCGGGCCAGCAGCTGCTGTTCGACCCCAAGATCAGCCGCCTGCCCATCCTGCCCTACAGCCAGCTCAAGGCGCCGGCCGGCTACCCCGTGCCGCAGGAGGTGGCGCAGCGCGCCAAGGTGCAGTTCGACGCCAACCTGTCCGAGTCGCGCTATGCCGTGGTGATCAGCCTGTTCGACCAGATGGTGACCTTCCGCCTCAAGGAGCTGCAGGCGGCCACGCGCGCCATCCAGGAGGCGCACAAGGCCCTGCAGGCCAAGCCCAATGCCAAGGGGCAGGAGCTGCTGGCGCAAGCGCGCGACATTGCCTACTCGCCGCTGGTGGGCGAAGCCAATGTGAAGGACGAGCAGTTCCTGGAGCTGTTCCGCAAGAGCCGGCGCGATGTGGCCGTGTCCAAGGAGCTGACGGGCCTGGAGCAGATGTGGGCCGACAAGGCGCGTGCCAACTACGAGCGCGCAGGCAAGCTGGCCGCCGAGGCGCGGGGCCTGGCCCGGTAAGTGGCGCGGTAGGTGGCGTGGTAGGTGGCGCAGGGGCCCGGCACCGGGCGCCTGCATGCACTCCCCTTGACAGTCTCTTTCGCTGCGGAGCATTCGCATGAGCATCGATTCCATGGCGGCGCCCGGCGCCGCCCCCCTTGCTGCGCGCGCGCGGCGCATTCCGTCGGGCTGGGGGCCGTGGCTGGCCTTCGCGCTGATCCTGGCCTTTTTGCTGGCCTTTCTCATCGTGCCCGTGGGCATGGTGGTCTACACCGCCTTCATCAATGAAGGCGGCGGGCTCACGCTGGGGCACTTCGGCAATTTCTTCGGCCAGACCGTTTTCCGCGAGTCGTTCTTCAACAGCCTGGGCGTGTCCCTGGCCAGCGTGTTCTTCGCCAGCCTGATCGCCGTGCCGCTGGCCTACCTGACGGTGCGCTTCGAGTTCCGGGGCGCGCTGCTGATACAGACGCTGGGCGTGCTGCCGCTGATCATGCCGCCCTTCGTGGGGGCGGTGGCGCTGCAGCTGATCTTCGGGCGCAGCGGCTCGGTCAACCTGCTGCTGGACGACTGGTTCGGCTTCACCGTGCCCATCATGGAGGGGCTGACGGGCGTGATCTTCGTGGAGAGCATCCACTACTTCCCGTTCATCTTGCTCAACCTCGTGGCGGCCATGCGCAATATCGACGGGGCCATGGAGGAGTCGGCGCTGAACCTGGGCTCGCGTGGTTTCCGGCTGTTCCGGCGCGTGATCTTTCCGCTGGCCATGCCCGGCTACCTGGCGGGCGCGGCCCTGGTGTTCGTCAAGGTGTTCGACGACCTGGGCACGCCGCTGGTGATGGGCGTGACCAATATGCTGGCGCCCCAGGCCTATCTGCGCATCACCTCGGTGGGGCTCGATGATCCGCTGGGCTATGTGATCAGCGTGATCATGATCGCGTTCTCCATCGTCGCCCTGTGGCTGGCCGCGCGGGTGATGAAGGGCAAGGACTACGCCACCTTGCAAAAGGGCGGCAGCGCGCTGCAAAAGCGCCGGCTGTCGGCCTGGGAGGCGCTGCTGGCCTATGGCTGGATCGCCCTGGTGCTGCTGGTGGTGCTGGCGCCGCACATCGGCATCTTGCTGATGTCGTTCTCCAAGGTCTGGAGCTTTTCGGTGCTGCCCGACAGCTACACGCTGGAACACTACGCCACGGTGTTCACCGACTCGGGCTACATGATCGGCAACACGCTGCTGTACTGCCTGATGGCGGCGGGCATCGACGTGGTGATCGGCACCGCCATCGCCTACCTGATCCTGCGCACCCGGCTGCCTGCCCGGCAGTGGCTGGACTACCTGGCTTCGGTGGCGCTGGCGATTCCGGGGCTGGTGCTGGCCATCGGCTACCTGCGGCTGTTCAAGGGCGTGAACCTGCCCTTCACCGATACGCCCATCGTCACCACCTGGGTGCTGATCATGCTGGCCTATGCGGTGCGGCGGCTGCCGTATGCGCTGCGCTCGTGCATGGCGGCGCTGCAGCAGGTGCACATCTCGCTGGAGGAGGCCGCGCAAAGCCTGGGCGCGGGCCGCACCAGCGTGATACGGCGCGTGATGGTGCCGCTGATGGCCGGCGGCATCCTGGCCGGCTTCGTCACCAGCTTCATCACGGCGGCGGTGGAGCTGTCGGCCACCATCATGCTGGCCTCGGCCCAGAGCCAGGCGCCCATGAGCTACGGCATCTACCTGTACATGCAAAGCATCTCGGGGCGCGGGCCCGGTGCGGCATTGGGCGTGCTGGCCGTGGTCGTGGTCGGCCTGGGCACGTATTTCTCGCACCGCTTCGTGGAGCGCTCGCGCGCCACCGTGCAATCGACTTCGGAGTGAAACGCCATGCACCTGGACCCTGTCTCCCTCGAATGCAGGCACATCAGCCTGAGCTACGGCAGCAACGAAGTGCTGCGCGACGTCAACCTCAAGATCGAGCCCGGCGAGTTCTTCGCGCTGCTGGGGCCTTCGGGCTCGGGCAAGTCCACGCTGCTGCGGCTGATCGCGGGCTTCAACCGGCACCAGCGCGGCGAGCTGCTGGTGGGCGGGCAGGACATCACGGGCGTGCCGCCGCATGCGCGCAACATCGGCATGGTGTTCCAGAACTATGCGCTGTGGCCGCACATGACGGTGTACGACAACGTGGCCTTCGGCCTGGTCGAGCGCCGCGAAAGCCGCGACACCATCCGCCGCAAGGTGGGCGAGGTGCTGGAGCTGGTGGGCCTGTCGCAGTACGCGCAGCGCCGCCCGGGCCAGCTGTCGGGCGGGCAGCAGCAGCGCGTGGCGCTGGCGCGCACCGTGGTGATCGCGCCCAAGCTGCTGCTGCTGGACGAGCCCCTGTCCAACCTCGACAAGCAGCTGCGCGTGCAGATGCGCGAGGAACTGCGCAGCCTGCAGCGCAAGCTGGGCCTGACCACCATCTTCGTCACCCACGACCAGGAAGAGGCCATGACCACGGCCGACCGCATGGCCGTGCTCGACAAGGGCGTGCTGCAGCAGGTGGGCTCGGCGGCGGGGCTGTACGACTATCCGGCCAACCGCTTCGTGGCGGGCTTTGTCGGCACGGCCAATGTGCTGGAGGGCGAGGTGCTGCCAACGATAGGCGAGTCGCTGGTCTTCAAGGTGCCGGGCCTGGGCACGCTGACCCTGCCGCGCCCGGCCCAGCCGCCCGTGCCGGGGCGCGCGGCGCTGGCCTTCCGGCCGCACCAGGTGCAGATTGCGGTGCGCGACGATGCGGGCGATGCCTCGCGCGTCTGGGTGGAAGGGCAGATCGAGAGCGCCGAATTCCTGGGCGAGTTCTCGCGCTACCGCGTGCGCGTGGGCGAGGTGGCCGTGGTCGCCGACCAGGCGCACTACGCAGGCATTGCCATGTTCCCCATGGGCATGCCGGTGCGCCTGGGCATTGAGCCCACGCAGCTGCGCTATCTCGACGAGTGAATGATGAGACGGCTAGGGATGTTCCCTGACACCCGGGCCTGCCCGGGCCGCAGGCCCTGGCGCCTGCGCTAGGCTGGCCGCCCATGGAGATGTATCAGCTGCGCGCCTACGTCACGGCGGCCACGCTGGGCAGCGTCACGCGCACGGCCGAGGCCCTGCACCTGACGCAGCCCGCCATCACGGCCCAGATCAAGGCGCTGGAGGAAGAGCTGGGCGTGGCGCTGTTCGACCGGCGCCCGGGCCGCATCAGCCTCACGCGGGCCGGCGAGGCCCTGATGGAGCCCGCCCGGCAGGTGCTGGATGCGGCAGGACGCCTGCAGGGCCAGGCCCGCGAGCTGCAGGGCGAGATCACCGGCCAGCTGCTGCTGGGCACGGTGGCCGACCCCGAGGCGCTGCGCCTGGGCTCGCTGCTGCATGGCCTGGTGGAGGCGCTGCCGCTGCTGGACATCAAGACACGCCAGGGCTGGGCCGAGGAGCTGCGCGCGCAGGTCGCGGCCGGCGGCCTGCAGGGCGCGTTCTACATCGGCGCCCACATGCCGCGCGACCTGGGCGCGCTGGTGCTGCAGACACTGCACTACCGCGTGGCGGCGCCGCCCGCGCTGCGCGAACGCGTCCTGCAATCGGGCTGGAAGGACCTGGCGCAACTGCCCTGGATCGGTGCACCCGCGCAGCACCATGAGCAGGCCCTGCTGCTGGCGCTGTTCGCCCGCCAGGGGCTGAGCCCCAATCAGATCGTGGAAAGCGATGCCGCCGCCGCGCCCGAGAGCCTGGTGCGCGCCGGCCTGGGCCTGGCGCTGCTGCGCGAGGACCGCGCCCTGGCCGCGGCCGAGCATGGCTGCGTGGCCATCTGGCCGCATGCGCGCGTGTCGGCGCAGCTGGGCTTCATCCACCCGCGCGAGGCCGAGCACGACCCGGCCCTGGTGGCCACGCTGTCGCAGCTGCGCAGGGTCTGGGGGCTGACCGAGGTTCAGGCGGCGGCGGCGCCGCCGGCCTGAGGCGTGCCTGCCTGGACGATGGCCTCGACCAGCGCATCGAGGCTGCCCTGGCGTTCCTGCTCGCCGACCTCGAACAGCTCCAGCACGCCGGTGCCGCGCAGGATGGCGAAGGCCATGGCCGCAAAGCCCTGGGGGCGGGGATGGTGGGCCGCGATCTCGGGGAAGACGTCCAGGAAGCGGGTGTAGAACACGCTGTCCACATGTACCCGGCGCGCGTCCACGCGGTCGAACAGCGAGGGGGAGGCCTTGCAGCCGAAGAACATGCTCCAGGCCGCCTGGTAGTTGGCCGCGCCGAAGATGTTGTCCCAGGCCAGGGTGACGAAGGTCTGTGCACGCTCGCGCAGGGGCAGGGCCTTGTCGGGCCAGACCGTGCCCTGGTCGCTCAGCGGCTCCATGACCTCGATGACCAGCCGCTCCATCAGCGCATCGCGGCTCTCGAAGTGGTGCTGCAGCGCGCCCAGCGACACATCGGCGCCGCGCGCGATGGCCTGCAGCGTGGCGCTCTTGAAGCCGCCCTCGCGCAGCAGCGCCAGGGCGGAGTCGATGATCTTGCGTTGCGTTGTCTCCACACGCTCGGTCTGCGGCGTGCGTGCGCGCCGCTGCGTGGCGGACGTCGTCATGTTCTGGGCTCCAGAGGGCAAAAAAATAATAGTAGATTGTTTTTGTTTGTTGCGGGCGTTCAACCGTCGCCGCAGTGCGGCATGGCGGGCGGCAATGCGTCGATCGCCTTCGCTACTCCTTCTTTTTGGGCTTGTCCATAGGGATAAATTACAAGAAATAATAATTTATTGTTTTTTATAGTTGATACCCATCAACAAGGGGTGCACAACGCCCCGCATTCCAACAGGCACCCCACGAGGAGACATTGCCGTGAAGACCACCGAAGTGTTCCAACCCCTGCGCCGCCGCGCGCCTTGCTGAGAGCCGGAGCACCCCCTTGATGCACAGTTCTTCTTCGCAGGGCCATCTGGAGCGCAGGCTCAAGAACCGCCATATCCAGCTCATCGCGCTGGGCGGCACCATCGGCACGGGCCTGTTCCTGGGCTCGGCCGGCATCATCGAGCTGGCCGGGCCGTCCGTGCTGCTCGGCTACGCCATTGGCGGGCTGATCATCTTTTTCATCATGCGTTTCCTGGGCGAGATGCTGGTCGAGGAGCCCAACGCGGGCTCGTTCAGCTATTTCGCCAACCGCTACCTGGGCCGCTTCGCGGGCTTTCTGGCGGGCTGGAACTGTGTGGCGCTGTATGTGCTCGTGGGCATGCTGGAGCTGACGGCCGCAGGCAAGTTCATCCAGTTCTGGTGGCCCGGCATACCCACCTGGGTGACGGCGGCGGTGTTCTTCGTGCTGATCAACGGCGTGAACTTCATCAACGTCAAGGCCTATGGCGAGTTCGAGTTCTGGTTCGCGCTGATCAAGATCGCGGCCGTGCTGGCCATGATCGCTGCGGGCGTGTATCTGCTGGCCAACGCCGACCGGCCCGAGCAGACCGTGCGCAACCTGTGGACGCACGGCGGCTTCTTCCCCAACGGCTTCTCAGGCCTTGTGATGGCCTTCGCCTTCATCATGTTCGCCTTCGGCGGCGTGGAGATGCTGGGCTTCGCGGCGGCCGAGACCGACCAGCCGCGCACCGTCATCCCCAAGGCCGTGAACCAGCTGATCTACCGCGTGCTGGTGTTCTACATCGGCTCCATGGCCGTGCTGATGTCGCTGATGCCCTGGACGGACCTGCTGGGCCAGCTCAAGGCAGGCGGCGACACCTACAGCAGCAGCCCCTTCGTGCTGGTGTTCTCGGGCCTGGGCGAAAACACTGCCGCCCACCTGCTGAACTTCGTGATCCTCACGGCCACGCTGTCGGTCTACAACAGCATGGTCTACAGCAACAGCCGCCTGCTGTACGGCATGGCCAGCGAAGGCAATGCACCGCGCTCGCTGATGCAGGTCAACCGCCGCGGCGTGCCGGTGCGGGCCATCGTCTATCCGGCCATCTTCACGGCGCTGGCCATCGTGCTGAACTATGTGGCGCCGGCCGGCGTGCTCGAGTTGCTGATGTCGCTGATCGTGGCGGCCCTGGTGATCACCTGGACCATCATCATCGTGGCGCACTGGCGCTTTCGCCGGGCGCATGTGGCGCGCAAGACCGTGCTGGGCTTTCCCGCACCGGCCGCGCCGCTGACCAACGCCATCTGCCTGGCCGCCATGGCCCTGGTGGTGGGCGTGATGCTGCTGACACCGTCGGTGCGGTCCTCCGCGCTGGCCATTCCGATCTGGGTCCTGGTGGTCTACGGGGCCTATCGCCTCGTGTTCCGCCAACGTCCCACGCCTGTGCTGGAATCCGTACTGGAACCCGCGCACATCCCCCGTTGAAACCTTCAAGGAGAACCAACCATGGCAGACCTGTTCGACAACCCGATGGGCCTGATGGGCTTCGAATTCGTGGAATTCGCGTCGCCCGCGCCCGGCGTGCTGGAGCCGCTGTTCGAGAAGCTGGGCTTCACCCTGGTGGCCAAGCACCGTTCCAAGAACGTGCTGCTGTACCGCCAGGGAGGCATCAACTTCATCATCAACAATGAGCCGGGGCAGGCCGCCTATTTCGCGGCCGAGCACGGCGCCTCGGCCTGCGGCCTGGCCTTCCGCGTCAAGGACGCGCACCAGGCCTACAAGCGCGCGCTGGAACTGGGCGCCCAGCCGGTGGAGATCCCCACGGGTCCCATGGAGCTGCGCCTGCCGGCCATCAAGGGCATCGGCGGCGCGCCGCTGTACCTGATCGACCGCTTCGACGAAGGCAAGTCCATCTACGACATCGACTTCGAGTTCCTGCCCGGCGTGGACCGCAACCCCAAGGGTCACGGCTTCCATGTGGTGGACCACCTGACGCACAACGTCTACCGTGGCCGCATGACCTACTGGGCGGACTTCTACAGCAAGCTGTTCAATTTCCGCGAGATCCGCTACTTCGACATCTCCGGCGAGTACACCGGCCTGGCCTCCAAGGCCATGACGGCACCCGACGGCCTGATCCGCATTCCGCTGAACGAGGAATCGCGCCAGGGCGGCGGCCAGATCGAGGAGTTCCTCATGCAGTTCAACGGCGAGGGCATCCAGCACATCGCGCTGCTGACGGACAACCTGCTGGACTCCATCGACCAGCTGCAGATGGCCGGCATTCCGCTGCTGACCGCGCCCAACGACATCTACTACCAGAACCTGGAAGGCCGCCTGCCCGGCCACGGCCAGCCCGTGGGCGAGCTGCAGGCGCGCGGCATCCTGCTGGACGGCACGACCGAGGGCGGCCAGCCGCGCCTGCTGCTGCAGATCTTCTCCCAGCCCATGCTGGGCCCCGTGTTCTTCGAGTTCATCGAGCGCAAGGGCAACTACCGCGAGGGCTTCGGCGAAGGCAATTTCAAGGCCCTGTTCGAGTCCATGGAACGCGACCAGATCAACCGCGGCGTGCTGCAGGCCGAGGCACCGCAGGGCGCCTGATCCCGACGGACGCAGCGCGCCCGCCCGGCCCTGGCCGGGTGGGCGCGCTGTCGTCAGGGTAAACACGGGCGGCCCTACACTCGGTGCCCATGAATTCCCCCTCGATGCAACCGGTGGCGCTCGGTCAAAGCGCATTGCAAGTCAGCCCCATCTGCCTGGGCACCATGACGTTCGGCGAGCAGGTCGGCGAGGCCGAGGCCTTTGCCATCATGGACCGCGCGCTGGAGCGCGGCGTGGACTTCTTCGACACGGCCGAGATGTATGCCGTGCCCGCACGCGCCGAAACCTGCGGCGCCACCGAAACCATCATCGGCCGCTGGTTCGCCCAGCGCCCCGGCGCGCGCGCCAAGGTGGTGCTGGCCACCAAGGTGGCCGGTCCTTCGCGGGGCATGCCCTGGGTGCGTGACGGCAAGGGCATGACGGCGGCCGACATCGCCGCCTCCTGCGAAGGCAGCCTGCGCCGCCTGGGCACGGACGTGATCGACCTCTACCAGATCCACTGGCCCGAGCGCAATGTGCCGGCCTTCGGCCAGCTGTACTACGACCCGGCCAAGGAAAGCTCGCAGACCGGCATCCACGAGCAGCTCGAGGCGCTGGGCCGCCTGGTCCGGGAAGGCAAGGTGCGCCACATCGGCCTGTCCAACGAAACGCCCTGGGGCGTGCACGAATTCGTGCGCCTGGCCGAGCAGCACGGCCTGCCGCGCGTGGCCTCGGTGCAGAACGCCTATTGCCTGCTCAACCGCAGCTGGGAAAACGGCATGGACGAAAGCTGCCACCGCCTGGGTGTCTCGCTGCTGGCCTATTCGCCGCTGGCCTTCGGCCTGCTCACGGGCAAGTTCGACGTGCATGCGCCCACCGATCCCGCTGCGCCTCAGGCCGCACGCATTGCGCGCTACGAGTCCGTGCGCAAGCAGCGCTGGGGCCGGCCCGAAGCCCTGGCCGCCGCGCGCCGCTACAACGCGCTGGCGCGCGAGCACGGCATGACGCCCACGCAGCTGGCACTGGCGTTTTGCTACACCAAGTGGCAGGTGGCCAGCACCATCATCGGCGTGACCTCGGTGGCCCAGCTCGATGAGGACCTGAACGCCTGGGGCACGCAACTGTCGCCTGAACTGCTGTTGGCCATCGACGCCATCCGCTGGGAAGTGCGCGACCCTGCGCAATAGGCCTAGGCTCCGCGCCTTCAGCGGCTGCACTCGCCCTTGAGCGCAGCGGCCGCCAGCATGGGCAGGCTCAGCAGGCCCATGCCGCCGCCCTTGAACTCGCCCTTCATGCAATCGCCCTGGGCGGCCTCGCGCATGCCGCTGGCCAGCGGGTCCTCGCGCTGCGCATGGATCTGGGGCCTGACCAGGCCCTGCCGGGCCGCCGACTGCACGGCCTCGCGGCCTGCGGCCGAGTCCAGCAGGCGGCCCATGGCCCTGGCGCTGCGCGCGGTGTCCGGGACGGCCTCGGTGTCGGCGGGGACAGACGCTTGCGGCGCGGCGGCTGTCGCGGCCTGCTCCGTGGCCTTTGCAGCCCCTGCGCCTTGCCTTGAAGGCGGTGCGACGGCGGCGGTGTCCGGCCGTCGCGCAGGCTTGTGCCTGGGCGCGGGCGCGGGCGCCGGTCCGGGCCGGGCAGCCGCTGGAGCAGGAGAGGGTGCCGGCGTCGGCGTCGAAGTCGGCGTCTCGACCCAGACCACCTGAAGGCGGTGCGCCTCGGCCTGCCCGGTGCCGGGCCGCGCAATGTCCGGGGCCAGACCCTGCCACAGCAGCGCCCCATGCAGCAGCAGCGACAGCAGCAGGCCCGCGATCAGCCGCAGCCGCCCGCTGCTCAAGCCTCGGGCCCTGCCACCCATTCCAGCAGGTCGCCGGGCTGGCACTGCAGTGCCTCGCAGATGCGCTCCAGCGTGTCGAAGCGCACGCCGCGCACCTTGCCGCTCTTGAGCAGGGAAATATTCTGTTCGGTGATGCCGACCATCTCGGCCAGTTCGCGCGAGCGCATCTTGCGGCGCGCCAGCATCACATCGAGGTGGACGATGATGGGCATGCTCAGACGAATCCCGCGTTCTCGTCAGCGATGCGCCGCGCCTGCAGCATCACATGGGCGATGGAGACCAGCACCACGCCGAGCAGGACCAGCAGGCCATCGTGCCAGTACAGGCCCAGCGTGACGAAGCGCTGCCCTGGCGGATTGCCCATGCTGGCCGCCACCGACATCAGCGCGCGCGTGAAGGGCAGGGCCAGCGCGCCCGCCAGCACCGTCCAGGCAAAGCGCATCAGGGCGTGCTGCGCCTGCTGGCCGAAGACACGGCCCTGCAGATACTCGCCGAACAGTGTCCACAACTGGCGCAGCGCATACAGCCCGCAGCCCACGGGCAGCAGGCTGACCAGTGCGGTGCGCCAGCGCGCAGCCATGTCCAGCGGCTGGCCGGGCGGCATGCCCAGCAGGCCTTCCGCCTGGCCCGAAAGATCTTGCGGCGACAGCAGGGCGGCTGCCGGCAGGGACAGCAGCGCGACGGCACCGAGGGCAATCAGGATGCGCGCCGCCAGGGAGTGGCGCCTCAGGGCGTTGCCCGCGGCGTGGGGCGTATAGTTCATGGCACAGCCTTGTATTGATGAATCGATAAAAAATTATTGTAAAACGATAAAAAATTCATGTCCAAGAAAAACTCTCATGTCAGCGAGACACCGGCCACGCAGCTGCTGCGCGCCCACAAGGTGGAGTTCACCGAGCATCCCTATGAGTACCTGGAACACGGCGGCACCGAGCACAGCGCGGCCAGCCTGGGCCTGGACGAGCACATGGTGGTCAAGACCCTGGTGATGCAGGACCAGGACGCCAGGCCGCTGATCGTGCTCATGCACGGCGACTGCAAGGTCTCCACCAAGAACCTGGCGCGGCAGATCGGCGCCAAGAGCGTGGAGCCCTGCAAGCCCGAAGTCGCCAACCGCCACAGCGGCTACCTGGTCGGCGGCACCTCGCCCTTCGGCACGCGCCGCGACATGCCGGTCTATATCGAAGAGAGCATCCTGGCGCTGCCGCGCATCGCCATCAACGGCGGGCGCCGGGGCTTTCTGGTGCAGCTGGACCCGCAGGTCTGCGTGCAGCTGCTGGATGCACGGCCCGTGCACTGCGCGCTGGCAGAATAGATGCCCTGAAGAAATGAACATGACTTGCGCACACGGGAAGGCGGCCACCGCCTCCAACGGGTTCGCGCAGGTCCTGATGAAAAACATGTGTCGGCGATCAGGGAGGGCGGGCCATCATGGCCGGCCGGATCGCGCGCCGGCGCTCCACAGACCGGCCAAGGACTTCAATTGAACGCGCTCTACCCCCTTCTCGCCACCGTGGCGGCCTACCTGATCGGCTCGCTGTCGTTCGCCGTCATCGTCAGCCGGGCCATGGGCCTGAATGATCCGCGCACCTATGGCAGCGGCAACCCCGGCGCCACCAATGTGCTGCGCTCCGGCAGCAAGGCGGCCGCAGCCGTCACCCTGCTGCTGGACGCCGCCAAGGGCTGGCTGCCCGTGGCCCTGGTGCAATGGTTCGGCAGCCGCTTCGGCCTGGGCGACGGCACGGTGGCCATGGTGGCGCTGGCCGCCTTCCTGGGCCACCTGTACCCGGTGTTCTTCCGCTTCAAGGGCGGCAAGGGCGTGGCCACGGCACTGGGCGTGCTGCTGGGCATCAGCGTCTGGCTGGGCCTGGCGGTGGCGCTGACCTGGCTGATCATTGCCGTGTTCTTCCGCTATTCCTCGCTGGCGGCCCTGGTGGCCTCCGTGTTCGCCCCCGTCTACTACCTGCTGTGCAGTGGCGTGGTCTGGTATGCCGAGACGCCGATTGCCGCCGCCATCGTCGCCATGGCGGCCCTGCTGATCTGGCGCCACCGCGAGAACATCCAGCGCTTGATGGCCGGCAAGGAATCCAGGCTGGGCAGCAAGAAGGCCGACCCGGCAGCCGCCGCGGCCAAGCCCGGCACGGCCAAAGGCAAGCCGCATTGACCGCCGCCACCGCGCTGCGCTCCACGGGCGCAGCTTGCGTGAATGGCGTGGCCGGCCAGCCGCGCTCCAGGCCCTCTCACCACTGACGACCTTCCCACATGGCATCGAGTCCATCGCAGCGCGTCTACCGCGCACCTTGCCCCGGCTGCAGCGCGCCCGTGGAATTTTCCAGCGCGCAGGCCAGCTACGCCGTCTGCGAGTTCTGCCGCAGCACCGTGGTGCGCCAGGGCGATGTGCTGCAGCGCCGCGGCTCCATGGCCGAGGTCTTCGAGGACTACAGCCCCCTGCGCATCGGCGCCACGGGCCAGATGCTGCGCAACGGCAAGCCCGAGCACTTCACCCTGGTCGGGCGGCTGCAGCTCAAGAGCGAGGCGGGCGCCTGGAGCGAATGGGTGGCCGCGTTCAGCGATGGTGCGCTGGGCTTCCTGAGCGAGGACAACGGCCAGTTCGTCTGGTCCTGGCCCTGGGAGGCCGAGGCCCTGCGCAACGGGCCGTTCAAGGCCTCCGACTGGCTGCTGGGCTCGCAGCGCGTGCTGGGCGGCAAGAGCTTCACGGTCAGCAGCGTGCAGAACGCGCGGCTGGTATCGGCCCAGGGCGAACTGGCGCAGCTGCCCGAGCCCGGCACGCCGTACCGGCTGGTGGAGCTGCGCAGCGAGCAGGGCCAGGTCCTGTCCGTGGACTTCTCGTCCCAGCCGCCTGCGCTGAGCCTGGGCGAACGCGTGGTGCTGGACGACCTCAGGCTGCAGGGCCTGCGCGACGGCGCCTCGCTCAAGGGCGAGCAGGGCAGGCACTTCAACTGCCCCAAGTGCGGCGCCGTGGTGCCTGTGCGCTTTTCCACCACCAAGAGCCTGAGCTGCCCCAGTTGCGGATCGCTGGTGGACCTGAGCCAGGGCATTGGCAAGGAACTGTCCTATGCCGAACAGAACGAGCCCGTGCGCCCCGCCATCCCCCTGGGCAGCAAGGGCGCATTGGAAGGCCTGCAGTGGCAGGTGGTGGGCTTTCAGCACCGCATGGGCGAGGAGGCCGGCGACGACGAGAGCTTTGGCTGGGAGGAATACCTGCTGTTCAGCCAGAAGGCCGGCTTCGCCTTCCTGGTCGATTCCTCCGATGGCTGGAGCATGGCCCGCGTGACCACGGGCGTGCCCAAGCTCTCCAAGAACCGCAGCACGGCCAAGTACATGGGCCGGCAGTACCAGCTTGAATCGCGCTACACGGCCGAGACCACCTATGCGCTGGGCGAGTTCTACTGGCCCGTGCAGCGCGGCCAGACCACGCGCAATGTGGACTATGTGAGCGCAGGCGCGCAGAACAAGGCCTTTCTGGCCAGCGAGACCGAGAACGGCGAGACCACCTGGTCGCATGGCAGCGCCGTCTCGGCCACCACGCTGGCCACGGCCTTCGGCCTCAAGCAGCTGCGGGACCGCTCGCAGGTCGGCGTGATGTCGGGCAGCCGCTTCGGCCTGTGGACCATCGTCATCGGCGTGGTCATCCTGTGGCTGGTGTTCGTCATGCTGCGCGGCTGCATGTCGCGCCCGAACTGCAACCCGAACACCGATCCCAACTGCAACAGCTACACCCGCAGCAGCGGCGGCTCCTGGGGTGGCTACACCTCGGGCGGCAGCCACAAGTAAACAACGGAGAAACTGATCATGAACTTCGACTGGTTCAACCCCGCCGCCTTCTTCGGCTCGATCCTCTATGCGCTGGTGGGCGTGGTGGTGTTCTGGCTGTGCTTCATCATCATCGACAAGATCACGCCCGTGGACATGTGGGCCGAGATCGTCGAGAAGCACAACAAGGCGCTGGCCATGGTGGTGGCCGCCATGTGCCTGGGCATCAGCATCATCGTCGCTGCCGCCATCCACTGAACGGGGCCGCCTGGCCCCCCTGCACTCCCCATCTCCCGCCGACACGCAGCCCGCCTGAAAAGGTGCGGCTGCGCTGTGCATGGCGGCGTTGCTGCGTGGCAACAAATTCCTTGTTGATAGTGAGTTTGCAAATGATATTCGTTTGCATTCTAAATAGAATCGCCCCCTTCATTCGAAGAGAGGGTTTCCATGACAGACCATCAAGCCGCCCGCAGGGCAAGGCTTTCAGCGGGTGTGACCGCTGGCATCATCACCACCGCGCTGGCGGGCGCGGTCCATGCCCAGGAGGCCGCTCCAGCCGATCCGGCCCAGACGCAGACGCAGCCGCAACAGGCCCACACCCTGCCCACGCTGCAGGTCAACGCCTCCCAGTACGACCCTGACGACGTGCGCCCCGAAGGCGTGACCACGGCGACCAAGACCTACCTGGCGCCCAAGGACATCCCGCAGACCATCGATACGCTGGAGGTCAACAAGTACAAGAGCTACGGCATCAACGACCTGGCCACCATGCTGGACGGCGTGCCGGGCGTGAACACCACTTACGACATGCGTGGCGAGGGCGTGTACATCCGCGGCTTCAAGGCCGACGAGAGCGACATCTACCGCGACGGCGTGCGCGAAAGCGGCCAGGTGCGCCGCAGCACGGCCAATGTGGAGCGCATCGAGATCCTCAAGGGACCGGCCTCGGTGCTCTATGGCCGCAGCGCGGGCGGCGGCGTGGTCAACATGGTGAGCAAGCAGGCGCGCTTCGACGCCAAGAGCAGCATCACGCTGCGTGGCGGCTCCTGGGACAACGTGGGCGGCACCATCGACATCAACCGCGTGCTCAACGAGAACGTGGCCGTGCGCCTGACGGCCGACCGCGAGCAGGCCCACAGCTTCCGCGAAGGCATACGCAACCGCAACGAGATGGTCTCGCCCAGCATCCTGGTTGACACCCGCACGGGCTGGCGCTGGACCGGCCAGTACACCTATGACAACGTCTGGCGCGTGCCCGATCGCGGCCCGGTCTATGACCAGTTGCCAGCCGGCGTTTCCATCCGCAAGGGCTTCGCGGCACCGGGCGACTACGTGGAAGATCGCCTGCGCGTGCTGCGCTCCGACCTGTCCTATGACTTCAACAACCGCTGGAACCTGCGCTGGGTGGCCAGCAAGCGCGAGGCCAGCCAGGACTTCGACCACTATTTCGCCGGCACCTACCGCGCCGCGACCGGCAAGATCACGCCCAACTACGCCTGGCAGCAGACCCGCAACACCACGCTGTCCAACACGCTGGACCTGACGGGCAAGTTCAGCACGGGCAGCATCAAGCACGATCTGCTGGTGGGCCTGGAGGCCAGCGAGGAAGAGCGCGCGCCGCGCGTCGGCCAGCCCGGCAGCACCTTCTCCTACGATCCGTTGCAGCCCATCGTCTGGCCCAGCCGTCCGGCGCAGGGCAATCCGACCCAGGACAACTATCACAAGGGCAAGGGCCAGGCGCTGTACATGCAGGACCTGGTCAGCCTGACCGAGCAGTGGAAGCTGCTGCTGGGCCTGCGCTACGACAGCTACGACTTCCAGAGCACCAACAGGATCGCCAACCTCACGCGCAAGACCGACGGCAACGGCTTCAGCCCGCGCGTGGGCGTGGTGTGGCAGCCGGTGCGTGAGCACAGCTTCTATGCGTCCTGGAACAAGAGCTATTCGCCCTATGGCGGCCGCGGCATCCTGACCGTGGAAACCGCCGTGGGCGCGGTGCCGGACGATGAGCCCCA
This sequence comes from Delftia sp. SD018, assembly GCF_017355445.1. Lineage (NCBI taxonomy): Bacteria > Pseudomonadati > Pseudomonadota > Betaproteobacteria > Burkholderiales > Comamonadaceae > Delftia > Delftia sp. SD018. Next base: position 121,515 of record NZ_JADDRN010000012.1, read on the forward strand.
GTACTCGCGCCAGTCCGAGGTCGGCGTCAAGAGCGACTGGCTGGGCGGCGCGCTGTCCACCCAGGTCTCCGTCTACCAGCTGGAGAAGTACAACATCCGCTACCGCCCCGATCCCGAGAACGATCCCTACACCTGGGCCATCCGGGGCAAGGACCGTTCGCGCGGCATCGAGTTCAGCGCGGCGGGCCGCGTGGCCAGTTCCTGGTATGTGCGCGGCGGCGTGGCCTTCATGGAGGCCAAGGTGGCTGAAGACGCGCAAAACCCCGCCAACGTGGGCCTGTACCTGCGTGACACGGCCAAGCGCAACGGCAACCTGTTCCTGCGCTATGCGCCCAAGGGACCCTGGTACGGCGAAGTCGGCGTGACCTACACGGGCAGCCGCTTCACCAACGCCGCCAACACGGCCCTCCTGCCCGGCTACACGCGCTGGGATGCGCTGGTGGGCTGGCGCCAGGACGCCTGGACGGTGACCGTGGCGCTGTCCAACCTGTTCGACAAGCAGTACTGGCGCTCCAGTTCCATGCCAGGCGCACCGCGCAGCGTTCTGGTCAGCGCCAACTACCAGTTCTGACGGCGGCGCCCGAGGCGCTGCGCTCCTTCCTGCTTTGCACGGTGTCCGTTGCACGCGGGAAGGGGCGCATCGCGCACAATACCGGCCGTGCAAACCTCAGCCCCTCTTGCCGGCGCGCAGCCGGCGCGTCCCATCGACATCGCCCTGCTGGTCAGCGTTTTCGTGATCGCGGCCTGCGGCCTGCTTTACGAACTGGCTGCGGGTGCGCTGGCTTCCTATCTGCTGGGCGATTCGGTCCTGCAGTTCTCCACCATCATCGGCAGCTACCTGTTCGCCATGGGCATCGGCTCCTGGCTGTCGCGCTATTTCGAGGACCATCTGCCCGCGCACTTTCTGCGCATCGAGCTGATGGTGGCCCTGGTCGGCGGCGCGCTGCCGGCCACGCTGTTCATTGCCAATGCCTACGCGCCCGGCGCGTTCCGGTTCCTGCTGTACGGCATGGTGCTGGTGGTGGGCACGCTGGTGGGGCTGGAGATTCCGCTGGTGATGCGCATCCTCAAGCGCAATGTGACGCTCAAGGACCTGGTGTCCCAGGTGCTGACCTTCGACTACCTGGGCGCGCTGGCCGTGTCGCTGGCATTTCCGCTGCTGCTGGTGCCAAAGCTGGGCCTGGTGCGCACGGGGCTGCTGTTCGGCTTCATGAATGCGGCGGTGGCGGTCTGGGCACTGCTGCTGTTTCGGCATGAGCTGCGGCGCCCGCGTGCCCATGCCCTGGCCTGCGCGGCCGTGCTGGCCCTGCTGGGCACGGGCATCTGGGGCGCCGACCATCTGACGCGCCTGGCCGACGACCATTTCTACCAGGACCGCATCGTGCTCTCCAGCAGCTCGCCCTACCAGCGCATCGTGGTGACGCAGGGGCGCCAGGGCGCGCGGCTGTACCTCAACGGCAACCTGCAGTTCGCGCAAAGCGACGAGTACCGCTACCACGAGGCCCTGGTCCACCCCGTGATGGCCGCGCATGGCGCGCCCAAGCGCGTGGCCGTGCTGGGCGGCGGCGACGGCATGGCCGTGCGCGAGGTGCTCAAGTACCCCTCGGTGGAGTCGGTCACCCTGGTGGAGCTGGACCCGGCCATGACGGACCTGTTCAAGGACAACGCCATGCTGCGCCGGCTCAACGGCGAAGCGCTCAGCGATGCGCGCGTGCACATCCTCAATACCGATGCCTTCCACTGGCTGCAGCAGGGCGGCGATACCTTCGACGTGGTCATCGTCGATTTCCCCGACCCGACCAATTTCGCCATCGGCAAGCTGTTCACCAACAGCTTCTATGCCTTGCTGGACAAGCGCCTGGCGGCCAGCGGCTACGCCGTGGTGCAGACCACCTCGCCCCTGATCGCACGCAAGAGCTACTGGACCGTGGTGCAGACCATCGAATCCATCGGCCTGCAGGCCACGCCCTACCACGCGCATGTGCCCAGCTTTGGCGAATGGGGCTTCGTCATCGCCAGCCACCGGCCTTGGCGCGAGCCCGATGCCCTGCCTGCGGGCCTGCGCTTTCTGAGCGCGCAGACCATGGCGCTGATGTTCGACTTCCCGCTGGACATGGCGCGTGTGCCGGCCGAGGTCAACCGCCTGTCCAACCAGGTGCTGGTCAACACCTACGAGCGCGAATGGGGCAGGGTGGAGCGTTGAGCACCGGCCTCTCGCCCCTGTGGAGGCGGCGCCAATGGCTGCAGGGCCTGGCTGGCGGCGCGGCCCTGGGCCTGGGCCTGTCCGGCTGCACGCCAACGCCACCGCGGCTTGAAGACCTGCCCGGCGGATTCAGCGGCGTGGCGCTGGAGCGCGGCCATGCCTTGCGCGCGTTCTGGCAGCGGCTGGCCCAGGGCCTGGCGCTGCCGGCGCCGGCCGTGGTGCACCGTGCCAAGGTGGTGATTGCCGGCGGCGGCATGGCAGGACTGGCCGCCGCGCGCGCACTGGAGCTGGCGGGTGTGCAGGGCGTGGCCCTGCTGGACACGCAGCAGGCCATGGGCGGCAACAGCCAGGGCGGCAGCATTGCGGGCCTGCCCTGTCCGCTGGGTGCCCACTATCTGCCCCTGCCCGGCGACGATGCGGCCGAGGTGCAGGACTGGCTGGAGGCCCTTGGCCTGCGCCAGCGCCGTGCGGGCCGCTGGCAGTACGACGAGCGCCATCTGTGCCACAGCCCGCAGGAGCGCCTGTTCTGGCAGGGCGCCTGGCATGAGGGCCTGCTGCCCGTCGATGGCGTGGCGCCGCGCACGCTGGAGCAGTACGAACTCTTTGCGCGCAGCGTGGCCCAGGAGATGGACAGGGCGGCGTTTGCCATGCCGTCCATCCGTGTCTGGCAGCGCGAGGGCCGGCTGCCCGCCGCCCATGCCGCGCTGGACGGCCAGACCATGCAGGCCTGGCTGACCAGCCAGGGCATCGATGATGCGCAGCTGATCTGGTATCTGGAGTACTGCTGCCGCGACGACTTTGGCGCGGGCCTGGCGCGCGTATCGGCCTGGGCAGGCATTCACTATTTCGCCAGCCGCCATGGCTTCTCGGCCCCGCGCCGCCAGGACGAGCGCACGGCAGAAGAGGCCGGCGACGCCGTGCTGACCTGGCCCCAGGGCAATGGCTGGCTGTCGCAGCAGCTGGTGGCAGGGCTGGGCTCCACCGACCTGCAGACGGATTGCAGCGTGCTATCCATCGCCGAAGGTGCCGACGGTGTGGAGATCGACGTCTACCACCATGGCCGCCAGCAGCACGAGCGCTGGCTGGCCGCGCGCTGCGTCGTGGCCCTGCCCAGCTTCATCGCGGCTCGCGTGGTGCGCGATGCGCCGGACTTCCTGCGCGCGGTGGCCGGCCGACTGGACTGGGCGCCCTGGCTGGTGGCCAACATCCATCTGCAGCGGCCGCTGGCCGACCGGCCCGGCGCCGATCCTGCCTGGGACAACGTGCTGTTTGCCGATCCGAATGCGGGCGGTCTGGGTTACGTGGACGCGGGCCACCAGGGCCTGGACCGGCTCACGCCCCGGCCCACGGTGCTCAGTTACTACCAGGCGCTGGGCGACTGGCCTGACGGGCGCGCGCAACTACTGGGCCAGCCCTTCGGCTTCTGGCGGGACCGCATCGTCGGCAGCCTGCTCGTCCCCCATCCCGACCTGCTGCACAAGGCCACGCGCATGGAGATCACGCGCTACGGCCACGCCATGGCCATTCCCCGGCCTGGCGACCAGCAACTGCTCAGCCAGGTGGCGCTGCAGTCGCTCCACCGGGGCCGCAGCGCGCAGTGCGCCGGCGAGCGCGTGACCCTGCTGCCCACGCCGGGCACGAGACGCCTGTGGTTCGCGCATTCCGACTGGGCCGGCTACTCGGTGCTGGAAGAGGCCTTCACGCGTGGCCACCATGCGGGCCTGTGGGCCGGAGCGCGGACCTGAGGCTGTTCGCGGTGGCCACATGCGCGGGGCAGGCGCTTCAGATGTTGCCCGGCACCTGCACCATGCGGTACAGCGACTGGCTGCCGCGTGCGGCCAGCACGCCCAGCTGCGCCAGCGTGCGCGGGTCCAGCTCCAGCGTGATGGCGGCGCGCGCCAGTGCCGAGCGGATGCGGGGGCCGTCCTCGCCTTCATGGATGACGGGCGGATAGAGGCTGGCGCCGTCGGCGCCGATCACGCTGGCCACCAGCGGCGGCTGCGGCGGCTCGCCACGGCGCAGCACCACGGCGATGTCGCCGTTGTCCAACCGCACGTAGGTGCCGGGCGGGCACAGGCCCACGGCGCGCACCAGCGCGAAGCCCACCTCGTCGGAGTAGCGCTGCTGCTGGGTGAGTGCGCGCAGCGACTCGGCGGCGCTGCGGCCTTCGCGTGACTTGCGCGGGCTGATCAGGGCCGCGTAGCGGTCCACCGTGCCCAGGATGCGCACCAGGCGCTGCACCGGGGGCAGTGTGGCCAAGGGCTGCTGGGGTACGGCTTCATGGTGGCGGGCCACCAGTTCCAGCCACAGCGCGTCGTTGACGAACAGACGCGCCAGCAGGGCCTGGCTTTGCAGCGGATGGCGCTGCACGGCCTGCTGCTGGGCGGGGGTCAGCGGCTCGCGCTGCAGCGCCAGTTCGTCCTGCAGCGCGTTCATGCCGATGTTCATGGTCAGCGCGCCGCGTACCAGGGTGCGGTGCTCGGTCTCGTTCAGGCGCAGCTCGCGCGCCAGCACATGGCACAGGCAGGCGCAGACCAGGGCATGGGAGGCGCTGTAGCCCACGGTGGAGGAGCAGGCGCGCTGGAACATCAGGTACAGCGCGGCATCGCTGTCGTGGGCGATCAGCTCCTGCAGCCACAGGTCGATCTGCTGCAGCTTGACCAGGAAGCCCTGCACCTGCAGCGGCGCGGACAGCAGCACGGACAGCGCGGCCTCCAGGTCGGACCACAGGCCCAGCAGGTCTTCGTAGGAATCGTCGGGGCGTCGGCTCATCGGTGGCGGGGTGCGGAAAGCGGGGCGCGTGCAGGCCGCATCAGCGCCGCTCCAGCACCATCTCGCTGCCCTGGCGGGTCATCTGGACGTGGGCCAGAAAGCTGTTTCCCAGCAGCACATAGGGCATGGCAAGAGGGGCGACCACGGCGTCCACGCCAAAGACCTCGACATCGCCCACGCGCACCGAGTCCAGCCGCAGGCTCCAGCCCTGGGCGTCGCCGTTGGCGGTGCGCATCATCACGGGCTGGCCCTTGAGAAAGGGCAGGCCCATGCGTTCGGCGTCGGACCGGCCTATGGCGACCGAGCTGGCGCCCGTGTCCACCATGTACACCATGGTCTTGCCATTGATCTGGCCGCGTTCGATGAAATGGCCCCGGTTGTCGGCCTTGAGCACCACGCGCCGGCCAAGCGCGGGATCGCCCGCTGCCGCGCCCCGGCCGCCCAGGCTGATGGGCGCTTCGCCCAGGCGCAATGTCTGGCGGCGGCCCTTGATTTCCACCTCGGCCGTGTCGCCCGATACCTGCAGCACGCGCACGTCCTGCAGGCTGTCGCCAGCCGCCAGAGCGCGTGGCGTGCCGCCGTCGATGACCAGCAGGGCCTTGCTGCCCAGCACGCCGCGGAGTGCCACGGACTGCGCTGTCGCCGGTGGCGGAGCCAGCACGGCCACGCCGGCCAGGCTCAGAAGTACGGCACGCAGGTGGCGCATGGGGCTTGTGATGGAGGGGCGGATGCCGGGCGATCAGTCGCGGAAGTTGTTGAAGGACAGGGGATGGTCGGCCAGGTCCTTGCGGATCAGGGCCATGGCCGCCTGCAGGTCGTCGCGCTTGGCGCCCGTGACGCGCACGGCGTCGCCCTGGATGGCGGCCTGCACCTTGAGCTTGCTGTCCTTGATCAGCTTTTGCAGCTTCTTGCCCAGCTCGGCCTCGATGCCGTTCTTGACCTTGATGGTCTGCTTGAGCTTGTCGCCGCCGATCTTCTGGGCCTTCTGGATGTCCAGGAAGCGCACGTCCACGCTGCGCTTGGTCAGCTTGTTGCGCAGGATGTCCTCGACCTGCTGCAGCTGGAAGTCGGCATCGCCGAACAGCGTGATTTCCTTGTCCTTGAGTTCGATGGCGGCCGAGGTGCCCTTGAAGTCGAAGCGCGTGCCGATTTCCTTGGCGGTGTTCTCCACGGCGTTCTTCACTTCGACGAAGTCGGCTTCGCACACGGTGTCAAAAGAAGGCATGGCAAATATTTCCTGTAAATGTTCTGAAAAAGTATCGCAGCGCGGGACCGGGCGATGCGGGCACGGTGCCGGAGGCGTGGGGACGCGGTGCGACAATCCGGCTGATGTTAGTCGAGAAAAATGTTCCGCTGCAGCATTGCAACAGCTTCGGCATCGCCGCCCGTGCCCACACCCTGGTGCGTGTGCGCAGCGATGAGGATATTCGCCATTTCCTGGCCGATCCGCTGTGGGGCCGCCAGCCCGTGTTCGTGCTGGGCGGCGGCAGCAACGTGGTGATCACGGGCGATGTCGATCCCGTGGTCCTCAAGATGGAGATAGCGGGCATGCGCCTGCTGCGCGAGACCGATCGCCACTGGATCGTCGAGGCCGGTGCCGGCGAGCGCTGGCACGACCTGGTGGCCTGGACCCTGTCGCAGGGCTATGGCGGCCTGGAGAACATGGCGCTGATTCCCGGCACCGTGGGCGCATCGCCGGTGCAGAACATCGGCGCCTACGGGCTGGAGCTGCAGGACCGCTTCGAGTCGCTGGATGCCATCGACCTGGCCACCGGTGAATCCTTCACGCTGGATGCCGCGCAATGCGCCTTCGGCTACCGCGACTCGGTGTTCAAGCACGCCCCGGCCGAACCCACGCCCGTGGCGCGGGCGCGCATGAGCGGCGTGCCGCCGCGCGGCATGGGCCTCAAGGGTCGCGCCGTGATCACGCGCGTGCGCCTGGCCCTGCCCAAGGACTGGAAGCCCGGCCTGGGCTACCTGGACCTGCAGCGCCGCCAGGCCGAGGCCGGCGTGGCCGAGCCCACGGCCCGCCAGATCTTCGACTGGGTCTGCGAGATCCGCCGCGCCAAGCTGCCGGACCCGGATCAGATCGGCAACGCCGGCAGCTTCTTCAAGAACCCGACGGTGACGCCCGAGCAGTGCGCCGACATCATTGCGCGCGAGCCCAAGATCGTGCACTACCCCATGGACGACGGCTCCATCAAGCTGGCCGCCGGCTGGCTGATCGATGCCTGCGGCTGGAAGGGCAAATCCATGGGCCGCGCCGGGGTGTATGACAAGCAGGCCCTGGTGCTGGTCAATCGGGGCGACCGGCACAGCGTGGACCGCAGCGTCACCGGCGGCGAGGTCATGACGCTGGCCGGCGCGATACAGACCAGCGTCTACGAGCGATTCGGCATCCGCCTGGAGCCCGAGCCCGTCGTGGTCTGATCGATCGACGGCCTCAAGAAAACAGCGGCCCGCAGACCATGGAGGCCTGCGGGCCGCTTTGCTTGCTTTGTATCAGCGCTTCAGTGCTTCAGCGCATCAGTGGGCGGAGTGGCTGCTGCGCCAGCCCATGTAGTCCTTGTCGGTCATCAGCACCCACAGCGCCAGCACCATGACCACCACGCCGGACACCACGGCATTGCGCATGGCGTCCATCTGGCCGGCAAAGCCCAGCACCCAGGGCGAGATCACCATCCACAGCCCCAGCAGGCCTTCGGTCCATTCCTCCCACGCGCGGGGCATGAAGATGGCCCCCAGCGCAGCGGCAATCAGCGCCAGGCCGATGACCACGCCATTGGCCGTGGGCGCCATCTGGTCCTGGAACCCGAGCACCCAGGGCGAGACCGCCAACCAGGCTCCCAGCAGGACATTGATCGGGTCCTGCCAATGCTTCATGTATTTCATGGCTGCACCTCCTGCCGCCACGACGAATGAGGGCGGCAATTCGTTGGATCAAGGCTGCAGCATGCAGGTTCCATGAGGATTTTTGTGAAAGTGCCTGCTTACCAGGGCATCTCGCCCTTGTTCACCTTGGCGCCAATGTCCAGCGACAGCGCCATGCCGGCCTGCGGGTAGGCCTGCTTCATGGCGCCGATCAGCTCGGCACTGTTTGCGGCCTTGGCGGCGGCGGCCTCGAAACGCTGGAGATAGTCGCGTGTATAGGCGATGGCGCTGGCGTCCATGGCGGTGCCGGCCTGCATGTGGCCGGGCACGACGACGGCGGGCTTGAGGGCCTGCATCTCGTCCAGCTGCGCCAGCCAGGCCTTGCGCTCGGCGCTCTTTTGCGTGTCCGCCGTCCAGACATGCAGGTTGCCGAACACGCCCACGTTGCCGACGATGGCCTGCAGCGCAGGCACCCAGACATAGGGGCGATGGGCCAGCGGGCCGGTGGTGCCGCGCAGCTCCAGCGTCTGGCCGTCCACGGTCACCGTATTGCCCTGCAGGGCCTCGGGCAGCACGGGATGGCTGGGGGCGTTGGCACCCATCTTGGGGCCCCAGAAGGCCAGCTTGCCCTGCAGCTTGGACTCGATTTTCTCGCGCACGGCGGGCGTGGCCACGACCTTGGCCTGCGGGAACAGGTTCTTCAGCACCTCGGCGCCGAAGTAGTAGTCGGGGTCGGCATTGCTGATGAGGATGGTGGTCAGCTGTTTGCCGCTGTCCAGCACATTGGCGGCAATGCGCAGGCCGTCGGCGCGGGTGAAGCCGCTGTCCACGACCACGGCCTCCTTGGCGCCGGTGATCAGGGTGGAGGTCACGGCAAAGCTGTGTTCGTCGGCCTGGTAGACCTTCATCTGCAGCGGGGCGGGCGCCTGGGCATGGGACAGGCCGGCCGACAGGGCCAGGGTGAGCGAAAGCACGGTGGTGCGAAGCATGTCGATTTCCTTTGAAAAAAGCACAAGACAGAAAACGGGTGGCAGCGCCGTGCTGCCATGGGTGGTACTTTAGTTTTTGAAATCGAGCAGATAAACCGCAGAATATGCGCTTGTTTGTTGCAGAAATCGAGCAGATCCATGGACCGATTGCTGGCGATGCAAGTGTTTGCCACGGTGGCCGAATGCGGCAGCTTCACGGCGGCGGCCGAGCGGCTGGACCTGTCGCGTGCCATGGCCACGCGCCATGTGGAGTCGCTGGAGCAGTGGCTGGGCGCGCGCCTGCTGCACCGCACCACGCGCCGCGTCTCGCTCACCGATGCCGGTGCGCAGTGCCTGCGCTACAGCCAGCAGATGCTCGCCCTGGCCGATGAGGTGCAAGGCGAAATGCGCACGGGCGACAGCCAGCTGCGCGGCCTGCTGCGCGTGACCTGCAGCATGTCCTTCGGCCATGCGCAGATGGCGCCGGCCATTGCGCAGTTCATGCGGCTGCACCCGCACCTCAAGATCGACCTGCTGGTGGACGACGGCGCGCTGGACCTGGTGCAGCAGCGCATCGACCTGGCCATACGCATCAGCGCCGATCCGGGCGCCGCACTCATCGGCCGGCCGCTGGCCGTGTGCGAATCGGTGCTGGTGGCCTCGCCCGCCTACCTGGACGCGGCAGGGCGGCCGCAGACACCGGCCCAGTTGCAGGCCCACCGCTGCCTGGGCCATATGCGCGTGGGCCGCAATGTCTGGCAATTGGCGCGGCGTGACGATGAGAGCGATGAGCAGCAGATCGCCGTCACCACCTGGTTCAACGCCAACGAAGCCACCGTGCTGGCCGCCGCTGCCGTCGAGGGCGCGGGCATCGCCTTCCAGCCTACCTACCTGGTCCAGCCCATGCTGAAGGCTGGCCAGCTGGAGCTGGTGCTGCCGGACTGGCGCCCGCAGCCGCTGACCGTGCATGCGCTGTACAGCTCGCGCCGCCACCTGCCGGTGGCCGTGCGCGCGCTGCTGGATTTTCTCGTGCAGCGTTTCGAGGGCGCGCGCTGGTAGCAGGGGCGTAAAAAAAGCCGCCTTGCGGCGGCTTGTGGGATGCAAGTGTGCGATTTTCTGGCCCATGGCGTCGCGTGCTTGGCGGGCGCGTCCCATGCCAGGGATGCCGAGCAAGGGCCGCCCCGCAGCGAGGGCGTCGTCCCCCTCCCTCGCGAAGCGAGTAGAGAGGGGGAAGCGGCGTCAGCCGCTCAGGGGGTGTAGGTCATTCCTTGCCGCCCAATTGGGGCAGGGCGGTGCTGGTGCCCAGCGACAGCAGGCCGGCCTTGGAGTAGATGGCCAGCTTGTCGCGCGTGTCCATCAGGTCCAGGTTGCGCATGGTCAGCTGGCCAATGCGGTCGGCGGGGCTGAAGGGCGCGTCCTCGACCTTTTCCATCGACAGGCGCTCGGGAGCGTAGGTCAGGTTGGGCGATTCGGTGTTCAGGATGGAGTAGTCGTTGCCGCGGCGCAGTTCCAGCGTCACGGTGCCGGTCACGGCGCGGGCCACCCAGCGCTGGGCGGTTTCGCGCAGCATGATGGCCTGCGGGTCGAACCAGCGGCCCTGGTACAGCAGGCGGCCCAGGCGCAGGCCGTTGATGCGGTACTGCTCGATGGTGTCCTCGTTGTGGATGCCGGTCACCAGGCGCTCGTAGGCGATGTGCAGCAGGGCCATGCCGGGGGCTTCGTAGATGCCGCGGCTCTTGGCTTCGATGATGCGGTTCTCGATCTGGTCGCTCATGCCCAGGCCGTGGCGGCCGCCGATGCGGTTGGCTTCCAGGAACAGCTCCACGGGGTCGGCGATTTCCTTGCCGTTGATGGCCACGGGGCGGCCTTCGTCAAAGGTCACCGACACTTCCTCGGCCTTGACCTCGACCTCGGGCTTCCAGAACGCCACGCCCATGATGGGGTTGACGATGCGGATGCCGCTGTTCAGGAACTCCAGGTCCTTGGCCTCGTGCGTGGCGCCCAGCATGTTGCTGTCGGTCGAGTAGGCCTTCTCGGCGCTCATCTTGTAGCCGAAGCCTTCCTTGGTCATGAAGGCCGACATCTCGGCGCGACCGCCCAGCTCGTCGATGAAGGTCTGGTCCAGCCAGGGCTTGTAGATCTTCAGCGCGGGGTTGGTCAGCAGGCCGTAGCGGTAGAAGCGCTCGATGTCGTTGCCCTTGAAGGTCGAGCCGTCACCCCAGATGTTGACGTCGTCTTCCTTCATGGCGGCCACCAGCATGGTGCCGGTCACGGCGCGGCCCAGGGGCGTGGTGTTGAAGTAGGTGATGCCGCCCGTGGAGATGTGGAAGGCGCCGGCCTGGATGGCGGCAATGCCTTCGCCGGCCAGCTGCGAGCGGCAGTCGATCAGGCGGGCCTGCTCGGCGCCGTACTCCATGGCCTTGCGGGGGATTTCGTCGTAGTCGGCCTCGTCGGGCTGGCCCAGGTTGGCCGTGTAGGCGTAGGGCAGGGCGCCCTTGTTCTTCATCCAGCGCAGGGCAGCGCTGGTGTCCAGGCCGCCCGAGAAGGCGATGCCGACCTTCTGGCCGACGGGAACGTTTTGCAGGATGGTTTCCATACGATGCTTCTCTCAATAACGATGGCGGCTGGCGTGCGGGACGCGGCTGCCGGAAAACACGGAAGGCGCCTGGGCGCCGTCAGGTCGAATGCGTCGGTCTGCTCAGGCGCTCAGGCGTAGTGGCAGATGTAGTGGTAGGCCTCGGTCACGCGGATGTCGAACTTGGAGTTCGCAGGCACCTGGAAGGACTCGCCGGCCTTGGAGGTCAGCCACTGGTCCGAACCGTCGAGCTTGTACTCGCAGGAGCCGGCCACGCATTCCATGATCTCGGCAGCGGCCGTGCCGAAAGTCAGCTGGCTGGGCAGCACCACGCCGGCAGACTTCTTCGTGCCATCGGCCAGCGTGAAGCCGTGGCTGATGCATTTGCCGTCGAAATAGACATTGGCCTTGGTGGTCAGGGTGATGCCAGAGATGGTTTCGGTGGTCATGGAAGCTGGGCAGAGGGTGGACTAAACCGCCCATTTTAGGCCAGCACCCGGCCGCTGCCCGTACGTGCTGGCCGCCGCCATGCAAAAAGCCCCTTGTCGGGGCTTGCGGGGCGAGCGCATGGCGGCCTCAGCGGCGCCAGCCATGGCGGTAGCCGCCGCGCCAGCCGTGATAGCTGGGGCGCGAGGCGTAGTACACGCCGGCAGCAAGGGCTGCACCAATCACCACGGGCGCCACATAGTCACCGGCCGAATACACCGGTTGCACCGGCTGGGCCGGGTAGTAACCACCGTCGTAGTAATTGTTTTCATAGACCACGGGCGGCGGCACGGGCGTGGTGGAGTACGCGGCCTGGGGCGGCTGGTTGGTGCTGTAGTAACCATTGCTGCCGTAGGCGCCGCTGTTGGCTGCGGGCTGCACGCTCAGTGCAATCCAGTCGCCAGGCGGCGTGGCGGTCCGCGTCGTGTAGTTGCGGCCCGCGTACTCATAGACCACGTCGTAGGCCACGGCGCGGTTCTGGTAGTAGGTCTGGGTGGTGCAGTTGCGCACCGTTTGGTATTGGGGCTGCTGTCCCGAGGCTTCAGCCTGGTTGCCCAGCATGGCGCCGCCAATCACGCCGGCTGCCGTGGCCGCAGCGCGTCCGCCGCCGTGGCCGATGGCGTTGCCCACCACGCCGCCCGCCAGGGCACCCAGCACGGCGCCCGCGCCCGAAGTGCTGCGCTGGCCCGAGTAGACGTTCTCATCGCGGCAGACCTGCTGGGGCACGGCCACCTGTTGCGTCACCGGGGTCACGGAAAGCACCCGGCCTTGCTCCTGGGCCAGGGCTACGGTGGCGGTCGTGGCCGCCAGCGTCAAAAGAACCAGGGATTTCATGATTGCACTCCTGTTGCGCTGGCGGTACTTCCTGCCAGGCTCCATGCAAGTGTATTCCTCGGGCCCGAAAAGCAGTTTGCGGCCGCGTAAATCCACGTAATAAGCTGTTCCAGGCTTGACGGCAGTGTTAGCGCTTGCCCTCGTGGGCCAGCTCTGCCCAGGCGTCGGGCGCAAAACCCACGGTGATGCGTCCCTGCGGCCATTGGACGACCGGGCGCTTGATGACGCTGGGCTGCTGCTGCATGAGGGCTGCGGCACCGGCCGCATCCTGGGCGCCGGCCTGGGTGTCGGCATCGAGCTTGCGCCAGGTCGTGCCCTGGCGGTTGAGCAGCTTTTCCCAGCCCACGGCCTGCATCCAGGCAGGCAGTTGCGCGGCAGGGACGCCCTGTTTCTTGAAGTCGTGGAATTCGTAGGCGATGCCCTGGTCGGCAAGCCAGGCGCGGGCCTTCTTGACGGTGTCGCAGTTGGGAATGCCGTAGAGCGTCACAGTGTTTGAGGTGGTCATGATTGGTTGCAGTTGCCGCAGTCCGCGGATGGCGAGGACCCCATAAGGACACTGTCCCTGGGTAACAATAGCGCGCAGTATGCACACCTCATTTCCCACATTGGATGCATGGCTCGCATATTGCGAGCGCCTGCACCCCAAGAATATCGCGCTGGGCCTGGATCGCGTGCGCGAAGTCGCCCAGCGCCTGGACCTGCGTTTCGACTGCCCCGTGATCACGGTGGCGGGCACCAATGGCAAGGGCTCGACCTGCGCCATGCTGGAGGCCGTGGCGCTGCAGTCGGGCTTTCGTCCCGGCGTCTACACATCGCCGCATCTGGTGCATTTCGAGGAGCGCTGCCGCGTGGGCGGCGAGATCGTGAAGGCCGCCGAGCTGCTGCCGCAGTTCGAGGCCGTGGAGCAGGCGCGCGTGCAGGGCACGGAAGTGGCGCTCACCTATTTCGAATTCACCACGCTGGCCATCCTGCGGCTGATGAGCCAGTCCAGGCTGGATGTGGCGATTCTCGAGGTGGGCCTTGGCGGGCGGCTGGATGCCACGAACGTGATCGATGCCGATTGCGCCGTCATCACCAGCATCGACATCGACCATGTGGAATTCCTGGGCCCGGACCGCGAGAGCATCGGCCGCGAGAAGGCCGGCATCATGCGCGCCGGCCGGCCGGTGGTGGTCAGCGATCCCATGCCGCCGCAAAGCGTGCTGGACCATGCACAGGCCATTGGCGCCGATCTCTGGCGCCTGGGCCAGGACTTCAATTTCTCGGGCGACAAGCAGCAGTGGGGCTGGGCCGGACGCGGGCGGCGCTATGCGGGCCTGGCCTATCCGGCGCTGCGCGGCGCCAACCAGCTGGTCAATGCATCGGGTGCGCTGGCCGCGCTCGAAGCCATTCGCAGCCGCCTTCCGGTCACGGCCCAGGCCGTGCGCACGGGGCTGGCCATGGTCGAGCTGCCAGGGCGTTTCCAGATCATTCCGGGCCAGCCCACGCTGGTGCTGGACGTAGCGCACAACCCGCATTCGGTGGCGGCGCTGACGGCCAACCTCGATGCCATGGGTTACTTCCCCTGCACGCATGCGGTGTTCGGCGCCATGCACGACAAGGACCTGGCGCCCATGCTGGGCAGGATCGCACCGCTGATCGACCGCTGGTACCTGACCGACCTGCCCACGCCGCGTGCCGAAAGCGCCGAAGTGCTGCGCCAGAAGATCGAAGCCTTGCCGCCCGCGCCCGGCGTGCCCCGCGAGCTGTCGGTGGCCACGTTCGCAAACCCGCAGCTGGCGCTGGATGCAGCGGTTCTGGCCGCAGGTCCCACTGATAGAATCGTGGTCTTTGGCTCGTTCTTCACGGTGGGCGGCGTGCTGCAGGACGGCCCGCCCCGGCTGAACGCCAAGCATCTGGGCACCTGAATCCAGTGATCCGCACCGCAGGCGGCCATCGTGGCCGCTGTGGTGGCCGATATGAACGAGTCCGCACTCCATGGCATTTTTCAATTTTCGTTGGCCCGGCAAAAAAGACGACGGTGATTCGTCGTCCGCATCGAGGCGGCCCACACGGCTGGGACAGGCGGAAAGCGTCGATGTCATGCGCCGCCGGGCGCGCCACCGCCTCATCGGCGCTGCCGTGCTGGTCCTGGCGGGCGTGGTCGGTTTCCCCCTGCTGTTCGACACCCAGCCGCGTCCGATTCCCGTAGACATCCCCATCGAGATTCCTGACCGCGACAAGGTTGCGCCCCTGGTCGTGCCCGGCGCCAATGCCGTGGACGCCCATTCGCATGGCGCGGCTGCGCCGACGGGCCGCGTGTCGGCCCAGGCCTCGCTGGGTGCCGATGAGGAAGAGGTTCCCATGGGCAGGCCTTCGGCGCCGTCCGTGCCTGTGGCCCCTCCCGTTTCCCAGGTGGCTCCGGTCAAGCCTGAAGCGAAGCCCGAGGCAAAGCCGGAGCCCAAGCCCGCCGCCAAGCCTGAGACCAAACCCGAGCCCAAGCCGGAACCCAAGCCCAAGCCTGAGCCGGCCAAACCCGAGCACAAGCCGGAGCCCAAGCCCGAGCCGAAACCCGAGCCCAAGCCAAAGCCCGAACCCAAGCCCGAGCCGTCCAGGAGCGACGATGCCGCGCGTGCCCGTGCCCTGCTGGAAGGACGCAGCGCGCCCGCCGCTTCAACGGCGGCCGCGGCGACGGACGAACGCTTTATCGTGCAGGTCGGTGCCTTCTCCGACGCCGGCAAGGCCCAGGAAATCCGCGCCAAGCTGGAGCTGGCGGGCCTGAAGACATTCACGCAGGTGGTGGACACCAAGGACGGCAAGCGCACGCGGGTGCGTGTGGGCCCGTTCAACGGCCGGGCCGAAGCAGACAAGGCGGCGGCGCGCGTCAAGGGCCAGGGCCTGCCGGCGTCGGTGATCAAGCTCTGACGCGGTGACGTACATCTTGCAAAGCAGCACGGGCGCACAGAAATAGCGTATGTCCACGGTGGACTGGGTTTTGCTGGCCTGCGTGCTGGCCTCGATGCTGCTTGGCGCCTGGCGCGGGCTGGTGTACGAGGTGCTGTCTCTGCTGGGCTGGCTGGTGGCCTTTGTCGTGGCCCGCATCTGGGCGGCCGACGTGGCGCTGTGGCTGCCCATGCAGGACTGGGACATGCAGCTGCGCTACGCCGCAGGCTTTGTGCTGTTGTTCGTGCTGGCGCTGTTCGGCTGGGGCCTGGTGTCCTGGCTGTCGCGCCGGCTGATCGAGGCGGTGGGGCTGAGGCCCGTGGACCGCACCCTGGGCGCGCTGTTCGGCGTGCTGCGCGGGGCGCTGCTGGCCCTGGTGGCAACGATGGTGATCAGCTACACGCCGCTGCACCAGGGGCAGTGGTGGCAGGATTCAGCCTTGGCGCCATGGCTGATGCAGGCGCTGGCTGTGGTTTTGCCACAGCTGCCGCAGGAATGGGGACGCTATCTGCCGGCTGCATGACAAGGCGCTGCAGCGCAGGAGTCGGCTGGCAGAAACAGTTTGGATAGAGAAATCGGGCGCAGGCGTGGCCAATGGGTGGCTGCTACGGCCCAGACAGCGAAGGGCGACCTTCGCAAACGGATGGAACGCAACTATGTGTGGAATCGTTGGTGTAGTCAGCACCGCGCCCGTGAATCAACTGATCTATGACGCCCTGCTGCTGCTGCAGCACCGTGGCCAGGATGCCGCAGGCATCGTGACCCAGCAGGAGCGCAAGTTCTTCATGCACAAGGCCAAGGGCATGGTGCGCGACGTGTTCCGCACCCGCAACATGCGTGCCCTGCCGGGCACGGTGGGCCTGGGTCAGGTGCGCTACCCGACGGCCGGCAACGCGACCAGCGAGGAAGAGGCCCAGCCCTTCTACGTGAACGCGCCCTTCGGCATCGTCATGGTGCACAACGGCAACCTCACCAATGCCAAGCAGCTGCGCGAGGAGCTGTCCGACACCGACCACCGCCACACCAACACCGAGAGCGACTCCGAAGTCCTGCTCAACGTGCTGGCCCACGAGCTGGCCCGCGCCAGCAGTGGCGCGCCGCTCAAGAGCGAAGACGTGTTCCAGGCCGTGAGTGCCGTGCACAAGCGCATCAAGGGCTCGTATGCGGTGATCGCGCTGATCGCCGGCTACGGCCTGCTGGCCTTCCGCGACCCGTTCGGCATCCGCCCCCTGTGCATGGGCCGCGGTGCCGACGGCTCGGTGATGCTGGCCAGCGAGTCCGTGGCCCTGGAAGGCACGCTACACCAGCTCGAGCGCGATGTCGCCCCGGGCGAGGCCGTGTTCGTGCACAGCGACGGCCAGGTCGAAACCCGCCAGTGCTCTGAAAAGAGCGAGCTGCACCCCTGCGTGTTCGAGTACGTGTACCTGGCCCGCCCGGACTCCGTGCTGGATGGCATCTCCGTCTACCAGGCCCGCCTGAACATGGGCGAGACGCTGGCCAAGCGCGTGGTCTCCACCGTGCCGCCCAACGAGATCGACGCCATCATCCCGATTCCCGAATCCAGCCGCCCCAGCGCCATGCAGCTGGCCCAGCTGCTGGGCATTCCGTACCGCGAAGGCTTCGTCAAGAACCGCTACGTGGGCCGGACCTTCATCATGCCGGGCCAGTCCTCGCGCAAGAAATCGGTGCGCCAGAAGCTCAACGCCATCGGCAGCGAGTTCAAGGGCCGCAAGGTGCTGCTGGTGGATGACTCCATCGTGCGCGGCACCACCTCCAAGGAAATCGTGCAGATGGCGCGTGATGCCGGTGCCGTCAAGGTCTACCTGGCCTCGGCAGCGCCTCCGGTGCGCCATCCCAACGTCTACGGCATCGACATGCCCACGCGCGCCGAACTGGTGGCGCATGGCCGCACGGTCGAGGAAATCCGTCAGGTCATCGGTGCCGACGCGCTGATCTACCAGGACGTGGCTGCCATGAAGCAGACCGTGGGCAAGATCAACCCGCAGGTGCAGGGCTTCGAGGCCTCGTGCTTCGATGGCGTCTACATCACGGGCGACATCTCCGAGGACGAAGTCACGGCACTCAATGAAGGCCGCAACCGCGGCGGCGAGGAAGAGTCCAGCGACGCCTCGCGCCTGTCCCTGCCCAACGCCCAGGAAGCCTGAGCCCGAGCCCGAGTCCGAGCGATTGGGCTTCAGTGACAATACGGGGGCGGGCCTGAGGCCCGCCCTTTTTTGACAAATGAGCTAAAAGCGCTGGTGCTGGAGGACTGCAGGCTGCAACGCCCAGCAAGTCCCCAGGTGACAAGTGTTTCTAGCTCCTTTTTTCCGGGCACCGCCGCCATCGGCGGGCCGCGCCCGACCCCAAGGACCATCAACGTGACGAACAAGACACTTCCCGAAGGCCTGCATCCCGATACGCTGGCCCTGCGCGTGGCCGTGGAACGAAGCCAGTGGGGCGAGCACAGCGAAGCCCTGTACATGACCAGCAGCTTCGTGCAGCCCGACTGCGCAACGGCAGCGCGCCGCTTCGCCAACGAAGAGCCTGGCTACACCTACAGCCGCACCTCCAACCCCACGGTGACCAGCTTCGAGCAGCGCCTGGCCGCCATGGAAGGCACGGAATGCGCCGTGGCCACGTCCACCGGCATGTCGGCCATCCTGCTGGTGGCGCTGACCACGCTCAAGGCGGGCGACCATGTGATCTGCTCGCAGTCCATGTTCGGCTCCACCATCAAGCTGCTGGGCGGCGAGATGGCGCGCTTCGGCATCGAGACCAGCTTTGTCTCGCAGACCGATGTGCAGGCCTGGAAGGCCGCCATCCGTCCCAACACGCGATTGCTGTTCGCCGAGACGCCGACCAACCCGCTGACCGACCTGTGCGACATCGCCGCGCTGGCCGAACTGGCGCACGCCCATGGCGCGCTGCTGGCGGTGGACAACAGCTTTGCCTCGCCCGCGCTGCAGCGGCCCGCCCAGTTCGGTGCCGACCTGGTCGTGCACTCCGGCACCAAGCTGCTGGACGGCCAGGGCCGCGTCATGTCGGGCGCCGTCTGTGGCACGACGGCACTGGTGGACAAGGTCATGGGGACCTTCCTGCGCAGCGGCGGCCTGAACCTGGCGCCGTTCAACGCCTGGGTGGTGCTCAAGGGTCTGGAGACGCTGTCACTGCGCGTCAAGGCGCAAAGCGCCGCCGCGCTGGAGCTGGCCACCTGGCTGGAGGCCCATCCCAAGGTCGCCCGTGTCTACTACCCGGGCCTGGCCAGCCACCCGCAGCACGAGCTGGCCATGCGCCAGCAAAACGGCATGGGCGGCGGCGTGCTGTCCTTCGACGTGGTGGGCGAGGGCGCCGAGCAACTGCGCGCCAACGCCTTCCATGTGGCCGACAGCACCCTGGTGTGCTCGATCACGGCCAACCTGGGCGACGTCAAGACCACCATCACCCACCCGGCCAGCACCTCGCATGGCCGCCTGAGCGAAGAGCAGCGCCGTGCCGCCGGCATCGGCCAGGGCCTGCTGCGCATCTCCGTCGGACTGGAATACCTGGGCGACATCAAGAACGATCTGTCCCGCGGACTGGATACCCTGCAATGACACAAAAAGTACGAACCCGTTTTGCCCCGTCTCCCACGGGCTTCATCCACCTGGGCAACATCCGCTCGGCCCTGTATCCCTGGGCCTTCGCGCGCGCCACGGGTGGTGATTTCATCCTGCGTATCGAGGACACCGATGTGGAGCGTTCCACCCAGGCCTCGGTGGACGTGATCATCGAAGGCATGGCCTGGCTGCAGCTGGACCATGACGAAGGTCCGTTCTATCAAATGCAGCGCATGGACCGCTACAAGGAGGTGCTGGCCGGCCTGCAGGCTTCGGGCCATGTCTACCCCTGCTACATGAGCGTGGAAGAACTCGACGCCCTGCGCGAGCGCCAGATGGCCAACAAGGAAAAGCCGCGCTACGACGGCACCTGGCGCCCTGAAGAAGGCAAGGTGCTGCCGCCCGTGCCCGAAGGCGTGCGCCCCGTGCTGCGCTTCAAGACGCCGCAGGGCGGCGTCGTGGCCTGGGAAGACAAGTGCAAGGGCCGGATCGAGTTCCAGAACAGCGAGCTGGACGACCTGGTGATCGCGCGTCCCGATGGCACGCCCACCTACAACTTCTGCGTCTGCGTGGACGATATGGACATGGCCATCACCCATGTCATCCGTGGCGACGACCACGTCAACAACACGCCGCGTCAGATCCACATCTTCGAGGCGCTGGGCGCCAGCGTGCCCGTGTTCGCCCACCTGCCCACCGTGCTCAACGAGCAGGGCGAGAAGATGAGCAAGCGCAACGGCGCCAAGGCCGTCACCCAGTACCGCGACGAAGGCTACCTGCCCGACGCCATGGTCAACTATCTGGCCCGCCTGGGCTGGAGCCACGGCGATGACGAAATCTTCAGCCGCGCCCAGTTCTTGGAGTGGTTCAACCTCGACCATCTGGGCCGCAGCGCAGGCCAGTTCGACGAGGCCAAGCTGCGCTGGGTCAACGCCCAGCACCTGAAGGCCCTGGACGATGCGGCCCTGGCAGAGCTGGTGCGCCCCTTCGTGCTCAAGACCGGCCTGGACCAGGCCCTGCTCGACGCCGACGACCGCCTGCCGCGCATCTGCGCCCTGTTCAAGGACCGCTGCGAAACCCTGGTCGATCTGGCCGGCTGGGTGCGCCTGTTCTATGTGGACGCCTTCGACCGCAACGCCGAAGACCTGGCCAAGCATGTGACCGACGCCGTGGCGCCCGCCCTGGACGCCTTCGCCGAAGGCATCGCCTCGGTGGAGTGGAGCAAGGAAGCCATTGCCGCTTTGATCAAGGAAGTGCTCAAGGCCCAGGGCCTGAAGATGCCGCAACTGGCCATGCCGGTGCGCGTGCTGACGCTGGGCACGGCGCACACGCCTTCGGTGGACGCGGTGCTGGAGCTGCTGGGTCGTGAAAAAATTCTGGCCCGTTTGAAAAACCGCTAAAAACCTGTCTATAATTCGAGTCTCTGATGCAAACGCAGCAACTAACAAGAAGCAGCGATTGCAGCATGAAGGGGGTATAGCTCAGCTGGGAGAGCGCTTGCATGGCATGCAAGAGGTCATCGGTTCGATCCCGTTTACCTCCACCAAAATTGAGACTTGGGTATTTACGCAAGTTCTAGGATTGACCCTATCGTCTAGAGGCCTAGGACATCACCCTTTCACGGTGAGTACCGGGGTTCGAATCCCCGTAGGGTCGCCAAGTTTGCAGCACTTGGCTCGAAAGAGCGCAAAAGCTGTCTGCCAGGAGTGGTAGTTCAGTTGGTTAGAATACCGGCCTGTCACGCCGGGGGTCGCGGGTTCGAGTCCCGTCCACTCCGCCAAAATTTGCCGCTTGGTATGTAAGCGCCTTTGAAAAACGAAGGCGCTTTTTTATCGGCGGATCATAGGCTGTGACCCTATCGTCTAGAGGCCTAGGACATCACCCTTTCACGGTGAGTACCGGGGTTCGAATCCCCGTAGGGTCGCCAAGTTTGCAGCACTTGGCTCGCAAGAGCACAAAAGCAGCCTGCCAGGAGTGGTAGTTCAGTTGGTTAGAATACCGGCCTGTCACGCCGGGGGTCGCGGGTTCGAGTCCCGTCCACTCCGCCAGTATCGGATTTTTGGGGGTATAGCTCAGCTGGGAGAGCGCTTGCATGGCATGCAAGAGGTCATCGGTTCGATCCCGTTTACCTCCACCAAAATTGAGACTTGAGTATTTACGCAAGTTCTAGGATTGACCCTATCGTCTAGAGGCCTAGGACATCACCCTTTCACGGTGAGTACCGGGGTTCGAATCCCCGTAGGGTCGCCAAGTTTGCAGCACTTGGCTCGAAAGAGCGCAAAAGCTGTCTGCCAGGAGTGGTAGTTCAGTTGGTTAGAATACCGGCCTGTCACGCCGGGGGTCGCGGGTTCGAGTCCCGTCCACTCCGCCAGATTCCTTGTGCAAACCCAGCGTTTGCGCAGACAAGAAGCCACCGCAAGGTGGCTTTTTTGTTTCTGCCGCGTGCAGCTCGCCTGCATGGCTGCCTCGCTTGGCGGCAGGCAAGCATGTGCGAAAAGCGGGCTTTGCCACAGATTTTTTAAGGGCAAACCCGGAACTTTGCCTCAACATTCGTAACAATAGATGGTGTCCCGATCACGGGACATTCACTTTCACTGCTCCCGCCTTCGTCTCGCCCCATGCGCCTTGCGCCATCGTTCCTGTTTTCCTTGCTGATGCTGTTGTCCATCTTCTGTGGACAGGTGGCGGCGTCGGCATCGTCCGATGGACTGGAAAGCGATGGCTTGCTGGCGCACCACCCCATCGTGACCATCGATGAGGAATTCCTCGAAGAGCTCGCGGAAGTCGAGGAAGACGACGAGACGGAGTTTGCCGAGCTGACGGCACACGGCGGCAATACCCGCCAGCTGCTGGCCCTGCTGGCCTGTGGCGAGGACCGCTCCGCCGAGATGTACTGGCCGCCCGAGCCCATCGCCGTGCAGGTGGTGTCGCTGTGGGCCCCGCCTTCGACCTATTCCCAGGCGCACCTGTCGCCCGCTCCGGGCCAGCTGCTGCGCCCTCCAAGACCTTCCCTGCTCGGCTGACCGCATATTGCGGCGCAGGCATGCCCTGCGCCCCTTGCGCCCCTTGTCGGCTGACGCATCCCACTGCCTGATCACTGCTCGTGCGCGCCTTGCTGGCGCGCATGCCATGCCGTCGTCCGCGCGCTGACTGCGCACGGCCCGGCCATGCCCGTTCCCGCGTTGTCCGCAGGGGAGGGCCCATCTCTTACTCAACCCCTCGACTGTCGTTTCGCGGCAGATGCATGCCATGGTGAATCCAACGGTATTGGCGGGAATGGCCCCCGCTCGTTTTCCATCCTTTTCGCGCAAGGCCTTGCAAGGCGCGATCTGCAGCCTGCTGGTGGGCTGGAGTGCCGGTGCCTCGGCACAGGCATCCCAGCCTCCCATGACCCAGGCGGCACCCGCCGCGGCTGCCGCCGCCGAGGCCGCAGCGGCCCGCGTCCCGGTCACGCCTAAGGCCGCATCGACAGCTTCAACGGCTTCTGTGGCTTCGGCCGCCGCACAGCGCCTGCCCCAGCTGAGCCTGAACGAGGTCGTTCGCGCCGTGCTGGACCACAACCCCGATCTGCGCGCTGTCGAGCAGTCGCGGACCACGGCGCGCGCAGGCGTGGTCAGCGCCTCGGCGCTGCCCAATCCCAAGCTCGAATGGAACCAGGGCCGCAACAGCGCCCGCGTGCCCGGCGCGGCGGCCGGCACGGTGCAGGGCTGGGCCGTGGCGTTGCCCATCGAGAACCCCGCCGTGCGCGGTGCGCGCGTGGAGGCCGCGAGGGCAGGCGAGCAGGGCTCGGTGCACTTCGTGGCGACCACGCGCAATGCGCTGGTGGCCCAGGTGCGGCTGCGCGCCTACGAAATGGTGCTGCGCGAGGCGGAGGTCGAGGCCGCCAAGGAGGCGGTGCGCCTTCTGGAGCAGGCCCATGAGCGCGTCCGCGTGCGCGTGGATAGCGGCGAGGCGGCCCGCTACGAAATCATCAAGGCCGATGCCGAAATCATCCAGGCGCGCCAGCAGGAGCAGACCGCAAGGCTGCGCGCCGAGCAGGCGCAGCTGTCGCTGGGCCGCCTGGCCGCAGGCCAGCTGCCCGTGCGCTTTCGCCTGGATGTGTCGCTGGAGGACCCGTTGCGCATCGAGGACATGGGGGAGATCGATCCCATGGAGCATCCCGAACTGCGCCAGCTCAAGGCGGAGGTCGAGCGTGCCCAGGCGCGGCTTGACGGGGCCAAGGCCTCGCGCTGGCCGGGCGTGGAGCTGCGCTACGGCCAGACGCGCGAGCCCGACGTGCGCCTGAACACGGTGGGCGTAAGCATCCAGATCCCCTTGCTCGACCAGCACCGCGGCCCCATCGACGAGGCGGCCTCCGAGCTGGAGCGCGCGCGTCTGCAGCTGGAAGGCCGGCAGATCGAGCTGCGCCAGCAGACGCTGCAGGCCTGGAAGGAGCTGGAGATGGCACGACTGCGCACCCAGGCACTGAGCCAGGGTTCGGTGCGCGAGGCCGAGTCGGCCCTGCGCGTGGCCGAGGCCGCCTACCGCTTCGGCGAGCGCGGCATTCTCGATGTGCTCGATGCGCAGCGCGTGCTGCGCTCCATCCGTGCAGACCTGCTCGATGCGCGCTACCAGCTGCAGGCGGCGCGCATACAGCTCGAATACCTCGCGGGCCGCTACGACGATCCGTCCGCGCTGTGAAGCGCGCCGTCCCTGCCTCACACCCGAAATCAGAAACGAACATGTCCTTGAATATGCATCCGAAACCCATCGCCGCCCGCGCAGGCAGCAGCACCTTGGTGAATTCCCTGGCCCTGGCCGGCCTGCTGGCCGCAACGCTGGCGCTGAGCGCCTGCGGCAAGAACGAAGAGGCCGAAGCCAAGGCGGCGCCCGCAGCGGCCGCTGCCCAGGAGCAGGACCCGATGGAGGTCCGTGTGACCGCCGAGATGGCTCCCAACTTCGCCGTCAAGCCCGTGGCGCAGGCGCAGATCGCGCTGCTGCAGGAGGTGTCTGGCCGCATCGAGGCCAATGAGCGCCAGGTCACCCGCATTGGCGCGGCCGCCACGGGGCGCGTGACCGAGGTGCTGGTCGAAGTGGGCGACCGCGTGCGCGCGGGACAGGTGCTGGCCCGCGTGGCCAGCCCCGAGCTGACCACCGCCCAGCTGGCCTATCTGCGTGCACACTCCGCCGCCACGCTGGCCGAGCGCGGCGTGGAGCGCGCGCGCCAGCTGATCGCCGCTGACGTCATCGGCTCGGCCGAGCTGCAGCGCCGCGAGTCCGAGCTGTCGATTGCCCGCGCCGAGCAGCGCGCTGCCGGCGACCAGTTGCGCCTGATCGGCATTCCCGACAGCGCCATCGCCCAGCTGCGCGACAAGGGCACGCTGCAGTCGCATGCGGCCGTGCTGTCCACAGGGGCCGGCGTGGTGATCGAGCGCAAGGTCAGCTCCGGCCAGGTGACCCAGCCCGGTGATCCGCTGTTCACCGTGGCCGACCTGAGCAGCGTCTGGGTGGTGGGCGCGATTCCCGAGCAGATGGCCAGCGGCGTGCGCGCCGGCCAGGCCGTGGAGATCGCCGTGCCCGCCCTGGGCGAGCGCGTGCTGTCCGGCCAGATCGTGCATGTGGGCGACACCGTGACGCCCGAGACCCGCACCGTCACCATCCGCACCCAGGTGGACAACACCGAGCGCGACCTCAAGCCCCAGATGCTGGCCACCATGCGCATCCAGGGCGAGGTACGCCAGCTGCTGGCCGTGCCGGCCGAGGCCGTGGTGCGCGAGAACGATCGCGACCATGTCTTCGTCAAGAAGGGCGAGAACCACTACCGCCTCACGCCCGTCGAGCTGGGCACCGCCAGCGGCGGCATGCGCCCCGTGAACAAGGGCGTGGCCGATGGCACGGTCATCGTCACCACGGGCGCCTTCCACCTGAACAACGAGCGCAAGCGCGCAGAGCTGGAGTAAGCCCATGATCGCTTCCATGATCCGGGCCGCACTGAGCCAGCGACTCATCGTGATCGTGCTCTCGCTGGTGCTGTGCGGCTTTGGCCTGCGCGCCGCCATGAATCTGTCGGTGGATGCCTTTCCTGACGTGACCAACGTCCAGGTCCAGGTGGCCACCGAGGCGCCAGGCCGCTCGCCCGAGGAAATCGAGCGCTTCGTGACCGTGCCGCTGGAAATCGCCATGACCGGCATGCCGGGCCTGGTGGAGATGCGCTCGCTCAACAAGAGCGGCCTGTCCATCATCACCCTGGTCTTCACCGATACCACCGACGTGTACTTTGCACGCCAGCTCGTCACCGAGCGGCTGATGGAGGTCACGCCGCGCATGCCCGAAGGCATCATCCCCGTGCTGGGGCCGGTGTCCACGGGCCTGGGCGAGGTCTACCAGTACACGCTGGACCATCCCGACGACGGCAAGCGGGCCCTCACGCCCGAGGAGCTGACCGAGCGCCGCACCATCCAGGACTGGGTGGCGCGCCCGCTGCTGCGCTCCATTCCCGGCGTGGCCGAAATCAACTCGCAGGGCGGCTACGTCAAGCAGTACCAGGTGGAGGTCGACCCCGGCCGGCTGCGCCACTACGGCCTGTCCGTGCGCCATGTGGTCCAGGCCATCGCCGACAACAACGCCAACGCCAGCGGCGGCATCCTGCCCCAGGTCACCGAGCAGTACCTGATCCGCGCCGTGGGCCTGATCCAGTCGCTGGAGGACATCGGCAACATCGTTCTCAAGCAGGATGGCGGCGTGCCGGTCTTCGTGCGCGATGTGGCCGAGGTCCAGCTGGGCCAGGAAGTGCGCCAGGGCGCCATCATCAAGGGCGGCTATACCGAAGGCGTCTCCGGCATCGTGCTGATGATGCGCGGCGGCAATGCCAAGGAAGTCGTCACCCGCGTGAAGGAGCGCGTGCAGGAGATCAACTCCAAGGGCATGCTGCCCGGCGGCCTGCAGATCGTTCCCTACTACGACCGTACCGACCTGGTCGACTCGGCGCTGTGGACCGTGGGCAAGGTGCTGATCGAGGGCATCCTGCTCGTGGTCGTGGTGCTCTTCGTCTTCCTGGGTGACGTGCGCTCCAGCCTGATCGTGGTGGCCACGCTGATCATCACGCCGCTGACCACCTTCATCATGATGAACCGCTGGGGCATCTCGGCCAACCTCATGTCGCTGGGAGGGCTGGCGATCGCCATCGGCCTCATGGTCGATGCCACCGTGGTGGTGGTGGAGAACGTGTTCCACAAGCTCGGCCAGGCCGGCGACAGCATGGGCGCACGCGTGCGCACCGTGCTCTCGGCCACCACCGAGGTGGCCACGCCCACCATCTTCGGCATCGCCATCATCATCCTGGTGTTCCTGCCGCTGATGACGCTGCAGGGCATCGAGGGCAAGATGTTCGGCCCGCTGGCACTGACCATCGCGATCTCGCTGGCGGTCTCGCTGGCCGTGTCGCTGTTCCTGTCGCCCGTGCTGTGCTCGTACTTCCTCAAGGGCGGCGCGGACCATGACACGCGCCTGATCGCCTTCCTCAAGCGCCACTACCTGCGCCTGCTGGACCTGGCCACCGCGCGCAACCGCGCCACGCTGGCCGTGGCCGTGGCTCTGCTGCTGGGCTCGCTGGGACTGTTCCCGCTGCTGGGCAAGTCCTTCATGCCCACCATGAAGGAGGGCGCGCTGACGCCGCAGATCAACCGCGTGCCCAGCATCTCGCTGGACGAGTCCATCCGCATGGAAATGGCGGCGATGAAGGCCGTGGCCGAGGTGCCCGGCGTGCTCAGCGTGGTCTCCAAGCTCGGACGCGGTGAATCGCCGGCCGATCCCGCAGGCCCCAACGAGTCCGACCCCATCGTGCTGCTGGACCCCGAGTCCGATCGCACCCAGGACGAGATCGACGAAGACATCCGCCAGCGCCTGTCCTCGATCCCGGGCGTACAGATCGTGCTGTCCCAGCCGATTTCCGAGCGCGTGGATGAAATGGTCACGGGCGTGCGCTCGCAACTGGCCATCAAGGTCTTCGGTGACGAGCTGGACGATCTGCGCGATGTCTCCGAACAGGTGGCCCGCATCCTCAAGAGCGTGCCGGGCAGCACCGACATCCGTGTCGAGCGGCTGTCGGGCCAGCAGGCGCTCACGGTGGATATCGACCGCAAGGCCATTGCCCGCCACGGCCTGAACGTCACCGACGTGCAGGGCGTGATCGAGTCGGCCATCGGCGGCAAGGACGTGACCACGGTCTACGAGGGCGAGCGCCGCTACAACGTGGTCGTGCGCTTCCCCGAGCCCTTCCGTGGCTCGCCCCAGGCTGTCGGCGCCACCTTGCTGACCACCAGCACCGGCGCGCAGGTTCCGCTCAACAGCGTGGCCCGCATCGAACTGGTGGACGGACCCGCGCAGATCAGCCGCGAAGGCGGCAAGCGCCGCGTGGTCGTGGGCGCCAACGTGGAAGGACGTGACCTGGGCGGTTTCGTGACCGAAGTGCAGCAGCGCATCGACAGTGAAGTGCAGTTGCCCGACGGCTACTACTTCAAGTACGGCGGCCAGTTCGAGAACATGGAGCGCGCCATGGGCACGCTGCAGGTGATCGTGCCGCTGACCATCGTGGCCATCTTCTTCCTGCTGTTCGTGCTGTTCAATTCGGTCAAGCTGGCCGGGCTGATCATCCTGGTGCTGCCCTTCGCCTCCATCGGGGGACTGATAGGCCTGTTCGTCACGGGCGAATACGTGAGCGTGCCGGCATCGGTGGGCTTCATCGCGCTGTGGGGCATTGCGGTGCTCAACGGCGTGGTGCTGGTCAGCTGCATCCGCAAGCTGCGCGAGGATGGAATGGACGTGGCCGAGGCCGTGCGCGAAGGCTGCGTGCAGCGCTTCCGCCCCGTGATGATGACGGCCACCGTCGCGCTGCTGGGCCTGGTGCCCTTCCTGTTCGCCACCGGCCCCGGCTCGGAGGTGCAACGCCCGCTGGCCATCGTCGTGATCGGTGGCCTGATCTCGTCCACCCTGCTTACGCTGGTGGTGTTGCCGACCCTGTACCGCTGGTTTGACGAAAAACCGCTGGAAGCCTGATGAAGGAGACACTGCAATGACCATGAAGGAAATCCGGGCCATCGTGCGCCCCAGCCGCCTGGAGCGCCTGCGCGACGCGCTGCGTGCCATTCCCAACTTCCCCGGCGTGACGCTGTTCCGTGCCGAGGGCTTCACGGCCCCGGCCGCCATCGACAAGCGCAGCGTGAAGGAGGAGTTGACCGACTTCTCCGACAAGATCATGGTCTGCGTGCTGGCCGAGGCCTCCATGGTCGAGCCCATCCGCGCGGCCATCACCACGGCCTGCCATTCGGGCCAGGTCGGCGACGGCCTGGTCTGGGTGGTGGACATCGCCGAGATCCACCGCATACGCGATGGGCAAAGCCTGGCCTGACCCGGGCTTGAGCAGGGCGCCGGAATGCAGGGCGACATAAAAAAGTCATGCATTCCGGAATTGCCCCCAAAACGCTGTGCTACAATTTTTGAATCGCAGCAACGAAGCAGTGCAACGTTGCAGCAAGGGGGTATAGCTCAGCTGGGAGAGCGCTTGCATGGCATGCAAGAGGTCATCGGTTCGATCCCGTTTACCTCCACCAAAAATTGAGACTTGAGTATTTACGCAAGTTCTAGGATTGACCCTATCGTCTAGAGGCCTAGGACATCACCCTTTCACGGTGAGTACCGGGGTTCGAATCCCCGTAGGGTCGCCAAGTTTGCAGCACTTGGCTCGAAAGAGCGCAAAAGCTGTCTGCCAGGAGTGGTAGTTCAGTTGGTTAGAATACCGGCCTGTCACGCCGGGGGTCGCGGGTTCGAGTCCCGTCCACTCCGCCAAATTCCTTGTGCAAACCCAGCGTTTGCACAGACAAGAAGCCACCGCAAGGTGGCTTTTTTTCGTCTGCAGGTTGCAGCAGCAGGCGCGCTCCGTTCGCTTTTCCTGCCTGCGCACCCAGCACCTTCGGTGCCCCCGCACTGCGCTTGGGGCATCACCAGTCCGTCATGATCCAGGCCCATCATCCATGGCGAGGGAAAGCCATGGGGACGGGAATCCATAGGCATCGGCTGCCGATTTTCCAGTGCCGATAGCCGTGTCTTCGTTTGCCTTGGCGGGACGTCTTCCAGACAGGTACGAGATGCCGATCCAGACCCGGTTTTGTCGCCGGAGCTGTTAATGCTTCTCATTTCATGTTCTGGAAAACGTTAAAGGAGCACCACTGCATGCCTTGGTCCCGGTTCAAGTTTCAGCACGTCTGCAAGGCCGCACAGCCCTTGCCGATCCTGTTCCAGGACGCATGGGCCCGGCGAGGTCGGCCGCCGCCATGAAGCCGGTATGAGGCCGATCTAAGGCCCGTCTCCCCAAGTCACGCCGATGCGCATCGGCGTGCACTGATGCCCTGCGGTCAGCGGCCGTGCCGCCGCTTTCCGCCTGTGCCGAGTCCCGTTCCCGTCTTTTTGCACGGGCGGCGCGCCGGCAGTCCATCGACCTGCGGTCGACATTTCCCCTTGACGTTCTTGCCTAGCTTGCGAGAGGAACTGCATCGTGTCCTTGAATCACACACATTCTTCGCTGGAAGAGGTTTTCATTGCTTCGCGTGGACAGTTGGTGAGGGTCGCGCGAAGAATTCTCAGGAATCCCGAACTGGCCGACGACGCCGTGCAGGACACCTATCTGCGCGTTGCCGAGATGCGCAGCGATGCCGAGATCGCCAAGCCTGCCGCCTACTGGACGCGCGCCGTCTGCAACATGGCGCTGGACTACCTGCGCCGCCAGGAGCGCGAGAACAGCTACCGCACCCACGGCGTGGATGTGGAGACGCTGGAGATACCGGACAGCCGCTCGCCCGAGCGCCTTTTGTTCGAGTCCCAGGCCATACGCCTGATCGACCAGGCCCTGGACGAGGTGCCGCCCAAGACCCGCGAGACCTTCGAGCTGTACCGCATCAAGGGCCTCACCCAGCGCCAGATCGCCGAGCACATGGAGTGCGCGCTGGGCCTGGTGAACGCCAGGATTGCCGACGCCTGCAAGGCCATCCATGTCCACCGCTCGCTGCTGGACCACCATTGAACGGTGCAGCCCGGCGCATGACCCGGAACCGGCGCGCACGCGGCGTGAACAGTTTCGGATTCGGAACGTCATGTTCAACAGAGGCGCAGTACCGGATCGCCGCGATCCGGTACTGGCCTCACCGATGTTCAACCGCATAAAGGACGCCTGCATGTCTACAAGCTGCTTCGACCGCGAAGACGAAACCTTCATCGTTCTGGTCAACCACGAGGAACAGTATTCCATCTGGCCGCACTGGAAGGCCGTGCCCGGCGGCTGGACCGCCGTGGAGGGCGTGAAGGGCGACAAGAAAACCGTGCTCGACTACGTGGACGCCACCTGGACCGACATGCGGCCCAAGTCGCTGCGCGTGTGGATGCAGCAGCAGGAGCAGGCGGGTGCCGGCGCCGCGCTGCAAAGCGATACCGATCCCGTGATCGAAACCGCAGCGGGCTGACGCGCATGCACGAGCCGCTGACCCTGCTGTGCCTGCCGTGCGCAGGCGCCAGCGCCACCATGTACCTGCGCTGGCGCAGGCTGCTGCCCCACTGGATCCGCATTGCGCCGGTGGAGCTGCCGGGGCGGGGCAGCCGGCTGGGCGAGCCTGCGGTCGAGGACTTCGGGCAACTGGTCTCGCTGCTGTGCGCCGAGCAGCGCCAGGCCATGCGCGGCCGCTTTGCGCTGCTGGGCCACAGCATGGGCGCGCTGCTGGCCTTCGGCATGGCGCGGCAATTGCGCGAGCAGGGCAGGGAGCTGCCGCTGGCCCTGATTGCCTCGGGCAGCCCGGCACCGGCCTGCCGCGATCCCGAGCGCTTTGCGGGCAAGGGCGACGATGCGGCGCTGATTGCCGATCTGCGCAGGCAGGGCGGCACGCCCGAAGAGGTGTTTGGCAGCCCCGAGCTCATGCGCATCACGCTGGATGTGCTGGGCTCCGACTACCGCGTCTGCGAGAGCTTCGGCCATGTGCCCGCTGCGGGCCTGCCGCTGCCGGTGCACGTCTTTGCGGGGCGGCAGGACGACATCGAGGCGCCCCGCGTCCAGGCCTGGTCGCAGGAGGCCGCCGGGGCCTTCACGCTGGACTGGTTCGAGGGCGGGCATTTCTTCATCAAGCAGCGCGAAGGCGATGTGCTGGCCGTGCTGGCGCAGCGCCTGGCCGGGGCCCAGTCACTCCAGGGGGAAATCCATGCAGCTCGTGTCCGTGCGTGAGGCCATGAGCCAGGGCATCGAGGTCTTCAGGCTGGACCTGGACCTGAGGGCCGAACTGAGCGACAGCCTGCCGCACCTGACCCCCGAGGAGCGCGGTCGCGCCGCGCGCTTCGTGCGGGCCGCCGACCGGCTGCGCTTCGCGCAGACGCGCGCTGCCACGCGGCGGCTGCTGGGGCGCAGGCTGGGCTGCTGCCCGGCCGATGTGCCGCTGGCGGTCGGCGTCCACGGCAAGCCCTTTGTCGACGAGGACCCGCTGCGGGCACCGCTCTTCAATGTCTCGCATTCGGGCGGGCATGCGCTGATCGCGCTGGCCGATCCCGGTGGCGTGCTGCACCTGGGCGTGGACATCGAGCAGCACAAGCCCGACCTCGATGCCGAGGTCATGCTCGACGCCGTCTGCACCGACCAGGAACGCGCCAGCGTGCGCCGTGCGCCTGATCGGCTGGCGGCCTTCTACCAGCGCTGGGTGGGCAAGGAAGCCGTGCTCAAGGCCATCGGCATCGGCGTGGCCGACCACCTGCGCTCCATAGGCATCAGCCCGGGAGGGGACGGACGGCTGGCCATCGCCTGCGCGGTCCCCGACTGGAATGGTTTTCAAGCGATGGCGCTGCCAGCGCCGCCGGGCTACGCGGCAGCTCTTGCGTGGCGCACCAAGGAATCGACATGAACGAAACCCTCCAGCGCTTCGAGCGCAAGGCCCCCGCGGGCTCTCTGCTTCCCCAGCTCATGACGCCCGCCCAGCCGGGCCAGGACCTGCTGGCCGCGCTGCCGCCGCTGCGCCGCGACATCGACGAGGCGCTGCTGACCACGGGCGGCGTGCTGCTGCGCGGCTTTGGCGTGCCCGATGTGGAGACCTTCCAGCGCTTCGCCTCGGCCTTCGGCCACCCGCTGCTCAAGTACGAATTCGCCTCCACGCCGCGCAGCGCGGTCGAGGCCTCCAGCGGCGCGGGCGTCTACACCTCCACCGAATACCCGGCCCACCAGAGCATTCCGCTGCACAACGAGCAGGCCTACACGCGCGAGTGGCCCATGAAGATCTGGTTCCACTGCGTCACCGCATCGCCCGAGGGCGGCGAGACGCCGATTGCCGACAGCCGTGCGGTCTACCGCCGCATTCCGGCGCGCATCCGCGAGCTGTTCGAGCCCGGCATCCTGTACGTGCGCAACTTCGGCGAGATGGACGTGCCCTGGCAGAAGGTCTTCAACACCGAAAGCCGCGCCGAGGTCGAGGCCTTCTGCCGCCATGCGCGCATGGACTGGGAATGGAAGGAGGACGACGGCCTGCGCACGCGCCAGCTCTGCCAGGCCATGGAGAGCCATCCCGTCACGGGCGAAATGGTCTGGTTCAACCAGGCCCACCTGTTCCACATCTCGGCGCGCGAGCCCGAGGAGCGCGAGGTGCTGGAGGAGGTCTACGGCATCGAGAACCTGCCGCGCAACACCTTCTTTGCCGACGGCTCCACCATCGGCGACGACATCTTCGCCGAGGTGCGCGCCGCGCTGGATGCCGAGACCGTCAGCTTCCCCTGGGAGCAGGGCGACGTGCTGATGCTGGACAACATGCTCGTGGCCCATGCCCGCTCGCCCTTCAAGGGGCCGCGCAAGGTCATCGTCGCCATGGCCGAGCCGCGCAGCAATCTGGACCGTTTCTGAGAACCCGGGAGGCAGCTGACATGCTGAGTGGACAAAGTGCAATCGCGGCAGCAGGCCAGGCGCCGGCCAGCCTGGTCGAGCATCTGAGGGGCCTGGCGCAGCAGCGGCCCGACGACATCTGGCTCACCGTGGCCGCCGTGCAGGACGGCCGCGTGGTCGAGCGCAGCCACAGCTACGGCGAGTTCGACCGCCGCGTGCGCGCGCTGGCCGCCCGGCTGCAGCGGCTGTGCCCCGTGGGCGCGCGCGCCCTGGTGATGATGGACAACGACGAGCACTACGCCGCCAGCATGCTGGCCTGCTTCTACGCGGGCGTGATCGCCGTGCCGGTGCCGCCGCTGGAATCGCTGCGCGTGCAGCACCTGGAGCGGCTGCTGGGCATCGTGGGCGACGCGGATGCGGCCTGCGTGATCAGCACGGCCGAAGTGATGCAGGCCCTGCCCGGTGCCGATGCGCGCTTTGGCAGCATTGCCGCCGTGGCCGCCGACCAGGTGGACCTGGCCGATGCCGAGGCCTGGCGGCCCCATGCCCCGGCTGCCGACGACATCGCCTTCCTGCAATACACCTCGGGCTCCACCTCGGCGCCCAAGGGCGTGATGGTCAGCCACGGCAACCTCATCGCCAACGAGGCCGCCATCCAGCAGCGCATGGACATCGGCGCGGGCGACCGCTTCATGTCCTGGGCACCGCTGTACCACGACATGGGCCTGATCGGCGGACTGCTGCAGCCGCTGTACAGCGGCCTGCCGCTGGTGCTGACCTCGCCGCGCCTTTTCCTGGAAAGCCCCGTGCGCTGGCTGGAGCTGATCTCGCGCCACCGCGCCACCATCAGCGGCGGCCCCGACTTCGCCTACCGCATGTGCCTGGAGCGCATCAAGCCGTCGCAACTGGCGCAGCTGGACCTGTCGAGCTGGCGGCTGGCCTACACGGGCGCCGAACCCGTGCGTGCCGACACCGTCACGGCCTTCGCGCAGCGCTTTGCCGCCTGCGGCCTGCGGCCCGACGCGGCCTATGCCTGCTACGGCCTGGCCGAAGCCACCCTGTTCATCACCGGCGGCAGTTGCGGCGCAGGCGCCACGATCACGTCCTTCGATACCGAGGCCCTGGGCCAGGGCCGGGCCGAGGAAAGCCCCGGCGCCTCGCAGACCACCCCGCTGGTGGGCTGCGGCCCCGCCGTTCCCGGCCATGCCGTGGCCATCGTCGATCCGCACAGCCTGCAGGTGCTGGAGCCCGGCCGCGTGGGCGAGATCTGGGCGCACGGCCCCAGCATCAGCCAGGGCTACTGGGGCAAGCCGCAGCAAACGCAGCAGGCCTTTGTCGAGCATGCAGGCCGGCGCTGGCTGCGCACGGGCGACCTGGGCTTCGTGCATGCTGGGCAGGTCCATGTGGCGGGCCGCATCAAGGACCTGATCATCGTGCGCGGGCACAACCTCTACCCGCAGGACATCGAGCGCGTGGTCGAGGCCGAGGTCGAAGCCGTGCGCAAGGGGCGCGTGGCCGCGTTTGCAGTGGAAGGGCCGTCGGGCGAGGGCATAGGTGTGGCCGCCGAGATTTCGCGCGGTTTGCAAAAGCTGGTGCCGAGGGAGACGCTGGTCGACGCACTGGCTGCCGCCGTGGCCACGGCCTTTGGCGAGGCGCCTGTCGTCGTGGTCCTGCTGGAGCCCGGCGCGCTGCCGCGCACATCGAGCGGCAAGCTCCAGCGCCAGGCCTGCAAGAAGGGCTGGGCGCAGCGCAGCCTGGAGGCCTATGCGGTCTGGGAGAACGGCGCCTTTGTGGACGCAACGGCGGACTCTGTGGCAAATGACGGTGCAGACCCAGCCGTCCCACTGCGCGATGCCACCGAGACTGCGCTGACCATGCTCTGGTGCGAAGTGCTGCGCCGTGCCGAGCTGCCTGCGGGCGATCCGCAGTTCTTCCTACTGGGCGGCAACTCCCTCTCGGCCGTGCAACTGGCTGCACGCGTGTCGCAGCAGTGGGGCGTGGACTTTGCGCCAGGCCTGCTCTTTGACCGGCCCCGGCTTTCGGCGTGCGCGGCTGCATTGCGCGAACTGCAGGCGGCAGGACCCGGAACTGGCATCCCTCGTCCTGGCCCTGTGGCGCGCGGCCCCGGTGCAAGCCAGCCCCTGTCCCACGCCCAGCAGCGGCAGTGGTTTCTCTGGCACCTGGATCCTGCGGGCACGGCCTACCACGTGGCGGTGGAGCTGCAGCTGGGCGGCACGCTGGATGCGCAACGGCTGCACACGGCCCTGGAGCGCCTGGTGGCACGCCACGATGCGCTGCGCACCGTGTTCCTGCCTGCCGCCGACGGGTCGGCCCGGCAGCATGTGCTGGATAGCGGCGGCCTGGAGTTCCAATGGCTGGACCTGGACCACGAGCCGCAGCGTGCCCCTGAAGAGGCACGCCGCCTGCACGCCAGGCCCTTCGACCTGGGCAAGGGCCCGCTGCTGCGTGCGCTGCTGATGCGGCTTGGGCCGGATGACCACCGTCTGGTGCTGGTCATGCACCACATCGTGTGCGACGGCGTATCCCTGCAGAACCTGCTGGACGAGCTTGCGCAGCAATACCTCCATCTGGGTGATGCGGCGGCGGCCGCCGAGCCCGCTGCCCCCGCATTGCAATACGCCGACTACGCAGCCTGGCATGCGGCCTGGCTGGATGGCGGCGTGCGCCAGCGGCAACTGGCCTACTGGCGCGGGCAACTGGGCAGCGAGCATCCCGTGCTGGCCTTGCCCAGCGACCGGCCGCGCGCAGCCGTGGCCCGCTACTCGGCTGCCCGGCATGGCTTCGCGCTGCCTGCGCCGCTGGTGGATGCGCTGCGCTTGCGCGCTGCCCAAGCCGGTGCCAGCCTGTTCATGGTGCTGCTGGCAGGCTGGCAGGCCGTGCTGCACCGCCATACGGGCCAGCAGGTGCTGCGCCTGGGCGTGCCCGTAGGGGGCCGCCAGCATGCGGGTACGCAGGGCCTGATCGGGTTCTTCGTCAACACCCTGGTGCTGCAGGCCGAGGTCGATGGCCGCACCCCGCTGGCCCAGGTGCTCAATGCGGCCAGGCGCGCCACGCTGCAGGCCCAGGAGCACCAGGACCTGCCTTTCGAGCAACTGGTGGAAGACCTGCAGCCCCAGCGCAGCCTGGCGCATCCACCGCTGTTCCAGCTGATGTTCAACCATGTGCATGAGGACTTGCGCGGCTTCGAGCGCATGACGGGCTGCATGGCCGAAGCGGCTTCCGTGCCCGGAGGCACGGCGCAGTTCGAGCTGTCGCTGGAAGTGCGTGAACGCGCAGGCGGCGCCGTGCGCGTGGGCATGGACTATGCGGCCGAGCTTTTCCTGCCCGCCACCATGGAGCGCCTGGGCCAGCACTATCTGCGCATGCTCGAGGCCCTGGCCCATCACCCCGAGGCGACTGTGGGCGAGGTGGATCTGCTGTCGGAGGAAGAACGTGCCGAGCTGGTGGCCTGGCAGTCTGGGCAGAGCGGGCAGAGCGGGCAGAGCGGGCAGGGCGGCCATGCCGTCCCCGAGCTGGTCCATGCCGCCTTCGAGCAGCAGGCGCGCCGCAACCCGCAGGCCACGGCCCTGGTCTTTGGAGAAGACTCCTGGAGCTATGGCGAACTCAATGCGCGCGCCAACCGCCTGGCCCACCATCTGATCGCACTTGGTGTGCGGCCCGAAGTGCAGGTCGGCATTGCCATGGAGCGTTCGCTGGACATGGTGGTCGGCCTGCTGGCCATCATGAAGGCTGGTGGCGCCTATGTGCCCATGGACCCCGAGCACCCGGCCGAGCGCCTGCGCTACATGGCCGACGACAGCGGCATCGGCGTGCTGCTGACGCAGTCGGGTCTGGTCGCAAGGCTGCCGCTCGCGCTGCAGCCGCTGTCCCTGGCGGTGGACGCCATCGATCTGTCCTCCCGTCCGGCCCATGACCCGGGCGTCGCGCTGCACGGCGAGAACCTGGTCTACGTCATCTACACCTCGGGCTCCACCGGCCGCCCCAAGGGCGCGGGCAACCGCCACCGCGCGCTGTGCAATCGCCTTGCCTGGGGTCAGCAGCACCAGCCGCTGGCCGCGCAGGACACCGTGCTGCAGAAGACACCGTTCAGCTTCGATATCTCGTTCTGGGAGTTCTTCTGGCCGCTGTCCACTGGCGCCCGGCTGGCGCTGGCAGGGCCCGGGGAGCACCGCGATCCTGCGCGCATCGCGGCCCTGGTCGAACGCCACGCCGTCAGCTGCATCCACTTCGTGCCGTCCATGCTGCAGGCCTTTCTGTCCAGCGGCCATGCCCCGTCCTGCACAGGACTGAAGCACATCGTCTGCAGCGGCGAGGCCCTGCCGGCCGAGCTGCGCGACCGCGCACTGGCCCTGTTGCCGGGCGCGCGCCTGCTCAACCTCTACGGGCCGACCGAAGCCGCCATCGAGGTCACCTACCACGACTGCCGCGAGCCTGGCCCGCAGGCCGTGCCCATCGGGCGGCCGCTGGGCAACGTGCAGGTGCATATCGTCGACGCTGGCCTGCAGCCCGTGCCGCGCGGCGTGGCCGGCGAGCTGCTGCTGGGCGGCCTGGCGCTGGCGCGCGGCTACTGGGGCCGGCCCGCGCTCACGGCCGAGCGCTTTGTGGCCAGCCCTTCGGCGCTGGCCGGCGAGCGTGCCTACCGCACGGGTGACCTGGTGCGCTGGAACGAGCACGGCGAGATCGAGTACCTGGGCCGGCTGGACCACCAGGTCAAGATCCGCGGCTTCCGCGTGGAACTGGGCGAGATCGAGGCCGCCCTGCTGGCCGTGCCAGGCCTGCGCGAGGCGGTGGTGGTCGCAGACTCTGCCGAAGGCGGCAGCCGGCTGGTGGCCTACCTGGCCGGTGAAGGTGCCGCGCTGCAGGACCTGGCTGCACTCAAGGCGCAGCTGGGCCGCAGCCTGCCCGACTACATGGTGCCCTCCCTCTTTGTGCGCCTGGACACGCTGCCGCTCAACAGCAACGGCAAGGTGGACCGCAAGGCGCTGCCGGCGCCCGCGCCCCTGCCTGCATCGGGCGATGGTGCGCAGCCGTTCGAGGCGCCCGAAGGCGGTGTGGCCGAGACCATTGCCACCATCTGGCGCGAGCTGCTGCAGCTCGAACGCATAGGCGCCAACGAAAGCTTCTTCGACCTGGGCGGGCATTCGCTGCTGCTGATACGCGCGCACCGGCAGATCGAGGATGCGCTGGGCAGCGGGCTTTCTGTGATCGACATGTTCCAGCACCCGACCGTGGCCACGCTGGCCCGCCGCATCGAGGCGCAGCGCGGCGCGGGGGCGGCCCAGGAAGGGCTGAAGGACCAGCAGGAGTTGCAGGATCAGCAGGCCGACGCACGCGCCCAGCGCCGCCGCGCCGCGCTGCTGGGCCGCCGTGGTCTGACCGAGGAGGTGAACTGATGCGTGCTCAGGATGCGGGCTACAGCGGCGTGGAGATCGCCATCATCGGCATGGGCGGGCGCTTCCCGGGCGCGGACAGCGTGGACGCGCTGTGGCGCAACATCCGCGAAGGCCGCGAATCCGTGACCGCCTTCAGCGACGAGGCCCTGCGCCACCAGGGCACGGAACAGGCCCTGCTGGACGATGCCGCCTGCGTGAAGTCCGGCGTGGTGCTGGAAGGCCTGGACTGGTTCGATGCCGGCTTTTTCGGCTACACGCCGCGCGAGGCCGGCCAGATCGATCCCCAGCAGCGCGTCTTCCTCGAATGCGCCTGGCAGGCGCTGGAGCATGCGGGCTATGACGCCGAGCGGCTGGACGTGGCGGCCGGCGTGTTCGCGGGTGCGGGCGCCAATCTCTACCTCATGCGCCATCTGCTGGGGCGTGCGCAGTGGAGCGGCGGCATCGCCGAGCTGATCGCCCTGCTCAACGGCAACGCGGCCGACGCCCTGTGCACGCGCGTGGCCTACAAGCTCAACCTGCGCGGCCCGGCCGTGACCGTGCAGACGGCCTGCTCCACCTCGCTGGTGGCCGTGCACATGGCCTGCCAGTCCTTGCTGGGCATGGAGTGCGACATGGCCCTGGCCGGCGGGGTGTGGCTCAACCTGCTGCAGGGCGCGGGCTACCTGCACCAGCCGGGCGCCATTCTGTCCTCGGACGGCCATTGCCGCGCCTTCGATGCGCGTGCCGACGGCACCATGCTGGGCAGCGGCGCGGGCGTAGTCGTGCTCAAGCGCCTGGACGAGGCACTGCGCGACGGCGACACCGTCCATGCCGTGATCCGGGGCAGCGCCGTGAACAACGATGGCGCGCGCAAGATCGGCTACAACGCGCCCAGCGTGGACGGCCAGGCCGAGGCCATACGCGCCGCCCAGGCCATGGCTGGCGTCGATCCCGCCTCAGTGGGGTATGTCGAGGCCCATGGCACGGGCACCATGCTGGGCGATCCCATCGAGATCGCGGCGCTGACCCAGGCCTTTGGCGGGGCTGGGGGACTGACGGGGCGTGCGCCCGGTCACTGCGCACTGGGATCGGTCAAGACCAATGTGGGCCACCTGGACGCCGCTGCCGGAGTGACCGGCCTGATCAAGGCCGTGATGGCGCTGCGCCACCGCACCCTGCCGCCCAGCCTGAACTTCTCCACGCCCAACCCGCGCGTGGACTTCGCTGGCAGCCCCTTCCGCGTCCAGACCACGGCGCAGGACTGGCCTGCCGGCCCGCTGCCCCGGCGTGCCGGCGTGAGCTCCTTCGGCATGGGCGGCACCAATGCGCACATGGTGCTGGAGGAGGCTCCGGCCACGCTCCCTGCCGATCCATCGGAAAGCGCAGGGCGTACGCCCCAATTGCTGCTGCTGTCGGCGCGTACGCCGCAGGCGTTGCAGGCCTCGGCCAGCCAGCTGGCCAGACATCTGGAGCAGCACCCGGGCATGGCCCTGGCCGATGTGGCCCACACCCTGCGTGTGGGCCGCAAGCGCCATGCGCATCGGCTGGCCGTGCTGGCCCATGGAGTGACCCAGGCCATCGAGGCGCTGGACCATCCGGCGCCCCTGGTGCATTTCACGGGCAGCGTGCTCTCGCCCCAGCCCGGCCTGGCCTTTCTGTTCCCCGGCCAGGGCGCCCAGCACGCAGGCATGGCGCGCAGCCTGCATGCGCAGGAGCCGGTGTTCCGCGACATCGTGGACCGCTGCTGCGAGAGGGTGAGGACGCAGACCGGCATGGACCTGCGGCCCTGGCTGCTGGCGCAGGCCGACGATGCCCAGGCCGCGCAGGCGCTGGCGCGCACCGAGGCCACGCAGCCTGCGCTGTTCATCGTCGAGTACGCCATGGCGCGGCTGTGGATGTCCTGGGGCCTGCAGCCCGAGGCCATGCTGGGCCACAGCATCGGCGAGTATGTGGCGGCCTGCATCGCCGGGGTCTTCTCGCTCGACGATGCGCTGGACCTGGTGGTCGCGCGCGGCCGCATCATGCAGGCCACCGAGCCCGGCGCCATGCTGGCCGTGGGCCTGCCTGAGGCCGCGCTGCAGGACTGGCTGTGCCGGGGCTGCGATCTGGCCGCCGTCAATGCGGCCGATCTGTGCGTGCTCTCGGGCCGGCCCGACGCCATTGCGGCCGCCGAGCAGGCCCTGGCCGGCACGGGCGTGCTGCTGCGCAGATTGCAGGTGTCGCACGCCTTTCATTCCGCGTTGCTCGATCCCGTGCTCGACGCCTTTGCGCACCAGCTGGCCAGCGTGCGGTTCAACCGACCTGCCATGGCCTTCATCTCCAACCTCAGCGGCCGCTGGATCCGCGACGAAGAGGCCCAGGACCCCCGCTACTGGCTGCAGCATCTGCGCGGCACGGTGCGCTTTGCGCAGGGCCTGGACACGCTGCTGGACCAAAGCGACCGCATCCTGCTGGAAGTGGGCCCGGGCCAAGGCCTCAGCGGCCTGGCCCGGCGCAATCCCAAGGCTGGCGCACGCACCGTGCTGGCATCGCAGGCAGCCGCCAACCGCGAAGAACTTCAGGCCGACCAGCCCGCGCGCTGCCTGGCCCAGCTTTGGGCGGCGGGCGTTGGCGCGGCCAAGGCACCGCTGCTGAACAGCGCACAGGGCGCGCGCCGCGTGCCCTTGCCCGGCTATCCGTTCGAGCGCGAATCGCACTGGGTTGCCGCCACGGTGCCGGCCTCTGAGGCCGCTCCTGCTGCTCCCGGTGGTCTGCACGGCACCGATCCCCGGGGCTGGCTGTATGCCCCTGTCTGGCAACGCTCAGCGCCCGTTGTACGGGCCGCCGCGGTACCCGCCGGCGGCTGCATGCTGCTGCTGGCCGAGGCCGGATCGACACTGGCCGAATCCCTGGCGCAGGCCTGGTCCGACACCCAGCCCGCGCCCGTGGTCCGCATCGAACCCGGTCCGCTCCATGAACGCCTGGGGCCTGCCCGCCATGCGCTGCGCATGACCGAGCGCAGCGACTGGACGCGCGCCCTGGGGCAGATAGCGGCCGAGATCGGCCCGGTGGCCTGCATCTGCGATCTGTGGAGCCTGGGCACGCTGGATGACGCACAGGCGGCTGAGCGCTGCCTGCTCGGCCCGCTGGCCCTGGCCCAGGCGCTGGAGGCCGTGTCTGCCGCATCCGCTGTGGGCGCTGCTGGCCGGCAGCAGATGCTGCTGGTCACGGATGGGCTGGAGGACGTGACAGGGACCGAATCCCTGCAGCCCGCCAAGGCCATGCTCCATGGCCCCTGCCTCGTGATTCCCCAGGAGCTGCCGGGCATGGCCTGCCGCATCGTCGATGTGCTGCCTGTGCAGAGCGGGCATGCCCAAGGGATGGCAGCGCTGGCGCAGCGCATCCTGGCCGAGTTCAGCGAGCCCGCACCGGCCTGCGTGGCCTTGCGCGGCCCGCACCGCTGGACCCGGCGCTACGAGCGCATTGCGGGGCAGACGGCACCCGCCGTCACGCCAGCTGCGCCAGCCACCGCGCCGCGCCTGCGCCGTGGCGGCTGCTATCTGATCACGGGCGGCCTGGGCGGCATGGGGCTGGCGCTGGCCCGGCACCTGGCCGAGCACTGGCAGGCCCGGCTGGTGCTGCTGGGCCGCTCGGCGCTGCCTGAACGGGGTCAGTGGCAGGCACTGGCGCAGGATGCGCAGACGGAACCTGCGCTGCGTGCCCGGCTGCAGCAGTTGCTGGAGCTGGAACGGCTGGGCGCCCAGCTGTGCCTGGTGCAGGCCGATGTGGGCAGCGAAGCCCAGCTGCGCACCGCGTTGGAACAGGCGCAGCGCGCGTTCGGCGGAATGCATGGCGGCATCCACGGCGTCATCCACGCCGCCGGCCTGGCCGGCGACGGCATGCTCGCGGACAAGCGGGCACACGAGGTGATGCAGGTGCTCGCGCCCAAGCTCCAGGGCACGCGGGCCTTGCTGGCCGCACTGGCCGGGCAGCCGCTGGACTTCATGCTGCTGTGCTCTTCCCTGGCCGCCGTGGCGGGCGGCCTGGGCCGCATCGACTATGCGGCCGCCAATGCCTGCCTGGATGCGCTGGCCGTGGCCCATGGCCGCACGGCCGGCTGGCCGCTGATTTCCGTGGGCTGGGACGGGTGGCGCGGCGTGGGCATGGCGGCAGGCACGTCCATGCCCGAAGGTGTGGGCATCGCACCGGAGCAGGGCGTGCATCTGTTCGAGCGCATCCTGGCCGGCCCTGTGCAGCCCCATGTCTGCGTGTCCACCACCGATCTGGAAACGCGTCGCCATGCGGACCTCGCCGAGTTGCTGGACCAGGCCCTGCCTGCAGCAGCGACAACGGCAGCGACGGCGGGGCCTGCGCCCACCCAGGCGCGGCCCGGTGGCATGGCCGGCTTCGTGGCGCCCGAGGGCGACCTGGAGACCGGTCTGGCCGCGCTCTGGAGCGGCTTCCTGGGCGTGGCTCCCGTGGGCGCCGAGGACAACCTTTTCGAACTCGGCGGCGACTCGCTCATGGCCATACAGCTGCTGGCGCGCGTGCGCCAGGCCTATGGCGTCGAAATCCATCCTGCGGCCTTGCTGCGCACGCCCACGGTGCGGCGCCTGGCCGAACTCGTTGAAACCCGGTTGATCGAGGAAATCCAGGCGCTGGACGCCGAAGCCGAGCCCGCCCCGACCACCGCATCGCCGATTTATTCGTGAAGATCGCCATGACAGCACCGCAAGATATTCAGTCCCTGCGCGCCCGGCTCAGCCCCGAGCAGCGTGCCCAGCTCGATGCCCGCCTGCGCGGCGGCGGCAGCCCGGCCGTGCGCGCTGGCCAGGACATTCCACGCCGCGATCCGGCCAGCCCGGCCCTGCTGTCCCATGCCCAGCGCAGCCTCTGGCTGACCTGGCAGCTGGCGCCCGACAGCCCGGCCTACAACCTGGCCGGCAGCCTGGACATGGAAGGCCCGCTGGACGCGGGGGCGATGGCTGCGGCGCTGGACGATCTGGTGGCGCGGCACGACATCCTGCGCACGCGGATCACGGCCGGCGACGATGGCCAGGCGCTGCAGGCGGTGCAGCCGATGCAACCGGACGGGGCCACGTCGCTGCAAATGCCTGTGGTCGATATGCCAACGCAGGCTGCGCTGGAAGACGCATTGGCCGGCTTCGCGCAGACGCCTTTCGCCCTTGACCGCCAGGCGCCGCTGCGCGCCTGCCTGTACCGCCTGGACGCGCAGCGCCATGTGCTGGCGCTGTCGCTGCACCATATCGCGGCGGACGGCTGGTCGCTGCGCATCCTGGTCGACGAGCTGCTGCACTGCTACGAGGCCCGGTTGCGCGCGCAGCCCCCCGCACTGGCGCCCATGGCCATCCAGTTCGCCGACTATGCGGCCTGGGAACGCCAGCGCCTGGACGGCGGCGAGCGCGAGCGCCAACTGCGCTACTGGCGCGAACGCCTGGGTCAGGAACACGCGCCGCTGGAGCTGCCCCTGAGCCATGCGCGCGGCGCCGTGACCGGCGCGGCCGAGGGCCGGCACCGCTTTGTCTGGCCCGCCGAGCTGTCCGATGCGGTGCGCGCGCTGGCGCGGGCGCGCGGCGCATCGCTGTTCATGGCCATGACGGCCTTGCTGGACCTGTTGCTGTACCGCCTGAGCGGCCAGCGCCGCATCCGCGTGGGCACGCCCATTGCCAATCGGGGCAAGGCCGAGACGCATGGGCTGATCGGCTATCTGCTCAACCTGCAGGTGCTGCAGGTCGATGCCGCACCGCAGATGGACTTTGGCGAACTGCTCGAACAGGTGCGCCAGGCCGTGCTGGATGCGCAGCAGCATGCCGACCTGCCGTTCGACATGCTGGTCGAGGCGCTGGCGCCCGAGCGCCTGCCGGGCGTGCATCCGCTGTTCCAGGTCAAGTGCACGCAGCAGGACGCCATGGAGCGCGAGCGCAGTGCCGCCGGCGTGCGCGTGCGCATGCAGACACTGACGGCAGGCCAGGCGCATTTCGACCTGAGCCTGGACTTCACCGACCGGGCCGAGGGCATCGAATGCGTGTTCATCCACGACACGGGCCTGTTCGATGCGCAGCGCATCGCCGTCTTCGCGGACAGCCTGACCCGCTGCGCCCGGCAGGTTGTGGCCGCGCCCGATGCCGCGCTGGCGGCCATTGCGCTGGCCGACCCGGTTGACGTGGCTGACGGCGGCGAGGATCC
The DNA here is from genome assembly GCF_017355445.1 of Delftia sp. SD018. NCBI lineage: Bacteria > Pseudomonadati > Pseudomonadota > Betaproteobacteria > Burkholderiales > Comamonadaceae > Delftia > Delftia sp. SD018. Next base: position 166,191 of record NZ_JADDRN010000012.1, read on the forward strand.
CCAGGCCGCAACCGTGCTTGCGCTGTGGAATGCCGCTGTTGAACGCCAGGGCCTGGGCATGGCGCTGCGCGCCGAAGCGCGCACCGCATCCTTCCTGCAGCTGGACCGCGCGGCCAACCGCCTGGCCGCGCAGCTGCGCGCGCAGGGCCTGGGACAGGAAACCCGCATCGGCGTGCTGGCGCCGCGTTCGCCCGAGCTGGTGCTGGGCATGCTGGCCGTGCTCAAGGCCGGCTGCGTCCATGTGCCGCTGGACCCCGAGCTGCCGGCCGAGCGCCTGGCCTACCAGCTGCACGACTGCGGCGCACGCCTGCTGCTGGCGGCGCAGCCCGTGGCGTGGCAGCCGGCGATTCCTGTCTGGCCGCTGGCACTTTCCGACGACATGGAGCCTGAAGCCACCACGCAGGAGCCAGTCACGCTCCACCGCGATCAGGCCGCCTACCTCATCTACACCTCGGGCTCCACGGGCCAGCCCAAGGGCGTGGTGATCAGCCACGGCGCGCTGGCCAACTATGTGCAGGGGGTGCTGGCCCGGCTGGACCTGCCGGCCAGCGCCTCCAGCATGGCCATGGTGTCCACCGTGGCCGCCGACCTGGGGCATACGGTGTTGTTCGGCGCGCTGTGCTCTGGGCGCCTGCTGCACCTGATGGCCCCCGAGCGCGCCTTCGATCCCGATGCCTTTGCGGACTACATGCACACGCACCAGGTCGATGTGCTCAAGATCGTGCCCAGCCATCTGCAGGCCCTGCTGAACGCTGCCCAGCCCGCGCAGGTTCTGCCACGCCATTGCCTGGTGCTGGGGGGCGAGGCGACGGGCTGGGCGCTGCTGGAGCGCATCACCGCGCTGCAGCCCGCTTGCCGCGTGCTCAACCACTACGGCCCCACCGAGACCACGGTGGGCACGCTGACCCAGTCCGCAGACCAGGCCGACCGTGCAGCCGCCAGCCTGCCGATGGGCGTGCCGCTGGGCGGCACCGTGGCCCATGTGCTGGATGCGGCGCTGCAAGCCGTGCCTGCGGGCCTGCCGGGCGAGTTGTTCATTGGCGGAGCGGGTCTGGCGCGCGGCTACCAGGGCCGGCCTGCGCTCAGCGCGGAACGCTTTGTGGCCAGCCCCTTCGAGCCCGGCCTGCGCCTGTACCGCACGGGCGACCAGGTGCGTCAGCGTGCCGACGGCAGCCTCGAATTCCTGGGCCGTCTCGACGGCCAGGTCAAGATCCGTGGCTTCCGTGTGGAGCCCGGCGAAGTTGCCCAGGCGCTGCGCGAGCAGCCTTCCGTGCGCGAGGCCGAGGTGCTGGCTCTGGCCAGCGAAGACGGCCAGCTGCGGCTGTGCGCCTATCTGGTGCGCGAACCGGACCAGCCGGGCGACCATGACGGCCTGCGTGCAGCGCTGGGCGCCCGGCTGGCCGACTACATGCTGCCAGCGCACTTTGTCGATCTGCCTGCCATGCCGTTGACGGCCAACGGCAAGCTTGACCGCCGCGCGCTGCCAGCTCCTGTGCCGCAGGCGGCAACGGCTGCCACCGACGGGGGCCAGGCGCCCCAGGGAGCCACCGAGCAGCTGCTGGCCGAGATCTGGGCGCAGGTGCTGCGCACCGAGGCGCCCGGCCGCCATGACAACTTCTTCAGCCTGGGGGGCGACTCCATCCTGGCGCTGCAGATCGTGGCGCGCGCACGCAAGCGCGGCCTCAAGCTCACGCCCAGGCAGCTCATGGAGCAGCAGACCATTGCCGTGCTGGCCGCAGCCACGGGCGGTGCCGTGGCGGCCGCACCAGCTGCGCCCACCGCCCCGGCAGCCCCGGCCGCTGAAGCCGGTGCAGCATTTGGCCTGACGCCTGTGCAGCACTGGTTCTTCGAACAGGCCTTTGCGCAGCCCCACCACTGGAACCAGTCTGTGCTGCTGACTTTGGGCGAGGTGCCGGACCTGGCGCGCCTGCGCACGGCGGTCGATGCCGTGGTCACCCAGCATGAGGCGCTGCGCCTGCGCTTCGCCTGCAAGAACGGGCGCTGGACGCAGTGCGTGGGTGCCGCCCCCGCGCAGGCGCCGTTCGAAACCCAGGACCTGTCGGCCGAGCGTGACGCGGGCGCGGCCATTGCGCGCACCGCCGCAGCGCTGCAGACGACGCTGAGCCTGGAGCGGCCATTCAAGGCCGTGTGGCTGGATCTGGGCGGCACGCGCTCGGGCCGGCTGCTGTTGATCGCCCACCATCTGGTGGTGGATGCCGTCTCCTGGCGCATCCTGGTCGAGGACCTGCAGACCGCCTATGCGCAGCTGGGCAAGGCCCAGGCTGTCGATCTCGGCCCGCGCACCAGCGCCTTGCGGGAATGGGCGCAAGCGCTGCAGTCGCGCGCCGCACAGTCCGCAACGCAGGCCGAACTGGCCCATTGGACCGAGACGCTGGCGCAGGCCGGCGCGCCGCTGCCCGGCCACGCCGCAGGCAGCAACACCGTCGCGGACACGGTCACGGTGGAGTGCAGGCTGGGCGAGGACCTGACCGAACAATTGCTCAGCGAAGTGCCGCCGGCCTACCGCACCCAGATCAACGACGTGCTGCTGACGGCTCTGGCACGCACGCTGTGCGCCTGGGACGGGCGCGACAGCGTGCTGGTCGAACTCGAAGGCCATGGGCGCGAGCCCTGGAGCGAGGACATGGACCTGGCCCGCAGCGTGGGCTGGTTCACCACGCTGTACCCGGTCTGCCTGCGACCGGGTGCCGACGCCGAGCCGGGCGCGGGCCTCAAGGCCATCAAGGAGCAGCTGCGCGCCGTTCCCGGCAAGGGCCTGGGCTACGGGCTGCTGCGCCATCTGGCCCCCCAAGGAACGCAGCTGCCGAAGCTGCAGCCGCAGCTCACCTTCAACTACCTGGGCCAGCTGGACCAGGCGCTGGACGGTGGCCTGGGCTGGCGGCTGGCGCGTGAGCCGGTGACCGGCCAGCGCGCACCGCAATCGTCGCGGCGCGCCTGGCTGGAAGTGGTGGCCTGCATACAGCGCGGCGAGCTGGTGCTGCAGTGGCACTACAGCGCAGCCGTGCACGATGGGGCGACGGTGCAGGGTCTGGCCGATAGCTTCCTGGGCGAGCTGCAGGCGCTGATCGCGCACTGCGTGGACGGCGGGCGCGGCGTGACGCCCAGCGATTTCCCGCTGGCCGGGGTCTCGCAGCAGCGGCTGGACAGTCTGCCTTTGCCTGCTGCGCAACTTGCCGATCTGTATCCGATGGCGCCGCTGCAGGCGGGCATCTTCTTCCACAGCGTCACGCAGGAGCAGGGATCGGCCTATGTCAACCAGTTGAGGCTGGACATGCGCGGCCTTGATGCGCAGCGGTTCCGGGCAGCATGGGAGGGCGCCTGTGACAGGCACGATGTGCTGCGCACCGGATTCTTCCAGGACACGCAAGGCCTGCTGCAGTGGGTGGCGCGCAAGGCGCAACTGCCCCTGGTGCAGCTGGACTGGCGCGAAGGTCCCGGGGGCGCTGCCACGGATCTCGATGATCTGGCCAGGCAGGAGCGCGAACGCGGCTTCGACTTTGCCGCACCGCCTCTGATGCGGCTGTGCCTGGTGCAACTGGGGCCGGACAGCTTTCATTTCATCTGGACCCGCCACCACCTGCTGCTCGATGGCTGGAGCACGGCCCGCCTGCTGAGTGAAGTCATGGGCCACTATGGCGGCGCCGCCGTGCCTGCACCGGCGGCGCAGTACGGCAGCTATATCCGCTGGCTGGGCCGCAGGGACTGTACCGCCGCGCGAAGCTATTGGCAGCAGCGAATGGCCGCGATTGCCGTTCCGACACGACTGTCCGATGCGCTGGCAGGTGATGCCGTTTCCGGCTATGGCGAACGGACGACGTTGCTGGATGCCGCAGCGACGGCTAGGCTGGCCGCCTTTGCGCGCGCCGAGCGCGTGACCCTGAACACCCTGGTTCAGGCAGCCTGGGGCCTGACCCTGGCGCATTGCCTGAGGCAGACGACCGTAGTGTTCGGCGTGACGGTGTCGGGCCGGCCTGCGGATCTGGCCGGCGCCGAGGAAATCCTGGGACTGTTCATCAACACTCTGCCCATCGTCCTGGAGGTGAACGAGAGCTGCTGCATCGGCGATTGGCTGCGCGCCGTGCAGTCGTGCAATGTGCAGGCGCGGGAACACGAGGCCATTCCCCTGCACGAAATACAGCAACTGGCCGCCTGTCCGGGACAGGACCTGTTCGACAGCATCGTGGTGTTCGAGAACTATCCCGTGGATGAGGCCTTGAGGCAGAAGGGGCAGGACGGCCTGGTCCTGGGCGATCTGTCGAGCCGGGACGAGACGCACTATCCGCTGACCCTGGTGGTGAACCAGGGGAGCCGGCTGTCCATCGGCTACGGCTATGCGAAAGACAGGATTGGCGATGCTGCGGTGGCCCAGATCGCAGCCCGCCTCGAACAGATTCTGCAGGCCCTCACGGCGCCGGGTGCCGAAAGCCTGGGAGCGCTGGATCCCGTGCCGCAGGAGCAGCTGCGTGCACTGAGGGATTTGGGTGCGCCGGGGCAGGCCCCGCCGGGGTCCGGAGACATCTGCCGGCTGCTGGACGAGCAGGCACGAAGGCAGCCGGATGCCGAGGCCCTGGTATTCGGAGACCTCCGCCTCAGCTATGCGCAGCTGCACCAGCGCGCCAACCGCTTGGCGCATGGCCTGATCGGGCTGGGCGTGGGGCCAGATACAAGAGTCGGCGTGGCCACGGAGCGGTCGGCCGACACGGTCATCGGCATGTTGGCCGTGCTCAAGGCCGGCGGCGTCTATGTGCCGCTGGACCCGGACTATCCCCAGGAGCGCCTGGCCTACATGATCGAAGACAGCGGCATTGCGCTGCTGCTCACCCAGAGTGCGCTGCAAGACCGCATCCCTGCCGCGCCATCGCTGCGCCGCCTGTCCATCGATGTCCTGGCGTTCAGCTCCGAGCCCGATCAAGCGCCGCAGCGGACCATCCATGGGGACAGCCTGGCGTATCTGATCTATACCTCTGGCTCCACGGGCCGCCCAAAGGGCACGGCCGTGCCGCACAGGGTGGTTTCGCAACTGGCGGCCTGGCAGATGCAGCGCCTGCCGGGCGCATTTCGCACCCTGCTGTTCGCGTCGCCATGCTTCGATGTGAGCGTGCAGGAAATCATCTGCGGCCTGAGTTCGGGCGCTACCCTGGTCCAGACCTGCGGTGACGACCGCCATGACTTCTCGCTGCTGCTTGATCTCGTGGCGCGCCAGGCGGTCGAGAGGCTCTATTTGCCGTTCGCCGTTCTGCAACTGTTTGCCGAAGCCGCGCTGGCGCGCGGCGAGTCCCTGGGCCATATCCAGGAAATCATCACGGCCGGCGAACAGCTCAAGCTCACGCGGCCCTTGCTCGACTGGTTGGACAGGCATCCGCAATGCCGCCTGGTCAATCACTACGGCCCCACGGAATCCCATGTGGTGAGCGATTTCATCGTCGATCCCTGCAACGCCGCGGAGCTTCCGCCGATTGGCCGTGCGGCTTCCCAGGCCCAGCTGTATGTGCTGGACGGCCAGCTGCGTCCGGTACCCCAGGGCATGCCTGGAGAGCTGCACATCGCGTCCACCGTTCTTGCACGGGGCTACTTCCGCAGGCCCGCCATGACGGCCGACAAATTTGTGGCCGACCCCTTCGACGGTGCAGGCGGTCGCCTGTATCGCACTGGTGACCTGGTGCGATGGAATGCCGCAGGCCAGCTCGAATATCTGGGGCGCCTCGACCATCAGGTGAAGATCCGCGGCCACCGCGTGGAACTGGGGGAGGTGGAGGCCAGGCTCTCTGCCTGTGTCGATGTCAGGGAGGCGGTGGTTGTGGCGCGGCGGGCCGGGGCGGCCGTGCAGCTTGTGGCCTATGTCTCGCTGTCTGAAGACGCAGGGTGCGGCGCGGACGCGCTGAGGCAGAAGCTGGCGCAGTCATTGCCCGACTACATGGTGCCGGGCCGCATCGTGGTGCTCGATGCCCTGCCGCTGAATGCGAATGGAAAGGTCGACAGACACCGGCTGCCCGAGCCTGCAGACCTGCCGAGGGAGGGCTATGAGCCGCCCCAGGGGGCTCTCGAAAGCGCCATCGCACGCATCTGGGAGGACATTCTGGGTGTGGAGCGGGTGGGGCGCAGCGACAACTTCTTCGAGCTGGGAGGACATTCTCTGTTGGCGCTGCGCTTGTTGGAAAACCTGCGAGCGCAGGGCATGGACGCGCAGGCGCGCATGCTGTTCCAGAACCCTGTGCTGGCCGGCTTTGCCCATGCCGTGCAGCAGCAGGGGGCGAGGCGCCGGTTCGTCATTCCCGAGAACCTGATTCCACAGGACTGCAGCGCGCTGCAGCCCGACATGCTCGGCCTGGTGGCGCTAAACGCGCAGGAGATCCGCACCATCGAATCCCAGGTCCCCGGGGGCGCGCCCAACATCCAGGACATTTACCCGCTGGCCCCGCTGCAGGAAGGCATCTTCTTCCACCATCTGCTGCAGCCGCGCGGCGATGTCTACATCGTTTCGCATGCGCTGGGCTTTCGCAGCCGGGAACTTCTCGAGGGATTCATCCACGATCTGGACCAGGTCATCGCCCGCCATGACGTGCTGAGAACGGCCATTGTGTGGGAGGGCTTGAGGGAGCCGGTCCAGCTCGTTTGCAGGCGGGCGCAACTGAAGCTGCACTGGATGCAGGACGATGAGTGCGCGCAGCTGGCTGAACCGTCCGGCGACCTGCTGCAAGGCCTGAAGAACCATATCCATGGCGGTGACTTCCGCATCGATGTGAGGCAGGCGCCCTTGATCGAGGCATTCGCGGCCCATGACGTGCCTGCCAGACGATGGCTGCTGGTCTTCGCCAGCCACCATATCGTGCTCGACCATGCGACGCTGGATCTGGCGATGGACGAGATCGCGCTGATCCAGCAGGGCCGCCATGGCGACTTGCCTGAGCCGGTGCCTTTCAGGAACTTTGTCGCCCATGCACGGCATGGCATCGCCGAGTCCGAGCATGAAGCCTTCTTCAGCGACATGCTGGGCGACGTTGACGAGCCGACCACGCTGTTGGGCATGTCCGATGTCCTGGGCGACGGCCGCGATGTCGAGGAAGTGCGCGCTTCGCTGGAGGACGGGCTCGCTGCGGCCGTGCGCCTGCAGTCGCAGCGGCACGGCGTGAGTTCGGCCACGCTGTTCCACTTGGCCTGGGCCCAGACGCTTGCGCAGTTGACGGGCAAGGACGACGTGGTCTTCGGAACCGTGCTGTTTGGCCGCATGGACAGCGGGCAGGGCGCGCACCGCTCCCTGGGCCTGTTCATCAATACCTTGCCCATGCGCGTGCGCCTGGGGTCGCGCAGCCTGCGATGCTGCCTGATGGATACCCACGGTACGCTGGCTTCCCTGCTGCACCATGAACATGCCAGCCTTGCCCTGGCCCAGCGCTGCAGCAGCCTGCCTGGCGACGTGGCCCTGTTCTCCTCGCTGCTGAACTACCGCTACAGCCGCACCGAGGGCGTGCGTGCCGAGCACCATTGGGAGGGCATGGAGTCGCTGGGGTCCAGGGACCGCACCAACTACCCGGCCACGGTAGGCGTCGACGATCTCGGCCAAGGCTTCTCCCTGGCCGTGCAGGTCATCAAGGCGATAGGCGCAGCGCGCGTGCATGCCGTGCTGCTCCAGGTCCTGCATGAAATCACCTCGGCGCTGGCCGAGCGTCCCGATATGGCCGCCTGCGAAATCAAGACCATGCCGGCCGACGAATGGGCCGGGCTGCTCGATGCCGGCTCCAACACCGAGCGCCATGCGCATCCGCTGCCCGTGCACGAACTCATGGAGCGCCAGGCCCGGCTGCGTCCCCGTGCCCCGGCCTTGGTCTGCGGTGATGTACGCCTTGACTACGGCACGCTCAACGCCCGCGCCAACCGCTTGGCCCGCCATCTGGTGCGGCAGGGTCTGCGGCCGGGTGTCCGGGTCGGCCTGTGCGTGGAGCGCAACGCCGACATGGTCCTGGGCGTGCTGGCCGTGCTCAAGGCGGGCGCCGCCTATGTGCCGATGGACCCCGAGCATCCCGCGCAACGTCTGCTGGCCATGGCGCAGGACAGCGGTCTGGGCCTGCTGCTGGTGCACGGGCATCTGCGGCCGCATTTTGCGGGGCTGGGTCCCGATGTTGCCGTGATGGCGCTCGACGGCCTGGATCTGAACACCGAATCCGATGCCGATCTCGGTCTGGCCCTGCATGCCGAACAACTGGCCTATGTGATCTACACCTCGGGATCAACAGGCAAGCCCAAGGGCGTGATGGTGCGGCACGCGGCACTGTCCCAGTTCATCCTGAGCATGCAGTCCCGCCCTGGCATGCAGGCCGACGATGTGCTTTTGGCCGTGACCTCGCTGTCCTTCGATATCGCAGCGCTCGAACTCTATCTGCCCCTGTCCTGCGGCGCACAGATAGTGCTGGCTCCACGTTCGGCGGTGCGCGACGGCCAGGCCCTGGCACGGCTTGTGGAGGCCAGCGGCACCACGGTGCTGCAGTCGACGCCGGCCGGCTGGCGCTTGCTGCTTGCGGCGGGCTGGCCTGCCAGACCTCCAATGCGCCTCAAAGGCCTGTGTGGCGGCGAAGCGCTGCATGAGGACCTGGCGCAGGAACTGCAGACGCTTGGTGTGGAGCTGTGGAACATGTATGGGCCCACGGAAACCACCATCTGGTCCAGCGCCCAGCCTGTCGTGCAACAGGCCGTCCCCGAGGTGGGCCATGCCATCGCCGACACGCGTCTGCTGGTGCTGGATGCAGGCTTGCGTCCTGTGCCAGAAGGCGTGACCGGCGAACTCTACATCGGGGGCGCCGGCCTGGCGCGCGGCTATTCCGACCGTCCGGGTCTGAGTGCGGAGCGCTTTGTTGCGGACCCATTCAGAGATGCCGGCGAGCGGCTGTACCGCACCGGGGATCTGGTGCGCTGGACGGCTCCGGGCAGGCTGCAGTATCTGAGCCGCATGGACCATCAGGTCAAGGTGCGGGGCTTTCGCATCGAACTCGGCGAGATCGAGGCCCAACTGCTGGCCCAGCCCGAAGTGCGCGAGGCCGTCGTCGTGGCCCGGCCAGACCCTGAGGGGGCAAGACTGCTTGCCTATGTGGTGGCCGCTGCGGACACGTGCATCGACGCGGCGCAGCTGCGCCAGAGGCTGGGCGAGCTGCTGCCCGACTACATGCTGCCTTCGGGCATAGGCGTGCTAGAGGCCTTGCCTCTGAACGTGAATGGAAAGGTGGACCGCCGCCGGCTGCCCGCCGTGGAGTTCGAGGCGCAGCAGGTCTACGAGGCGCCGAGCACGGAGGCCGAGCAGATGCTGGCCGGCATCTGGACCCAGCTGCTGGGCGTCGAGAAGGTGGGCCGCAACGACAGCTTCTTTGCCATGGGCGGTCATTCGTTGCTTGCCGTGCAGCTGGTGGCCCGCGTCCAGGGCGCCATGCAAGGCGACATGGAGATACGCGACGTTTTCCAGAACCCGGTGCTCAGCGACATGGCCGCATGTCTGCGGCCTGTTGCTGCAGCCACGGATGCCAAGCAGGCCTTGGCAGACATTGATTCCTTTATAGACAGTATCGAGGGGAGCCTTTGATGAACGAAATCTCGACACGCCGCATTGCCGAGCGTTTCGCCCAATTGCCGCCAGAGCAGCGCCGCATGGTCTATCAGAAGATCAGTGCCGAAGGCATGCGGATTGGGCAGTTCCCCATTCTGGCGTGCGAGGCTGCGGTCCAGGAATGCAGTGCCCTGTCCTACGCGCAGCGCCGGCAGTGGTTTCTGTGGCAGCTCGATGCCACGAGTTCGGCCTATCACATCGCGCAGGCCACGCGGCTGCTGGGTGAGCTGGATCTGCAGACGTTGCGCGCATGCTTTCAGCTGCTGGTGGATCGCCATGCCGCGCTGCGCACCGTCTTCACCGCCGGCGGTCCGGCAGGCGTGGAGCAGCGGGTTGCGCCCGGCCTGGCCCTGGACATTCCGCTGATCGATCTGAGCGGATGTGATGACGACCGGCGCGATGCCTTGGTGGACGAGGCGGTGGCCGCAGTCAACCGGCAGCCGTTCGACCTGGCCCGGCAACCGCTGTTGCGAGCTGCCGTGGTGCGCCGGCATGCGCGCGAGCATGTGCTGGTGGTGGTGATGCACCACATCGTGTCTGACGGCTGGTCCATGCGGGTGCTGCTCAAGGAGTTCCTGCAGGCCTATGGCGCGATGTCGCGCGGCGAAGCGCCTGTGCTGGAGGCGGCTCCCATCACCTATGTCGACTACGCCAACTGGCAGCGGCAGTGGCTGGAGGCCGGGGAGAACGAGCGCCAGCTGGCCTATTGGCGGGGCCAGCTCGGCGACACGCATCCGGTGCTGCAACTGCAGACCGACCATGCGCGGCGCGCCGATGGCCGCTACACCGCAGCACGTTGCACGGTGCTTGCCGACGAGCCACTGACCCGGCGCCTGCAGGCGGCTGCGCAGTCCCGTGGCGCATCGCTGTTCATGGCCTTGCTGGCAGGCTTCCAGGCGCTGCTGCATCGCCATACCGGCGAGTCCGACATTCGTGTCGGTGTGCCCAATGCCAACCGCAACCGCGTGGAGACCGAGCAGGTGGTCGGCTACTTCGCGAACACCCAGGTCCTGCGCGGCCGCCTCGACGGCCGCACCACTCTGGGCGAATTGCTGGACCAGGCAGTGCGCACCACGCTGCAGGCCCAGGACCATCAGGACCTGCCGTTCGATGTGCTCGTGGAGTCTCTACAGCCGGAGCGCGGCAGCGGACACAGCCCGCTGTTCCAGGTGATGCTGAACTTCCAGCAGGCGCAGGCGGCCTCTCTTGCAAACCTGCCGGGGCTTGGGCTTGAGGCCTGCGAGATCGGCGACCAGGCTGCGCAGTTCGAACTGACGTTGGACATCGGGCTGGACGGCTCCGGGCAGATGCGGCTGACCCTGATCTATGCACGAGAGCTGTTCGAGCCAGAAACCATGCGCAGAATGGCCGGCCACTATGTGGCGCTGCTCGAAGCCCTGTCCGGCGATTTGGCCCTGGCCCTTGGCGAGGTCCCGCTGCTGGACCCTGCCGAGCGGCAATTGCTGCAGGCCCGGGGCATGGGATACGACCTGGACCGTGCGCCGGCTGCCGGCGGGCAGTCGCTGATTCACCATCTGATAGAGGACCAGGCGCGGCGGCACGGCGCGGCCGTTGCCGTGACCTGCGAAGGGCAGGCGTTGAGCTACGCCGAACTCAATGCGCGCGCCAACCGCCTGGCACACCACCTCATTGCGTGTGGCCTGGTGGTTGAGGCCAAGGTCGGATTGATGGTCGAGCGTTCGCTCGACATGGTGGTTGGCCTGCTGGCCATCCTCAAGGCCGGCGGTGCCTATGTTCCGCTGGATCCCCGGTATCCGGCCGACCGGCTGGCCCATATGTTGCAGGACAGCGATATCTCGCTGCTGCTGACACAGCAGGCGCTGGCCCCGGCTTGCCCGCAGCGCAGCGGCATGGTGATGCTGGCCATCGATGGGCTGGATCTGGAGGGGGAGTCCGATCTCGATCCGGCCCTAGCCCTGCATGCAGACGGCCTGGCCTATGTGATCTACACCTCCGGCTCCACGGGCCGCCCCAAGGGCGCGCAGCTGAGCCACCGCAACGTGGCGCGGCTGCTGGACGCCACCGAGGCCTGGTTCGGCTTCGGGCCTGACGATGTCTGGACGCTGTTCCACTCCTACGCCTTCGACTTCTCGGTCTGGGAGATCTTTGGCGCGCTGTGCACGGGCGGGCGCCTGGTGGTGGTGCCGTACTGGGTCAGCCGCTCGCCCCAGGAATTCCTGGCTTTGCTGCGTGCGGAGAACGTAACGGTTCTCAATCAAACACCTTCGGCCTTCGGGCAAATCATGCACAGCCCGGCGCTGCATCGTGGCGAAGGCCTGTCGCTGCGCTGTGTGATTTTTGGCGGCGAGGCGCTGGAGCCGGCAACGCTGAAGCCCTGGTTCGACCTTTTCGGCGACCAGAGCCCCAGGCTGATCAACATGTACGGCATCACCGAGACCACGGTGCATGTGACCTACCGGCCGATCACGCGGGCGGACCTGGACCGTGGGCGCAGCGCCGTGGGCCTGCCCATTCCCGATCTCGGCCTGCGCGTGCTCGATGCCGACCTGAATCCGGCGCCCATGGGCGTGGCCGGCGAACTCTACGTGGCCGGTGCGGGCCTGGCCCGGGGCTATGGCGGCCGTGCGGACCTGACGGCGCAGCGCTTCATCGCCGATCCGTTCGGTGCGCAGGGCCGTCGTCTTTACCGGACCGGCGATCTGGTGCGCTGGAGCGCCGAAGGAGAACTGGAATATCTGGGCCGCATGGACCAGCAGGTGAAGATCCGCGGATTCCGCATCGAGCTGGGCGAGATCGAAGGCCAGTTGCTCGCGCAGCCCGAGGTGAACGAAGCCGTGGTTCTGGTTCGGCCATCACCTGCGGGTGAGCGGTTGGTCGCCTACGTGTCCGCAGCCCGGGACTGCGAACCCGATCCGGCTGCGCTGCGTGCGAGGCTGGAGGCGGGCTTGCCCGACTACATGGTTCCTTCCGCCATCATCGTCATGCCCGAGGGCCTGCCCATGAATGCGAACGGCAAGATCGACCGCAAGGCCCTGCCCGAGCCCGATGCCCCCCAGGACCTTGGATACCAGGCGCCTGCGGAGGGCGCCGAGGCCGCCATCGCAAAGATATGGGCCGAGGTGCTGGGCGTGGAGCGCGTCGGGCGGCACAGCAGCTTTTTCGAACTGGGCGGGCACTCGCTGCTGGCGATACAGCTGCTGGAACAGGTCCGCAACCAAGGTTGGGCCGTGGAAGTGCGCACGCTGTTCCACAAGCCCCGGCTGGCCGATTTCGTCCAGGCCCTGCAGCCAGTGGCCGAGGCAGCGGTCTGCGCCGTGCGGGAGGATGCCGGCGGCATGGGCATTCCTGCAGGCTGCCAGCGAATCGAACCCGACATGCTTGCCCTGGTCCGGACAACGCCCTCACAATTGCGCGCCATCGAGGCCGCCGTGCCCGGCGGGGCGGCCAACATCCAGGACATCTACCCGCTGACGCCCTTGCAGCAGGGCATTCTGTTCCACCACCTGCTGCAGTCTCAGGGTGACACCTACATCACCTCCCACACCCTGGCCTTCGACAGCCGCCAACGCCTGGAGCGCTTCGTCGAGAGTTTCGACACCGTGGTTGCGCGCCACGACATCCTGCGCACGGCAGTCTTCTGGGAAGGCCTGGAGACCCCGGTGCAGGTCGTTTGCCGCGAGGCCAGGCTGCAGATCTCCTGGCTCGCGGAGCCAGCCAGCGGCGCGCCCGCGCAGGATCCGGAAGCGAGGCTGGAAGATGCCGCCGAGGGATACCGCATCGATTTGCGCCAGGCGCCCCTGATCCACCTGGTGGCGGCTCATGATGCCGCCCGGCAGCGCTGGCTGCTGCAGATCCTCGCGCACCACATGGTGGACGACAACACCACGCTCAAGCTGGTTGTGGGCGAAATCGCCCTGATCCAGCAGGGGAGGGTGCAGGAACTGCCTGCGCCGCTGCCGTTCAGGCGCTTTGTCGCCCATGCGCAAGCCGGCGTCGGCACGGCTGAACACGAGGCCTTCTTCCGCGCCATGCTGGGCGATGTGCAGGAGCCGACGGCACCTTTCAACCTGCTTGATATCCAGGGCGACGGCTCCCTCGTGGACGAGGCCCGGCAAACGCTGGATGCGGAACTGGCAGTGCGGCTGCGCCGTCTGGCGCAGCGGCATGGCGTGAGTGCGGCCGCCGTGTTCCACCTCGCCTGGGCCCTGGTCGTTGCCAGGACAAGCGCTCGTGACGATGTCGTGTTCGGCACCGTGCTGTTTGGCCGCATGCAGGCAGGGCAGGGCGTTGCGCGTGCGCTGGGCATGTTCATCAATACCTTGCCATTGCGTGTGCGCCTGGGCCGGCGCAGCGTGGCCGAATGCCTGCGCGACACACAGGATGCACTGACCGGCCTGTTGCACCACGAACATGCCAGTCTGCCGCTGGCCCAGGGCTGCAGCGGGCTGCGCGGCGGCGCGCCGCTGTTCACGGCCTTGCTGAACTACCGGCATGCGCAGGCCCATGACGAAGCGGCTGCGCAGACCTGGAACGGCATGGAGATACTGCACAGCCGGGAGCGTACGAACTTCCCCGTGGGCCTTTCGGTGAACGATACGGGTGACGACTTCACCCTGATCGCCCATGTGCTGCGCTCGGTGGGCGCCCAGCGAATTTGCGGCTACATGCACCAGGCCCTTGCCGGCCTGGCGCAGGCGCTTGCCGAGCATCCTGCCCAGCCGATCGCGCAGATACCGCTGCTGCCGCCTGGCGAGACGCAGCAGTTGCTGCAATGGAGCATCAACGGGCAGCGCCATGCCCAGGCCTTGCCCGTGCACCGCGAGTTCGAGCGGCGCGTCAGCGAGCAGCCGCAAGCCGTGGCCCTGGTCCATGACGGAGAAGTGCTCAGCCGCGCCGAGCTGGACCGGCGCGCCAATCGCCTGGCACACCGGCTGATCGGTCTGGGCGTCGGTCCCGAGGTGCGCGTGGGCATTGCCGTGGAGCGCTGCATCGACATGGTGGTGGGCATACTGGCCATCCTCAAGGCCGGCGGCGCCTATGTGCCGCTGGATACCGAGTACCCGCCCGAACGCCTGGCCTACATGGCGCAGGACAGCGGCATAGCGCTTGTGCTGACACAGAGCCATACACGAGGGACCTTGCCGTTTGCGGAGGCATTGCGTGTAGTCGAACTCGACGGCCTGGACCTCTCGGCCGAATCGGCACAGGCGCCGGACGTGAAGTTGCATGGGCACAACCTGGCCTATGTGATCTACACCTCGGGCTCCACGGGAAGACCCAAGGGCGCAGCCAACCGGCATGCGGCCCTGGCCAACTGCATGGCATGGATGCAGGACCACTACGGCCTGGGGCCGGACGACGCGGTACTGCACAAGGCGGCTTTTGGCTTCGACGTTTCCGCTTGGGAAATCTTCTGGCCACTGACAGCCGGCGTGCGCCTGGTCCTGGCAAGGCCCGGCGACCACCGCGATCCCGAGCGCATCGTCGACCTGATACGCAAGCACCAGATCACCACGCTCAATTTCGTGCCCCCCATGCTGCAGGCCTTTCTGGCCCACGAAGGCATTGAGGAGGAAACCCGGCTGCGCTACGTGATCTGTGGCGGCGAGGCCATGCCGGCGGAGACACAGCGCGAGGCCTTGACCCGCTTGCGCGGCGTCAGCCTGCAAAACCTCTACGGTCCCACCGAGGCGGCCATCCACGTGACGCATTGGACCTGCCGCGACGATGGCCGCAGCCAGGTTCCCATAGGCCGTCCCATCAGCGATACCCGGGCCCTGGTGCTGACCCAGGACCTTGCGCTGGCGCCGACGGGCGTGGCCGGCGAGCTGTATCTGGGCGGAGAGGCGCTGGCGGCCGGCTATCTGGACCGGCCAGGACTGAGCTCGGAGCGCTTTGTGGCCGATCCTTTCGACGGCGCGGGAGGCCGCCTGTACCGCACTGGCGATCTGGTGCGCTGGAACGATGAGGGGCAGCTCGAATATCTGGGCCGCATCGACCATCAGGTCAAGATCCGGGGCTTTCGCATCGAACTGGGCGAGATCGAGGCGCAGTTGCTGGCCCAGCCCGAAGTCAGGGAGTCGGTGGTGGTGGCACGGCGCGGGCCCGCCGGCATGCAACTGGCCGGCTATGTCTCCCTGCACGATGCAGTGGCCTGCAATGCGGCAGAACTGCGCATGCGCCTGGGCCGAATCCTGCCCGACTACATGGTGCCCGGCACTCTCACGGTGCTCGAAAGCCTGCCCTTGACGGCCAACGGCAAGGTGGACCGCAAGGCCTTGCCCGAGTCCGAACTGACCGGTGCGCAGGTCTACGAAGCGCCGCAAGGTGAGGTGGAGCAGATGCTGGCACGCATCTGGGCCGAGGTGCTGGGCGTGGAGCGCGTGGGCCGGCAAGATCATTTCTTTGAGCTGGGCGGGCACTCCTTGCTGGCGCTGAAACTGCTGGAGCGGCTGCGCGCCCAGGGCTGGGCGACACAGGTGCGCACGTTGTTCCAGCACCCAGGGCTTGCGGATCTTGCGCAGGCACTGCGCGAGGACCAGGAACAGCCGGAACCGGCGCTGAACATCCCACCCAACGGCATTCCCGAAGACTGCACGGCAATCACCCCC